>JASHOC010000278.1 GCA_030041305.1 Acidobacteriaceae bacterium
CGCTCAGCACGATGATGGGCGTCCCGCTCGAGATGCTCTTGAGCGTCTGGCAGAGCTCGCGCCCCGAGATGTTGGGAAGGATCAAGTCGAGGACCACCGCCAGCGGCTGCTCGCTCCGGAACAGCTCCAAACCCGTGCGCCCGTCGCCGGCAACCACCGCCGTGTATCGCTCTTCGGTGAAGATTCTGCGCAGCACCTTCTGCATGCGGGGATCGTCTTCAACGATCAGAATCGCGCCCAGGCTCGCAGCCGGGGAGAGATCGGGTTGGGCCTCTGCTGTCATCTCCGTGGTCTGGATCATGGCTCGAACCTCCAATCATACTTATTTTGGCCGATCCACCATTCTTATCCCCCGCCGCAGCGCAGAAATTACAATCGGATGACAATTTTGAAAAGGCGCATGGCTACGACGTCCTTGCCTCCCGCGGCGGGCTCGATGGCGTGCGCTGCTCCTCTGTCACCGCGCTGATCAGAACCACGCTCCACAGCGGAACTGCACAGCAATAAGTTGGCTGACCAGCCTTGGGGCAGCGGGTCGAGCAGAGACGCCAGGAGCTTGAGCGGGAGGGCTGCGATTGTAGCCTGCTACTCTCTCCATGGTTTGTCGCTGATGCACCGGCATCTTTCAAATGCCTGTTCGCGGCCGATATTAATCGCAAGAAAGGCGCCAGCCAGGCCGCGAGTTGCGGACATAGAGAACTCAGGGTCAAGGACGTCGGGGCTCTTTCGACTACTGACCTGCGGGGTGGGGCCGACCGTCGCGTGGTAAGGGCCGTAGCTCAAATACTGCGGACAGGGGCATCAAAATGCCGAAGGCTTGCCGGTCGTCTGCTGGATGAACGTCGTATCACCGCCGCGGCAAAGGAGCAGTGGGATGGCTCAGCCCTGTTCGAGGATCAGTGCCGCTTGAAGCATCGCCTTGGCATAGGCGAAGTCGTAGACGTTTCCGGCGTAGCCGCCGGGGCGCCCGCGATCGTAATCGAGGCCGCGCGGATGTTCGGGGTAGAAATCGCGCGTGTATTTGACCTTGAGGAGCTGGCGCATGACAGCCAGCATGTTGTTGTCGCCCTCATCGGGGAAATCTTCCACGTAATCTTCGTGGGACTTGAAGACATGCACGTTGCGGTAGTGCACGTGGTTGATGCGGTTGCGGCTCCCGAAGTACTGGCAAACAGCGATGGGATCGTGGCCCATTTCGCGGGTCACGCCGTAGTCCCAGGTGTTGCCGTTCGAAGGGCTATCGACGATCTCGATCAGGTGTCTCCAGCCATCTAGCGTCCCCATGATCTGGTTCGAGCCGCAACTGAGCGGATGAGGCGGATCGTTGGGATGGAGAGCCATGCGCACGTTGGCTTTTTCAGCGCCGGGAATCACAGCTTTGGGGAAAAAGGTGATGTTGGCCCACATCTCGGCGAGCGTGTGCGCGCCCTCGTTGGGGAGCGGAGCAAGATCCTTCATATGCTGGTAATCTGAGGAGGTCAGGATGGCGCCGCCGCGTCCGAGGCCATCGAAATATCCCTCCACGGCGCGATGAGCGTAGAAGTTGTATTCGACGACCGGGAGACCGACCTTGCCAGCCGCCCCAAGGGACCGAATGATCTACGAAACGGCGTGACCGACGAGGCAATCCGCAGGCTTACTCAGATCGGCGTCCGGCAGATTGAAGAGAGGCGTTCAACAATGGCGGTGCTCGAAGCTCGGATTTACCGGTCATCAGGCGTTCGATTCCAGTGAGTTCTTGAAGATGCAAAGTAGAAGTCGAATCAGTGACAACGATGCTTCACGGCTCGGCGACTGTTAGAAAAATTACTTGAAGGTTAAACCCTGGGGGTTTTTATGGCTCACTTTGACAATAGAGCTCCTGGCGTCCTGCAAATGCAGGCGCGCCGCGATGTTCTCAAATTACCGTTGCTAGCTGCTGCGTATGGAATGACCCTGCCTTCAGCTTTTGGGCTCGCCGCTCCGCGCCCTCCTCATAAAGACGAAGATACGGAAGAGGGCACAAAGATCGCCGTTAAGATAACAGTCCAGCGCACTTCAAATGAAGAGCTGCTCTTTCTCAAGCAAATTGGGCTGCGGTGGCTCCACGCAGATTTTGGAAACAACGCTTCTTATGACGACATTCGAATGGCGCGGGAACGTTTTGCTGAATACGGTCTGAAGATTGATAGTGCGCTCAATGAGACCTATCGTTCTCTGAGGATTCAGCTCGGACAGCCTGGCAAGGACGAAGACATCGACAAATTCAACACCTTTCTCACCGACTGTGGCCGTTTAGGCATTCGGACTTCGCACATCGATTTTCATCCGGGAAATGTCTATACGACCAATATGATCACGACCCCGCGTGGCTATGCAGCTCGTGAGTTCAGCGTGGACGACTTTCGGCAAAGGGTCGAAGAGAGAATGTTCGATCGTGACTACTCCGCTGATGACATCTGGGCGAATTACACCTACCTTCTCAAAGCGATTCTTCCGGTCGCGGAAAAGGCGAATATTAAGCTCGCCCACCACCCTGACGACCCTCCAATTACTCCGATGAATGGTGTAGCCAAGGTGTTTGTCAATTACGCGGGTTACAAGCATGCTGAGGAGGTAGCTGCTGGGGGTAGCAAAAACTGGGGACTCTGTTTGTGTTTGGGCACATGGCTGGAAGGTGGCGATACGATGGGTAAGGATCCTGCCGGCATGATCCACGACTTCGGCAGTCGAGGCAAAATCTTCACCGTGCACTTCCGCAATGTCAGTTCCCCTCTTCCACGGTTCCATGAGACGTATCAGGACGATGGCTACGCCGACATGTATCAACTCATGAAGGCCTTACGGGAAGTTCGTTCGAATGCCTCGCTGATTCCGGACCACTATCCTGGCATTGTCAGCGACGCCAACCAGCGCATCGATAATGCCTACAAGGTTTCTTTAATGCGCCAAATGCTCCGTCGTGCCTATGACGAGGTGGGGTGACCGACAGGTTGTTTGATACTTGCCTTGTCTTCTTCCGTTAATGGAAGCGAATCTCCTGTGTTTTAGATTTTCGCGATTCGGTTTAAACCCGCCGACTGAGGGCGGAGGGCCTTCGACGTCCGCTGTTGAGGGGATGCAGACTTAATCAGAGCTGAAAGTGGCTTGAGGACGGAAGCGTCGGCAAAGGCACGGTTTGGAAAACAGGAAGGCCGTACCTGTTCACGCGATGGCCGGGCGCCTGTTCCCGAAACCGCTTGCCTGTTCAAATGCGTGCGCGAGTTGCAAGACACCTAAATCCTGTTTGTCCCGGCCAACGATCTGTAAGCCGACGGGAAGACCCTCGGGCGTAAAGCCGGCGGGCACTGAGACTGCTGGGTTTCCGGTGGCCGAAATGTACCAGCAGGACTTCATCCAATCGATGTAGTTGTCAAAGTGCGCGCCTGCGATCTCAGTTGGATAAGGTATGTTGACGTCGAATGGAGGTAATTGCGTGGTGGGTAGGATGAAGTATTCGTACTTGTCGAGAAACGCCTGGAAGCAGCGCCACAGGATGCTATGGGCAACCTCGGCGCTAGCGATATCCTGACCGGTGAGCTTCATGCCCATCTGGATTTCCTCTTTAAGTGTGTTCTTGAAGGCATCGGGATGATGCTGCAACATTTTGCCGTAATTGGCGGCTGCGACCCACGCGCGGAGGATGCGAAAAGAAATTTCGGCGGGAGAGAAGTCAGGCTCATCCTCCTCAACGATGCAGCCGAGCGATTCGAATAGGGCGCGGTGGCCATCGACGACGACGCGGACCCGGTGGTCGAATGGGACGCCGCCGAGATCTTTAAACCATGCGACACGCACACCTTTGAAACTGCGGCCAAGCGGCTGCGCGAAGAACTCGCCGGGCTCGTTGATGGAGAGTGGTGTGTCGGGATCCGGGCCAGCGATGGTGCTGAGCGCGAAGGCCAAGTCGCCAACTGAGCGGGCGAGGCATCCGCTGGTGCTGAGGGTCGACCAGGCAATCCCAGCTTTTGGATTCGGCACGCGCCCGATGGAGGGCCGGAAGCCGACCACATTGCAAAAAGCGCCGGGATTGCGCAGCGAGCCGCCCGTGTCAGAGCCGGTGCCGAGGGGCGCCATGCCGCAGGCGAGGGCGACTGCGGAGCCGCCGGAAGATCCACCACAGGTTTTGCTCAGGTCGTAGGGATTGAGGGTTGCGCCGAAGACGGTATTGAAGGTCTGCGAGCCTGCGCCGAATTCGGGTGTGTTGGTCTTGCCAACGATGATGGCGCCGGCGCGCCGCATCCGCTCGACAACGATGTCATCTTCTCGGGGAACATAGTCCTTGAAGAGCGGCGAGCCGTAGGTGGTGCGGATGCCGCGCGTCTCGAAGAGGTCCTTGTGGGCTACGGGAAGGCCGTGGAGCGGGCCAAGCTGCTCGCCGCGCGCCTGCATTTCGTCAGCGCGCGCGGCAGCTTCGGCGGCCGGCTCCGCGACCAGGGTGACTATAGCGTTCACCATGGGATTGACTCGGTGGATCTGCTTGAGGTGCTCGGAGAGCGCTTCGCGCGCGGAGAGCTTTTTCGCGCGCATGAGTTGGGCCATCTGGACTGCGCTGGTGAAGTACAGGGGCGAGGCCGCGGACCCGGCGGGCAAAGGAGCGGCGGGGAGCAGAGAGGCGTCGGCTGTTCCTGTCTGAGCATCGCGGCGTGTCGGCTTGTCCGGAACCATGTGGATGATTGTATTATCCGCCGTTCGCCGAAGAACTCTTCACCGCCCAGAGCCCACCAATCGGTACATGCGGCCCATAGGCGTCTACGCTCCGCTCGCAGCGTTTCTCATAACAAAGTGTATAGAATGGGTTGCCATGATCATCTCCGGACAAAAAACCACCACCCGCCGCCAATTTGTATCTGGAGCCGCGCTTTTGACGGGAGGCGTCTCCCTTGGCATGAGTTCCGCTACCAACAACTTCGCCGCCGAAGCGGAAACCGGATTCTCGGCACACCAACAGCGCCGGCGCGCCAATCTCTGGGGTCTCCTCGGTGATCTGCCATGGCAACATGAATCCGCACCTCCCAAGCTGGTCCGCACAGAGGAACACGACCGTTACACTCTGGAGCGGCTTATCCTCGACCTGAACGGGATCGAACCGGTTCCCGCTCTCCTTCTCATTCCAAAGGGGCTACGACGCCCTGCGCCCGGCCTTCTCTTCATTCACTGGCACGCAGGAATGTACGGTCTGGGCAAGGAACAACTGCTCGAGGGAACTAGCGTTCAACCAGCCTATGCCCCCGTCTTCGCGGAATTAGGAATGGTCACCCTGGCCATCGACAGTTGGTGCTTTGGTGAGCGTCAGCGCGACAGTGATGGCCACCGAGGAGAAGAAGATGCCTTTAAGCTCATGCTCTGGCGCGGTCAGGTGCTCTGGGGCATGATGATGTTCGACGAATTTCGTGCTCTCTCTTACCTCGCATCCCGCCCGGAAGTGGATCCGCAAAGGCTCGGCGCGACTGGAATGTCGATGGGATCCACCAAAACGTGGTGGCTCGCCGCGCTCGATCCCCGTGTCCGATTGGCCATCGATATTTGTTGCCTTACCGATTTCGATTCGCTCATTGCCGCACACGGTCTTAGCGGTCACAGCATTTTTTATTACGTTCCATCGTTGCTGAAAGAATTCGACACCACTGCGATCAACGAGTTGATCGTCCCGCGGCCTCATCTCAGCGTCAACGGTCGCGAGGACCCCCTGACGCCTCCCGCTGGGGTCGAGAAGATTCGCGAAAATCTGCTGCCGCTGTATCGGCAATACGGCCGCCAGGAGGATTGCCGCATCGAGCTCTTTGATTGCGCCCACCAGGAAACCCCCGAAATGCGCAGTCTCGTCATCGACTGGTTGCGGAGATATCTGGCCGCAGCCTGATCCGTTCGATTTAGAGAAACTCATGTCCGGAAAAATGAGGCTCAATTCGTGTCGCGGGCCAACCTTTGCTGAAGCTTCCTCTCCCGGGAGTGATTGGGCGCCTTCGCCTTCCTGTGCGGAGATCGTTTACGACGTTGGTTGAGCCGCTCCGATCTCCTCACGGGCGGCATTCGGGGCGGGTGAGCGTCGTCCGTCCAACTGGCCGGAAATGGGGGCCGAATAGCCCAATCTTGAAATTGGCGGGGACACGGCCCTCTGTTGAATTGCTCGCGCTATGCAGCTTGCTACTATAGCCGAGGATGAGCAACACACGGTTCCTTCAGACACTTTTTGCTTTCTTGTTGATGTGCCCGTGCGCCGCCGCTTTGGCGCAGGCGCAAACCCAAACGTCTGTGGCTGGCCTGCAAGCTGCCGATGCTCTGGGTCGGGATCTCTTCGTGGAGTCGGGATCTACGGGGATGGTGCTGGTGGTGGTTCAAAGAAACCAGGTGCTCTTCCGTGGATAGGGCGAAACTGCGCCCAATTCCCATCGGGCTCCGGCGCAAGATTCTTTTCTCCGGCTCTGCTCGCTGACGAAGATCTTTACCACGGACGTGCTCGCGAAGCTTGTCGCCGACAAGACCGTCCGGTTGAACGATTCGCTGCAGCGCTTCGCTCCGCCAGGCATTCTTGTGCCGAAACGGAACCGCCCCATCACTTTGCTCGATCTTGCGACACACACATCGGGCCTTCCGCGAGAGTTGGGATCGGCGCCTCCCCAAACGGCGCACTTTGCTTTTCCCGACTATCGCACGCGCTGGCGCTGGCTCCCGAATGAGCACTTGCGCAGCACCCCCGGCACTGCCGCTCTCTACTCCAATGTCGCTTTTGATTTCCTCAGCGATGCTCTCCAGTCCGCTGCTCACAAGCAGTACGCGGCGCTTCTTGCGGAACGCACGCTCGACCCGCTCCACATGCAACAGACGACATTCTTTCCAAATGCCGAGCAGTGCGGCCGGCTACTCGCCGGAGCCCATGACGAAAAAGCTTGCGGTGTGACCGAAGCGACTGCGGGCAGTTCGGGCCTCTACTCGACTGCGGCCGACATGGCGATCTGGCTCAAGTACCTGCTTGGCAGCGGCGGACCTGATTTGCCGGCGCAGAGCGAAGCCGCGCAGGCCATCTATCTTGCGTCTTCGAATCTTGTGCGGCAAAGGGGGCTGGATCATGCAGGCGAACCAACAGGCGTTGGCCTCGGCTGGATTCATATTTTGCCGGTTGATTCTCCGTCGCACATAATCGAAAAGACTGGCGGGGGAGCCGGTTTTGAAACCTACATTGCGATCAACCACTCTCGCCGCACCGCAATTTTCGTCGCGGCGACAGATGGTCTCGTGAATACGCACCTGAATCTGTTCAATGCCGCCAACAAGCTGCTGCTGGCTGTGGCCGGTCTGCCACCGCTTTCAGCGCCGACGCCCAGGGTGGTGAGAAGGCGTAGGCGCGCGCGCCTACGCGTCAATAGTCAGCATGGTGTGAATCACGGTCCGCTCAGGCAATATCTCTGCATTGCGGTGTTTGCGCAAACGGCGTATGGTGATTGCCGGAACGCACTCAGAGAGGCTGGTTCCGTGAGGCCCGACCACGGCGAACGGGAGCTGCGGGGTCAAGAGCGCGTTTATAATGAATCCGCGCCTCTTTCCCGTATGCCTCATAAACCAGGAGAACGCCCCATGATGGAACGTTTCTGTGTTGTGCTGCTGATGCTTTTTGCAGGCTCACCCGTGTTCGCGCAGAATTACGACGTGGTGATCCGCGGTGGCCGCGTCATAGACCCTGAAACGGGACTCGATGCCATTCGGAACGTCGCCATTCAGGGCCGGACCATCGCCGCAGTCAGCACCGCAGAGATGCAGGGAAAGACGTTGATTGACGCCACCGGGCTGGTGATTGCTCCGGGTTTCATCGATCTGCACCAGCATGGGCAAGAGCCCGAGCAGTACCGATTGAAGGTGTTCGACGGTGTGACCACCGCACTGGAAATGGAAATCGGCGCGAAAAACATCAACACATTCCTTCAGCAGCGGGCGGGAAAAGCCGTAATCAACTACGGGGCGACGGCGAACTACGATTATGCGCGAGCCCTTGCTTTAGGACAGTCACCGCCGCTGGATTCGCTTCTGATCCCCAGCGGACCCGCCACCAACGATCCGACGACCCCTGCCGAGGTGAGACAGATGCAGGATCGTCTTCAGCATGAGATTGACGCAGGCGCGCTCGGCATCGGGATGGGGATTCAATATGCTCCCGGAGCCAGCCGCGATGAAGTCCTGCAGATCTTCCGCGTCGCCGCTCGCAATCACGCGCCGGTCTTTACGCACATTCGCAGTTCAGGCCATCTCGATCCCGGCTCCATCGAGGCGGTCAGCGAAGTGATCGCCGACGCCGCTGTTAGCGGAGCGCCCTTGCACATCGTTCATGTCAACAGCAGTTGCATGAAGGATGCGCCGGAGTGCCTTGAGATGATTGCCGGGGCTCGTGCGCGCGGCTTGGATGTAACTACAGAAGCGTACCCCTACACGGCAGGCCTGACCTATATCAACTCGGCGGTTTTCAACCCGGGGTGGCAGAGGGAGTTAGGGATCAGTTATGGAGATCTCGCTATACCGGCCACCGGCGAGCGGCTCACAAAAGAACTCTTTGACCAGATGCACGCTGATCCGAGACCGCAGTTCATTCTCGTCTACCAGAATGACCAACAAACTGTGGATAACAT
>JASHOC010000279.1 GCA_030041305.1 Acidobacteriaceae bacterium
GCTTCTACCCACCCGCAACGGGGTCACTTTGCCCAAGCGCTGCATCAGCCAACCCAATCCGCACCAGTTGATCCTTCTCCAACGCCTCGGCCTGCGTCTGCCCGCCGTGCCGGAATTCGCACTGATGTAGTGGAAACTCCGCACTGCCCGCATTGAAAATACAAGACTTATCGCGCAAACTGCGGAAGCTCGGCTAAAACGCTGCCCACCACCGCGTTTCCCGTTTCCACCATGGCGCCGGGCGCGGTCACGGTCACGGTCTGGCTTACCGAGCCGATCTTGATCGTGGCATCCACTCGCGCCATCTGGCCCACATTGAGCGCGATCCCTTTGCGGACGTATGTGTCGAAACCGGGCGCGGTTACCGTCAATTGATACGTTCCGACTTGCACCAGCGGAAATCGGTAGTAACCCTGATCGTCGGTGATCGCCTGTATGGAAATGTTGGTGCCAAGGTTAAGCAGCGTTACTTGCGCGCCATGGACGGCTTGTCCGGATGGATCGTGAATATAGCCGGACACTGCGCCATCCACCGCGTTCGATTGGCCGAATGCAGACTGCAGTGGAATGGCGATGAGGACGATAAGTGCGTATGCGAAGCGGCGAAGCATGGATAACCTCCTGTGGGGAAATTTGACGGTGCGCGGCGGCTCGCACCGCCGGCGAACACCGATGTGGGGGAAAATCGCAGCGTCGTGCGAAAAGCCCTCGCTGAGCGAAGTTCGAATGCTGGCCCTATTCGTGGATTCCGCTATTCCACGCGGGACGCGGTCCAGGGGGCGGAGCCGTGCCTGTAGCCGGATCGTAATCGGGGTCGGAAGGATAAATGGGATTCGGAACCGCTCCGCTGCAGGGCGCAACCGCACAGGTTCCGTCCTGCCGCATAACTTGCGGAATCGGTTTGCCGCTTTCCACCCAGGCTGTGTACGTCAAATCGCGCAGCAATGTGCTGGCCTTGGCCAGTTGCGAATACACCAACAACTTCGCCTGCGCGTTTTGGGGATCCTTAAGGGCCCCGCTCTGATCCAACTGATAAACTTCCTCGACGTGCGTGCTCGATTCATCCAGGTACTGGATGATGGTTGCGATCGGATCGGAAAGGACAGTGGGTTTGCCCATCAAGGGCAACAGATCGGTGTCGGATAACTTGATAAGTTCGACAAACTGCGATTCAAACCGGCCGTGGACGCGCGGATCGGTGGTGTAATGATGCGGATTCGGCTCCACCCATCCATCGTGCTGAATGGTGTCGTGCAGCGGTTGTTCTCCGTCCGCTGTGTAGTGTCCCAGCCAGCCCATGTAGAAAGCGATATCCTGTTCGAGAAAGCGCGCGTTCGTTTGCGCGTCGGGCGATGGGTCCGTGATGAGCTGGCGATACATGCGCATCGCGGCCTCCATGCGGTCGTAATTCTCCATGGCGGCGTAAGGAAGCGTGCCGGTCCAGCGGACATTCATCAATGCCGCACGCTGTGGATCGGTTTTCTTGACGCGCAAATACTCGTTGTATACCTCGATGACAAATTCGTAGCGGGAGCGGGGAATCGTTTTCATGAACGCGAACTGCTCCCGGAACCAGCCGTGATTCGGATCTTCGAAAAGTTTGGAATATGGAGTGAATGCTCCACGCCATGTATCCGGCAGCGGACCGGTGGCGGCGATCCAGTCTTCGTATTTGGTCAAAAAGGTTGGGCCATCCGCGGGAAGCGATTCGACTGCGGCTTTATTGGCCATTTCGTGCCCGCGCCGCCCCCAAGCCCATGCGGCCGGCGACGCAGTGCCCAGAAAGAGCAGAAACACACCTATGCGGTTCGATTTCAATGCGGCGATTTCCTCTGTTGATTTGGGCGCACTAACACCCGGAGAGAAACTTGGGGAAATCCGGGAGTAGACGCAATTGAGAGAGAACAATTCGTGCGGAGTTGCCTGGATGACTGAGCAACTCCAATCAAAGACTAGCGGCGCGTGGTTAAAGCAGTGTGAAGGCGAGATTCAAGAATTGAGAAAATCAGCCCCTCTAACGGGCGACAATTTTGAGCTTCTTGTCCCCGCCCTCGACGCCGCCGGGGTGATTTTGGCCCCTCTACATTGAACTTCTACACAATGCGGGCAGAGAAATGGGAAATTATGCGGTGCAGCCGCAGGCAAGCTGGGAAATGACGACGAGTTCGCGCAGCTTGAGTTCGGTGGTGATGACCAGTTTGCCGAACAGGGCAACGGAGTCGCCTCCAACGTGCAAAATTGTCATCCGATTGTAATTTCTGCGCTGCGGCGGGGGATAAGAATGGCGGATCGGCCAAAATAAGTATGATTGGAGGTTCGAGCCATGATCCAGACCACGGAGATGACAGCAGAGGCCCAACCCGATCTCTCCCCGGCTGCGAGCCTGGGCGCGATTCTGATCGTTGAAGACGATCCCCGCATGCAGAGGGTGCTGCGCAGAATCTTCACCGAAGAGCGATACACGGCGGTGGTTGCCGGCGACGGGCGCACGGGTTTGGAGCTGTTCCGGAGCGAGCAGCCGCTGGCGGTGGTCCTCGACTTGATCCTTCCCAACATCTCGGGGCGCGAGCTCTGCCAGACGCTCAAGAGCATCTCGAGCGGGACGCCCATCATCGTGCTGAGCG
>JASHOC010000280.1 GCA_030041305.1 Acidobacteriaceae bacterium
GCCCTTCCTGGCGCCTGGGATTGGCGCTGGAGCCGTGGTGCTGATCGAACCAAGTCATCGCGCCGATGCCTCCGTCCTTCAGAATGGCGTACGAGGCCACACTTCCGCTTCCATAGTTAGCGACAAACAGGATCCTTCCCAACTTATCGATCGCCAGGTGACACGGACCGCTGCCGCCTGAAGACACGCTGTTGAGAAATTTGAGCGCTCCGGTCTTAGGATCAATGGAATAGCTGCTGATCGTGCCATTTGCCCGATAAGCGTTTGGTCCGCGCTCGGTCATCTCGGTGACAGCATACAAATGCCGGTGAGAGGGATCACTGACCAAAAACGACGGATTCGCAATCTCCGCCGCAAGGCCCAGCGAGGTCATCTGTCCCGCCTTCTCATCGAAGCGATACAGATAAATGCCCTTGCTGTCGCCGCGGGTATAAGTTCCCACATACACGAAATAGTCGTGAGAACTATGCGCGGGGCTCGCTTGAAGCCTCGCGCTGTACGTGATGATCCCGATGCTGGCAACAGCCGTCGCGCATACAAACCACCGCCAGCGTCCGGAGCACCATCTTTCGAAACGTCTTCGTTTCCACAACATCCTATTCTCCGGGTAAGTAAACCGAGTTCAAGCAATCAGGGATTATCGAAATTTCCATCAGGCCCAATGTCTCATGAACCCTTCAGGCCTGAAAGTGGATGCAAAAAAAACCAACCGGCAAGCCACCGCTCGCCGGCTGGTCCACGTCAAAAGACAAATTTGGCCGCGATCTGCATCACTCGTCCGCTGTTCGACGACGTAATGCGCCCGAACGCTGAACTCGAAAACGTGCTGTTCGGATTGGAAAGGTTCGGATGATTGAAGGTGTTAAAGTTTTCCCAACGAAGTTCCATGTGGGTGCTTTCAGAGACCGGTATGGTCTTGAATAAACCCGCATCGAAATTCTCGTAACCCGGCCCATAGATCATGTTCCTGCTGCCCGTGCCGAATGTCCCCAACGCCGGCAGCGAGAATGCGCTCTTGTCGAAGTATTCGGCAATCTTCGCTGATCTCGACCGCCCATTATATACAGCCACGGGACCGTTCACATTGGCGTTATCTGAGGCCACCCCGACAAGGCTCCGGTCAATCCCGGCTTTCACGCTGAACGGCAATCCAGTTTGCAAGGTCAGAATTCCGTCCAGCTGCCAGCCACTGGTGATGCTCTTCACCAGTCCATTTTCGGACCTCAAGCCCGGGATCCGATATACGAACGAAGTTACGAAGCGGTGCTTGAGATCGAAATCGGATGGTCCGTAGTCTAGGTTCCAGTCGTAGGGATCTCGCGCCTGATTTCCCAATCCGCTGTCTCCATCGTTCGAGGCAATGTCCATAGATTTGGAGTAAACATAGGAGCCCAGCAAGGTGAACCCCTGCGCGAATCTCCGATTCCACGTGATTTGAAGAGCATTGTAATTGGAATAACCGGCGGCAATGTCGTCGGTAATTGTCTGGAAGTTCGTGTTCAATCGGCGCGAATTCACATTGCTCGAGGTGGACGCGTTGGGAATGTAGACACCCGGATTCTCCTCCTCAAGCAGGAGAAGGTGAGTACCTTTGCTTCCAATATATCCCACGGTCAGGACTGTCTGGTTCCAGATCTCACGCTGAACGTTCAAGTTCCACTGTTGGATGTATCCCGTTGTAAAGTTAGGATCAATGGTGTTTTCGGTCATGGGCAGATAGAAGACTCTGGCCGCTTTCTGTGCGGCCGTCTTGGGTGGGACATAATTGAGCAGCAGTTGTTGTATTTGCGCATTGCTTCCTCCATAGGGGTTGGAAAGCAGCGCGTCATATGTGGTCTCACCCAGCGAGAACGGCTGATTCGTCTGGTTCGTGTTGAGTGCCACCGCGCGGAGCGTGTCCGAGAAGATCCCGTAAGCCGCACGAATGCTTGTCTTCCCATCGCCAAACGGATCGAAAGCAAAGCCAACCCGGGGTGAAACCCGGTCAAAGCGGTCCGGGCTCACGCCGGGACCGATGCCAGAGTCGCCCGGAAACAGCGCCCCCACAGGCGCCAGTGGATAGATGACCGATTGTTGTCCGGGACGATAAGCGCCGTCATGCCCAAACCGGTCGCGGGTGGTTATATATGGTTCCCAGCGCGCCCCAAGATTCAGTGTCAATTTCTTCGTCAGGCGCCAGTTGTCCTGGAAAAAAAGAAATGGCGTGTACTTATATTGCTCTGAGAAAAGAGGCGTATTCTGATACACCGTAAACGCCGCGCCCTGGAAGAAATCTGCATAGCCATCGCCGTAGTCGCCAGATAGGCTTCCATTGAAATTCCAGTCGGTGGAAAATTGATAGTACTCGTGCCCGAGGCGGCGCTCATAGGAATACTCGCCTCCGAACTGAAATAGATGATTCCCCTTATTCCAGCTCATCGTGTCAATGACCTGATAATTCATCATGTAGCTGCGAAAATTCGTAGGCACCCGAATCGAAAGACCGTTCGCTGCGGCAATCGCCCAATCCGTGGGGATATTGGGCGGAGCTAGTGGTATGCAAGACTGGCATCCCAGCGCCGCCCAGTTTAATGGACTCGTCAACTGAGGCCCCCGAATGAAAGTATTTCTCGCGACCATGAACGTAGCCAGATTCACAAGGCCAGGGGTGAATACATGGGTCTCATTGATCGTGCCGTTGTGGGTCGGCCAATCGTTGTTCGAGTTGAATGCAGGCAGCCCCGCGCTCTGCGCGTTAAAGCTATCGTCGAAGAAATAGCGCATGTTGAATTTGTCCGCCGCCGAAAGAGTCTCGTCGACTCGCGCTATCGCCTGGTTTTCGCGGGTCGGCAATCCCAGGTTATAAGCGTAGATATTTCCTGGCTCGTTAGGAAGTGGAAGGAACGCATTGGTGAACGCCTGCGCCACCGGATCGAGATTGCCCTGAGGAATTGTAGCGTTCGGGTACGGAACGCCAATGGGATTCGCCGCTGTAACTGTACTGGGGGGCGCGACCGTGATCGGCTGTCCACCCACCGTTGTCTCGGAGAAGTTCCCTTGCCGCTCCAGGCCGGTGGGAACGATGGTTGACGAAACCGTGCTGCCGAGGATCTGTCGTGTCAGTTCCGCCCCCATGAAAAAAAACGTCTTATCTTTGCCGTTATAGTGCGGCAAAATCACCGGCCCTCCCATAGTTCCACCATATTGATTGCGCCTGAGAGGAGGAACCACTGTAGCGAAGTAATCCCTGGCGTCCGCATAACTGTTACGGAGAAAATCGTATGCGCTGCCGTGAAACGCATTGGTCCCGGATTTTGTAATCATGTTGACCACGGCGCCCGCGTCGCGGCCGTCCACAGCGCTATAGCTGTTTTGCAGAATCGAGAACTCCTGCAACATGTCGGGGTTGGGGAAAGCCGCCGGAACGTTGTTATACATATCCATATTGAGGCCGCCATCCAAGGTGTAAGCGGATTGATTTGGACGGGCACCATCCACACTAAAAACTAGGTTCGTATTCAATGCGATGCCGCTGGCCGCGGACCCGCTGCCCATCTGCACTGATCCGGGAAGCAGAGCCTGCAGGCTGAGGGCATCGCGTCCATTCAGAGGCAGTTCCACCATGCGCATCGAATCGACCACGTCCTTGACTGTCGGAGTATAGGTGTCAAGGCTGGTCACATCCGTCTCGACGGTAACTACCTGCTGCGCTTGTCCTACCTGGAGGGTTAAATCCACCCTTGCTTTCTGGTCCACCTGGAGCAGAATGTCGGTCCGGTTCACGGTTTCAAAACCAGGCGCCGAACAGGACACGCTGTAACTCGCCGCGGCAAGATCCGTAACGATGTAGTTTCCCGTCTGATCCGAAGTCATATGCACGGCCGTCCCCGTCCCCACGTCCGTCACCGTGATAGCCGCGTTGGGAATCACCGCGTTCTGAGCGTCGGTCACCGTCCCGAAAATGGCGCCTCTTCCCACCTGCCCCCACGCGGTCATGGAAGAAAGCGCGATCACCAAAATCGCGCCTGAGAATCCTCTGAAATATCGTTGCATGGGATCGCCTCCTGTATCCAAAGTTGAAGTTATGCTTCCGTTTACGCCGGGTCCCTAGTCCTGGCAGCGCAAGGTTCAACTCCACACATTTTTCGGCCCTGAACGAACTAAGTTCGTTCACGCTATTTGTTCTACGGCCAACTTCAACTCCGCAAATGCATGAAGCCGCCGTCGAACGGAATATTTGCTCCAGTCAAAAATCCGCTCCACTCTGAACAGAGAAAGAGCGCCATGGTTGCAACCTCGTCAGGCTTTGCCATTCGGCCAATCGGTTGCGCTTGCGATAGCTTGTTGAACATCTCCTGCTCTCTACCCGGATAGCTCTTATGCAGAAAACCATCGACGAAGGGCGTGTGAACACGAGCCGGAGAAATACAGTTACATCGGATATTCTTCTCTAGAAAGTCCTTGGCCACAGAAAGCGTCATCGACAGCACCGCGCCCTTGCTCATCGAATAGGCAAATCGATTGGATATGCCCGCGGTGGCCGCAATGGAGGCGAGATTAACGATGGCGCCGTAGCCTTGATCGACCATGTGCCGCAGCGCACCCTTTATGCACAGATAGGTTCCCTTCACGTTGACCACGAAAACGCGCTCAAAATCCTCCACATCCGTATCCGCGATCGTTCCCACATGAGCAATGCCGGCTGAGTTCACGAGCGCATCGATCGGCCCGTCGCCGGCAAGCTGCGAAAAAAACGAATCTACCCTCGCCTGGTCGGTCACGTCACACTGGAAGGCCCGCACGCAGCCGCCCAATTGCTTGATTTCCATGGCGGCCTTTTCGGCGGCAGAACCATCAATATCCACTAGGTTCACCCTGGCTCCCGCAGCCGCGAACGAGCAGGCGATCGCTTTCCCGATGCCGCTCGCCCCGCCGGTGACCACCGCCACCTTGCCCACAAGGCTCAACTCGACCAAAAAGGCGCCTCTTTGAAGTCGATTCAATGCTTGCAACTCTTCTACTGCCCTCGAATAATAAATGTCAAGAAATAAATTGAATATTTCAAGATGTGAAATCAGTGTTTGGCGACGATAAATGGGCAACGCCAAAATTGATAATTTTCCACCCGCAGAGCCGAACCTGGAAACTTTCGGGAAGACTTGCGGTGTGCGCAATGATAAGATCGATGCGGCCGTTCCGACGGGAGCGATGCTACTGAACATTCTGCGGATTGAGTGGGAAAGAGAGGTCATTAGCGGATGCGAAAGGTGATGTCGAAGTCGAAATCGGCTCCGGTCGGGGTAATCGGAAAAGTATTGCGCATATTGGAATTGTTGGATCATTCGCCGTATGGCCTGCAGTTGAAGGACATCGCGGCAATGACGGGCATCAACAAAAGCACCGCCCATCGTTTTTTGAGTCATCTTGAGGCGGAGAGCTATCTTTTTCGCGACGCTGCCGGAACATACATGCTTGGAACGAGGCTCGCCCGGCTGGGGTCCGGAGCCAGCTTCCAAGGGACTCTTTGCCGGACTTGCCGGCCTATATTGGAGAACCTTCGCTCCGTAACTGGTGAAACCGTGAACCTGGCGATGCTGGAGGGTACAAAAATCGTTTATCTAGATGTCTTGGAGAGCCAACAAACATTCAAGTACGTTTCGCCCGTAGGAATGCGCCGTCCTGCCCATCGGACCTCGCTCGGAAAGGCAATCCTTGCCAATTTGCCGGATGCTCAGCAAAAGGAAGAAGTTATCTCGTCCATCGAAGCGACGCCAGACGATGGACAAAAGGCAATCAATGTCTCGCGATTCAGAAAAGAGCTCCTCAACATTTGTGAGCTGGGGTTTGCGCTTGATGACGAGGAGTCGGCGATCGGCGCACGGTGTGTTGGCGCGGCAATTTTTGACGCTGAAGGAAAGGTCGTTGGCGGAATCAGCATCTCGGGGCCGATTGTGCGGCTTACAAAAGGGCGGCTGCCCTTTTTCTCTGCTGAAGTGTGCAAGGCGGCGCGGGAGATTTCCTGGCGCCTTGGCAATCGGGTCCGGAAAGGCGAAAAGTCGATTGGCTTGACGACCGCCGAACCTTCAAAACAATCGCCTTCTGCAAAATTGTCCCGATCCGTAAGGCAATCGAAAAGCAACGCCTATCTCTGATTTCGTAAGCGGGAGAAATCAACGGACAGCTCTGCGCTTGCTTTATCGATTTCCGGAAATTCGATTCAACATTGCTTTAATCGTAAGTGACACCCTGCTGTGATGAGCGGCTGGGAAGCTATCGCCTCATGCTTTTGAGGCTCCGGGCCGCACTGTCTACGCCTTTCCAGCCGAGGGACCGATATTTTCTTCCCTGTATGCGGTGATAATTCGCGAAAAACTCTTCTAACTAGGCTGCATAGGAGCCCGCCTCAGTGTGCGGCACGAACCTTCGAAGCAGATCGAGATACTTCCCGCCCATTCGCTGCGAGGTAAATTGAAGCGCTCGCAAGAATGACTTCTTTCTCGCGCGAGCCCGGAAGCGAGAATTCTTTCTTGAGCATTTCCAACAAAATCGATAGAGATTTCGAATCTTCAAAGAACAGAGCGGAATCTCCCCACACTTCCCGCAGCGAGGGAATGTCATTAGCGACGACTACGCACCCACTCAGGCCCGCTTCGATCGGGGCATATCCAAGGGCTCGTAGATAGACGTGCAGATGTAAATCGTGCTTTGCCGAAAAAGCTTGAGGAGTTCTGCCTGCCCCAGATTCCCTTGGAATCGCAGTCTGGAGGAAGGCGGCGCAACGCCGGACGACTCGCATTCGACCGCTCCGGCCACCAGAATGGGGATGCTGGAATCGACCTTTTCCAGAATCTTCAGGTTCTTCGCCGCGTCCCACAATCGCCCTGCGGTGACGGCCTGCAATTTGCGCAGTGGTTCAGGCCGCGCGGACGGCAGCGTGCAGCCGTTTGGGATGAGATAGGTTTCTGAAGGGAGCACGAAACTTGTGGCGAGTGCATTCAACGTCCACTGAGTTGGGGCGACCACAGCGTCTGCATGACTGATGCCGGCGCTCACAATCGAAAGATAGTGCTCCAGCCACGCGGATGGCTCCAAACCTTCCGGGCGGCACGCCTTGGCCCAGCTCAACACATCGCTGTGGGCGACGAGGATGCGCGGCACATCTACCGGCAAAGCGCCCAGGCAGTATTGGCTGCTCAACAGGACCTCCGGCTGAAAATCACGCATCAGAGACATCACTACCCGTCTAGCAGCGCTGTAAGTCTTGTGGTTGTCCGTCATCCATTCCAGCGGCGCATCCAAAGCGAAAAAGTGAAACCCGTCGCGCCATCGGTTCGACTGTTGTTCGACCCACTCCTTTTGTTCGGCGCTCGGCAATTGACCAAAGCTTGCAATCGCCACAGCACAATCTCGCTTTAGAAATTCGGCTGAAAGCTCGCGCGTGAATGTCCAGACGCCGCCGATCGTGTCCGTCGTCATCAGGATGCGCATGGGTGCTCTTCCCCCTCCAGTTGCCGGGGCGGCAACGGGTGCTGTTCCTGAATATCGCCTTCTCCCCAGTGATCGAAGAGATCGAGATTGAACGAGTGCGCGCGCTCCCAAGCGTCGTCGCCGGGCTGCTCGCCAAAGGTCTCCAGAAATTGAGGACTACCCGGCAAGGGAAACATGGGCACGAGCTCGCTCACCCACACGCCTTTCGACTTCAATTGGCGCTGCCAGTCGGCAACAGTTTCACCGTCATCGTGCGCGGTCTTAACGAGGTTAGCTTGAACCCCGGGGATGCGCTGCCGGGCATAAATCAACAGCTCGCCGATCCGAGCCGGCCGGTCATCGATCTGCCAATGATTCCAATCGGGGGGAAACCCGCGAACCCCAACAATGTCGACGTATTCCATCACGCCCAGCGACGACATGAGCCGCAGAAAATCGCCGTCGCACGCCGAGACTCCTCCCAACACGATCGACAGCTTTGGATGGGCGGCTCGAATTGGAGCCGCCGCTTTGGTCATCTCTGCAAAACGGCTCCAACCTGCATCGAGGTGAAAATTCCAATGGGAAAGGTTGTTTGGTTCGTTCCAGAGCACGAATGCTTCGATCATCGTTGTATTCGCCTGTGCATTGCTTTCACCCCTCGACTGACCGGGAGCCTGGAGTGATTCTGAAGCGAAGAGGATCGTCGGTCCTCACGCCGTCGAGACGGACTACAACCATCGTGTGAATTTCTCCAAGTTCCATACCACACTTGGGGAAACGTAACTACGGCAAACTCCCCCGAGCCGGCATCTGAGATGCGTGACGGCCATCTCGATTGATGCAAAGGATGAGAGTGTCTCCTGTCGCAAAAGGCGCCGCAGCGTTTGTTCCGGAAACCAGCGAGCTGGCGGTTCTGCGCGAAGCCGTTCAACAGTGCCACGGTTGTGAGCTTTACCGGAGGGCCACGCAGGCTGTTTTCGGTGAAATTCTGGAAAGCACAAAGAGCCGTCTCCCCATCCAGATCATGATGGTCGGCGAACAGCCGGGAGATAAGGAAGATATCGCTGGCCATCCCTTCGTTGGCCCTGCCGGCAAGCTTCTATCGCAATGCCTAACCCGGCGTAGCCGGAACCCAAAAGGGCATAACATCAAAAGTTTGAACCCTGCCGACAATGCCATCAAAGGCCCATGAACATTGACGATCATGCATAGGTCGAAACATTTTCTGCGCAAAGTGTGCAGAATTCAAATGGATAGGTTCTAAAAGGTGCGAAAATCGACCCGAAACAGGTATACATCACAAATGCGGTCAAGCACTTCAAGTGGGAGCCGAGAGGCAAAATCCGCCTCCACAAAAAGCCCAGCCTCACTGAAGTGCGCGCCTGCAAGCCTTGGCTCGAAGCCGAGCTTGATGCAGTCGAACCGAAGCTGATCGTGTGTCTGGGCGCCACCGCCGCGTAATCACTCCTGGGATCTGAGTTCCGGGTTTCCAAAAGTCGCGGACACCCACAGCAAATCGAAAGCTATCCTCCCGTCATTGCCACTGTGCATTCCGCCTCCATTCTGCGCGCTCAGTCGGACGAGGATCGGCGTCGGCAAACAGACGATTTTATTGCCGACCTTCGTCACGCCAATGAATTCCTCCGCACCATCTGATCTCTTCACTCGGCCATCCTGCACTTCCCATCCGCGAACACGCCCTCCGCACTCACCCCGCTCTACAATGGACGCATGGTACTGGAGACATTTCCGGTGGGGCCGCTGGCGTGCAACTGCACCATTCTCGGCGATGAAGAGGCGCATGAAGCCATCGTCATCGATCCCGGCGACGAGGTGGGCCGCATTCACCGCCGCCTGACTGAACTCGGTCTTCAGCTCAAGCAAATCCTTATCACCCACGCGCACATCGATCACGTAGGCGGCGCACTCAAACTCAAGCGCCTGACCGGGGCCCCCATTTTCCTAAATGAAAAAGATCTTCCTCTGCTCAAAATGATGCAGATGCAGGCTGCGTGGCTGGGACTGACCACCCCGGAGACGGCGCCTCCCGACGAAACCCTGGCCGAGGGCCAACTGGTCGGCCTCGCGCGATTCCCGGCCCAGGTGCTGCACACGCCCGGGCACACGCAGGGTTCTGTCAGCCTCCACTTCGCACCGCTCAAACTGCTCGTCGCCGGCGACACGCTTTTTGCCGGCAGCATCGGCCGCACCGACCTGCCCGGCGGCAACTTCGATCAAATCATCGACTCAATCCATTCCCGCCTGCTCGCTCTTTCGAACGAAACCAAGGTACTGCCCGGCCATGGACCTGCGACTACCATCGGCGAGGAGCGCGAGAACAATCCGTTTTTGCAAACTGCACAAAGATGAAAACTTTAACTTTATTATTTTCATAAGTCTATAGCAACTTTATTCATTTATTAATTCATCTTTAGCCACGTAATGTTACCGCCGTGATGCGTTGCCTTAAGTAATCCACCATTTGTATTACCCCGTCCAAGAATTCTCCCTGCGCCGCAAGCAGGCTCACCACCAGCCAGCCAGCCTCCGGCATGCCGAAAAAGTAGCCGGGATGCACCCAAACGCCTTGCTCCAGCAGAGCCATCACCGTCTCTTCGTCCGGCGCGAGCGCTGGAACCCGTAGAATGGCGTACCACCCACCCTCGAGCGTCAGCCGGTGCACCGCATGCACACGCGCAATTTGCCGGTCAAGCTCGGCCAGATTTTCAGTGACCCGCCTGCGAATCTGCGTTTGGATCGCCGCGCGGCCCTCCAGCCATGCCGGCAGCGCGCATTGCACGGGCGCGTTCATCGAAAGAAACGCATCGGCAATCACCTCCAGCCGCTCCAGAGCCTGCGCCTGCTCCGGCCCGGTGGCCGCGATCCATGCCGCCTTCATCTGCGGCAACCCGGCAATCTTGCTCAATCCACTCACCACATACACGGGCGTTCCCTCGACGCCGTGGGCGAAACTCCATGCCGAACCCGCAATCCCATAATCGAGAAAGACCTCGTCGACAATCAGCGAAAGGTCGAATGCACGGCACAGGCGGGCCAGCTCGGCAATTTCCCATGGCTTGGTAAAGTGGCCGGTCGGGTTGTTGGGATGCACCACCACGACCGCCCGCGTCTCTGTCGTGATGGCTTTCCGCAGCCCTTCGATATCGATCTGCCATCCCCCGTCGTACACCAGCGGCGTAGCTTTGAGCCGGATATTGTCCAGGCCGGCGAGAAAGTCGAAGAGCGGATAGCCGGGCTGCGGTACAAGAATCTCCGCGCCCGCATCGCAGAGCAGCCGGAAAAGAAAGCTATATGCCTCGCTGGTGCTGGTCGTGAGCACAATGTGCGCCGGATCGACAAGCACCCCATGGTCCGCGTAGTAGGCGCAAATGGCCTCGCGCGCCCGTAAGCTGCCCTTGGGGTGGGGATCGTAGTCGAACGCCCGCGGATCGGCGAGCGGCGCCAGCAGTTTGTCGGAGTACGTGAACCCGCAGCGCGTCGGATTCGAAGCCGTCAAATCGGCAATGGGCAAGCCCGCTTCTTTGCGCAGCCGGTAAGCCCGCGCCAGCTCGCTCTCTTCGGTATTCCAGTTAGTTCGCGCGGCAAAGCGCATCGATCTCGTCCCCAACTTCGCGACCCCACGTGGACCCTCGGCCCGCAACCCGCAGCGCGCACCCGCAAAACCGTCGTGCACAATAAAGACAGGCGCCTTTTTCCACCATACACGGGCATCAGGGAGGGCTTATTGGCTCTGCGCGCAGTTATTTTCGATTATGGAATGGTCTTAACCGGTGTGCCGGACCCCGTCGCTTACGACGCGATCTTGCACATCACCCGGCTCCCGGCGGACCGGCTCAACAGCCTTTATTGGGCCGATCGCCACGCCTACGACGAAGGCAAGCTCACCGGTGTCGCCTTCTGGCAAAACCTGGCTGCCGAAGCCGGGCTCAGCTTGAGCCCCGCGGCCATCGACGAGCTCAACGACTGGGACGCCCGCATGTGGACCACGGAAAATCATTCCATGCTGGCCTGGCAGGAGCAAGTCAAGCAGCGCGGCCTGCGCACCGCCATCCTTTCCAACATGGGTGACAACGTGCACGACCGCATGGAGCGCGAATTCGATTGGCTTGCCCGCTTCGACGTTTTAGTGTGGAGCTATCAACTCCGCCTCGCCAAGCCCGACCCGGCCATCTATCGTTATACCCTCGAAAAACTCGGCACATCGCCCGCGGAGACGTTCTTCGTCGATGACCGGCAAGAGAACATTGACGCTGCGCTGGCCATGGGCATGAAGTGCCATCTCTTCACCACCATCGACCACCTGCGCGATGACCTCCTCGCCCAGCGACTCGACGCGGAACTCCCGCTCCCGGAGCCGGCGCCGGTGAGCCAGGCGTAACCGTTGAAAGCGCAGGCGCGGAACTGCCGCGCGCCCGGCAGCCCATGGTCGCGCTCCGTCGCGCGAACCTTCCCGTGATCTGTCAATCTGGACGATACTGGGAATAGGGATGCGACGGCGCATCCAAACCCTATGCTTCAGGATGGCATCACAATTTCGCCGGGTCCGCGGCTGCGCGCCGCGATGATTCTGGCGATTCTTGCCGACGTCTTCCAGTTGGCCGTCTTCCCCCTCTTTGTCGAGGGCGGCGCATCGCCCGCCGATGATATCGTCGATCTCTGCGTCGGCGGCACGCTCACGTACCTGCTCGGCTGGCACTGGGAGTTTCTGCCCTCCTTTGCCGCCAAGCTCGTGCCCGGCGTCGATATGGTTCCTCTGTGGACGCTGGCGGTCGCCAACGTCTACCGGAAATCGAAGCGACTCACGGCGGCCACCATCGATGGCCAAGTCCACCGGCGACCATCGGGAAAAGATTCGCAACATCTGTAAGCCGGGAGCCCGGCGTCGTCGGCCGTCAAGCCATGACCGTCTCCCGAACGAAGCGACCGCTCGATTCTGCGCGAACCCGATTGAACTAAACGAGCCCCTCAGATCTGAGATGGCGAACGGGCTTCTTGCCGGACCTGTCGAAGGTTAGGAAATAACCGCCTCACCTGTTTTTGGCCCGTGGATCACCCCCGGCCTTGCTTCTGAGCTTTGCACAAGTATTTGAAAACAAGCTAGTTACGTTTTCAAGGATACACAAGTGTTTGAAAACATGGCGGTTATCCGTTTGGGACTCACAAGTGTTTGAAAACATGAAAGTTATTCTGTCGTGAAGTCGTAAGTGTTTGAAAATGCGGCGCTTATTTTTTAATGACCTTGCAAGTGTTTGAAAAAGGGATGGTTGTCCGATCTTCTTCGCCGGTGTGTCAAAAAATGCATGCTACGAACCTCTCCGATCATCGCCGCCCCTTTTCCGATTCCCGATTCCAGCGTAGCGGAAAGGACGGTAATTACCGGCAAATGGATTCGCGGTGGAAGGGCTTTGCAATGAGCGAGAACGCTTTGGTCAGGGGTTGACAAAAATGGTTATCCCCGATTTCCGGTTGTTCCTGGCTGGGTTGGGATCGGCGTTTTCCGGCCTGGGAAGCAAGTGATCTCCGCCGCTGACCTTCAGCCCTACGGGCGAACGTTGCAATCACTGCCTCGGTGGTCGGTCGATCCTCGCGCGCAGCCCTCTTTCACGCCCTCATTTTGGGACAGACCTTCGGGACGCGTAAGGCCGCGTGTTTGGCAGCTTTGCGAATTGTCCAGAAACTTACCCTTTTAAGAACAAGAGTCCCGATTCTGCGTCGGAGAGTATACTACTAGGACTCCAAGATTACGTCCGATCTCGCGCGACCCAGGAATCATGAAGGACTTCGCAGACGCAGTTCAGAGGTTCGTCGATTCGCCGCCCGGGCTGCTAACCGCCGGTGGCGTGCTTGCGGGAATCACGTGGAAGTTTTTTGAGAAGGTTGAAAGCATATTGAGCGACCAGACGAAACTCGAGATCGCGGGGTGGCTGCGCGGCGTTGACGTCGAGAAGAAGGTCGAGCCCTGGCCAGAAACATTTGCTAAGGTCTTTGATCGAGTATTCGGAACGAGGCATTTGTCATGGAGATGCTTTTGGCGGTCTTCAGTCGCATCGGTATTAAGCGTGGTTCTTGTCTGTCTCTTTCTGTTCGCCCATAATCCAATCTACTTCAAAGTGATATGGGGAAACTTCCTCGCCTACCCGGTCGTTTGGCTCACTTGCATGGTCGTGGCAAACGTCATCCCAGACTATTTGTCACTACTAGAGACTCGGTGGGTCTTATCAAGGATGCGTATTACCTCCATATCTGCGCAACTTGTCAGGTTCGCACGATGGGCGACTCTCTTGCTGTTGCTCGACATCGCCGTGACCTATTTGATCGCTGATCTTGCAAGTCGGTCTGCGTCGCACTTGACTGGTTGGCTTTACGGTATCGTCAGAAAGCGTTGGGTGGACTCCATCCTTCAGGCTGACGACCGCGCAATCTCCCCAGGGTTTGTTGGCTTGGTGGTTATTACTGCGTCTTTTAGACTACAAATCATCATTGACTTTTTGGAGAACTATGGTGGACGGATCTGGCTTTGGGTGTATCCAGCCTTCTTTACTTCGATCTGGCTCTGGCTCTACGTCAGCGCAGGATTTCTGGTCAAGACCGCTCGTCGCTTCCAAATCTGTTTCGACTTCTTCAATCGCAAAGTCGACATTGAGAAGAAACCGCTGTCCGCAATCGGACTAGTGGCCGGGGCGCTCGTAGCGGTCGCATACTGGGGAGCGTCGGTTGCTTTTTATTTCGTTGCGAGATGGGCGAAACCCCACTAGCCACAGCCTTGGATAAGCGTTTCACAGAGGACCCTTTGTGAACAAAGGGACGCACCCGACGAGGATTTCACACAGTTGCGCGGGAGCCCTTATCTTCGACGGCGCCGGAACGGCGGCTACTTTGTCATCCAGATCTCGAAGCCCATGCCGTTGCTGTCGATTTCGACGCGGCTGAATTGCGCCTGCGCGAACATGCGCTCGAATTCCTGCCGCGTGTAGGCGCTGCGGATCAGCATGGTTCGGAAGGCCATCTTGGTGAGAAAGCGATTCATGGCCGAGAGACCCATTTCGTCCACGGCGCGACTTACTTCATCGGGGCGCGCATCCCGGCTGAGGTCGATGAGGAGGCCGCGGGCTCCGGGCTTGAGCACCCGGCGCATCTCTTTGAGCGCGCCCACCGGATCGGCAAAGTTCTTGAAGGCCGCGCGGCACAGAAGGAAGTCGAAGCTGTCGTTGGCAAAGGGCATTTTCGAGGCGGAACCTTGGGTGAACTGCACGTTCACGCCGGCCGCCGCGGCTTTCTCTGCCGCCATTTTGACGAAGCTGCGGCTCAAATCCAGCCCTGTAATCGCATACGAGCCGCGCCTGGCCAATTCGATACAGAAGTATCCGGGGCCGGGCGCCACCTCGAGCACATGGCTCCCTGGGTTGAGCTGGGGCGCGATCCTTGCAGCAAGATCGACTTACTGCTGCATCATCTCGCCGGTATTGGCGGCGTACCACTTCGCCATCATGCCTTCAATGGGGCGGTCGGGATGCGGCTTGCGCATGGTCATTGTGGTCATCGCATTTCTCCTTTTGACGGTCGTTGAGACACAGGTCTCCTAAGCACGCGGCGCGGCCGTATGCGGATTACGAGCTGCTATCGACGGTTGTGGTTGTTGTCCGGCGCCGAGGCTTGCGCAGCGACGGGCCGGCTAGCTTCCGCATTGCGTTCCGCGTCGCGCCACTCCAGGGTGCGTTTGCGGAGAAACGCCAGGATGCCTTCCCGGCCGTGCGATTCGAAGGCAGCCCACATTTGCTCGATCTGGGCGTCGGTGGGGTACTCGGGATGTAGATTTTCGATGGGCATTTCAGGGATGTTCCTGTCTGCGCGCGGCTCCGGGGTACGGATTCCCTGGCCCGGGGCGGCGGCTTTCATTCACAGAAGACGCGGACTTTGGTGGCGTTGCCATCTTTGCCGTCGACGTCCACGGTCAGGTCTTCCAGGTGATCGATCAGCTCCTCGAGATTCTCCGGCTTGATCTGCGAGAGGGTCAGCGGAATGCCGTGCCGGCTCAGGGCCTCGTCCAGATGCTCGTGGGCCTGGGCGGGAATCAGGCTGGCCAGCCGCACGCCCGCGCGCAGCAGTTGCATAGGCACGCGCACGTTTACCGTGGTCGGGCCTTTCATTCCCGTCATGGACTCGTCAGCCTCGACCAGCACGCGCAGATATTTGGCCCGCGTCTTCACGGCGGCGTCAGCCGGACTGTTTCTGCCGCCAACGCGGCCTTGAAACTCCCCTACGGGAACGGCCGTATCGGGCTCGAGCGCGGCCAGCAGCCGCTCGGCCTCGTCTACAGTTACTTTGGCCGCGGCCAGCAAATCCAGAATCTTACGGCGATTCTCGTTCATTGCATTTCCTCCCATCTCTTCGGTGAAAGACATTTCTCCTTGAGCCGTCCGCCTCACCGAATGCGGACCACCACGTTGGCGCCGTTGGCGCTGACATGCACATGGGTCCCCGGCAGACTGCACAAGATGGCCCAGAATGTGGCGATCGCCCGCCATGGATTCACTCCGCCCGCGAGGCAAGCGCCGATGATCACCAGCAGAATCAGCGGCGAAAGCAGAAGCAAGGGAATCCAGAGCAAAATGAGCGGAATCCACAGCGGAATCCTTGGCCAGTGCGGGCTTTCAACGCGAATGACGGCAACGTTGGGAATCATTTCAATGCCTCCAGCGCGCGGATGGCTTCCCCGGCGTCGATCTCGCCGTTCTGGAGCCGCTCCAGCACCTCCGCGCGCGATGGAGACGGGTTGGTGTCCACGAATTCGAGCTGGCTCGCGATCCGATTCAGCCGCGCCTTAATCGTCGGATAGCTGACCCCGAACACCTGTTCCATCTCCTTGATGGAGCCGTGTGCGCGGACAAAGGCCGCCACGAAGATCTGATCTTCGAGGCTGAGCCGCCCCAGCTGGGGTAAAGCAAACTCGCCTTCCACCGTCATCTGCCTTTCCACCAGCCGGACTCGCTCAATCACCAGCGTCGAACCGCCGGCCATGCGCAGCAAGTCCTGCCAGTCGGAAGCGGGTTTGGGCGGGATGGCCATGGGCTTTTGTCGATTTCTTGACTACACTCGAGAGAATAATCCAGTTTATTAATATTTGCAATAGATATTTTCAATTTTGTTGATTTTTTCCGCAGATAGATCAAGGTCCTGGCCCACCAGCCATCCGGCGCTGAACGCCGGGCGAAAAAGGGACAGGAGATTCGCAAAATGGTCAGATCAAAGGAACGGGTTCGTCACCCGCAGGCTGCTGAATCGCTGACCGTGTTGGAGATCCTCGGTCAAAAGTAGATCGCAACGCGTGTCCACGGCGGCTGCGATGACGAGCGCGTCATACCAGGAAAGGCTGCCCCACCGTGAAGTTGCAGAGCCTGCAAATAGAGGGCCGAGGACGAGTGAACCGCGAGGAGGGGTCGAAAAACCAAGCTGAAGTACTGCTCGGCTTCGGCCACGGTCATCGGCGGCGTGAATCGCCGCAGCGCGACGTTGAAGAATTCCTGAACGATTTGATGTGAATCGAGATTCCCGCGCCGAGGTCCTGGTCCAGCTTTGAAGCCGTTATCTCTCCGTCCAGCGCACGCCGCGATAGCTGCTGGTTGCCGGCGCCGCAACACTCTTGAGCCACGCCGCAAGGCTGGCGAAATCTTCCGCCACGGTGGAATTGGGAGCGTAATCGATGACCGTCATGCCTTCCGCCAGCGCCTCGCTCACCGCAGGGGTGCGGCGCAGCGCAAAAGGCAGCAGCCGATCTCCGAGCTGCTCGAGCAATACCTCGCGCACATCCAGATGGAGCGGCAACGAGGGATCAAACTGGTTGAGCACATAGTAGGGGAGCGCAGACGGGCCGGAAATGGTGGCCGCGCGCTCAAAAAATGCGTCAATGGAGCTGACGCTGACCACCGAATTCATGTCGGGAACCACCGGGACGAGCACCAGAGGGGCCATGCGCAGCAGTTCCCGGGTAAGGCCTCCGGAAGCAGTGGCGAGATCGACAATGACGCGGCTAATTCCGCGCGCGTACTTGGCGATCTCGCCGGTGAGCGCCTCCTGACCGCCATTGTCCTGTTCCAGCGACTCCGCATCCAGCGTGATCATCTGCACCGGCGCGTCGCCCATAGCCGCCGGAGGACTGAAGGTTCGCAATACGCCCATCCGGTGGTCGCGCGCTCCGAAGAAAAAGGGCAACAGTCCAAAAGCCGCCGTATCCACCAGCAGAACCCGTTCGCCGCGAGCGGAGAGTGCGCGGCCCAGAGTGGCCACGAGGCTGGTTTTTCCCACCCCACCAGCCAGCGAAAATACCGCCAGCACCGGAGCGCGCACGGTTACGGGTGACGGCGCCGGTGCAGGCTCCGCGGTGGCGCCGGCAGCCCCAAATAAAGTCTGGAGGGCAAACCACCGCGACGCCAGCCGGTCGCGCGAACCCTGCAGCGTATCCTCGGGAGCCTTGGGCGCTGCGGCTTGACTGTCGACGCGCTCCTCTGCCAGCCACGCCGGACGCGCCCATGAATCGCGCGGCGGCTGTATCGCATTCGTGGTCAAGCGGCCATTCGCGTCTTCGGGGCCAGCGGTGAGACCCTGCGCCGATGGCAGGCCGGACGAACTGGAACGAGACCGAGGCGCCGCGAGAAACCCGTGATCAACAGACTGCGCCGGGAAATGGGGCTCGGAAGCCGTTCCGAGACTCGGCCCGTCTTTCTCGGGGAGTGGTGGTTGCCCCGCGGAATTCTGCGCCGCCCGCGCCTCGAGCGCCGCCTGGGCCTGCGCGGCTGGGCGCGTCGTGAGTTGTGCGCCGCGCCGCGCCCGAATCACTTCGTCCTCGCGAGCCCGCTGGTTCTCCGGCGAAACTTCGCCGTTTGGTTGCTCGGCATTGGGCCGATTTTCGTCTATCTCGGCTTGGTGACGGCCCGCTTCCGCGCCTTCCTGCGCCATCTGGCGCGCCCTATCCCGCGCCTGCGCCCGCGAGGCGGAAAAATCGCGATATTTGACCCCGTGCAAGTTCGCCCAGGAATAAGGCGTCGACCCCTCCTCGGGCATTTGATTCTCGTCGAAGGGCGCGTTCCGGTCTGTCATCATCGATCCTTGCGATCTTCCGTCATCCTTGCTTGGCAATCCTTGCTCGTGCTTATTTTTTTCCGCTGCCAAGCCCGGCGTTCAAGCTCTCCTTTTTGCGGAGAGAGCGGAGCGCACACCTCACCCCGCCTCCGTCGCACAAAAATGATAGCTTACGAATATTGTCCTCATCGATAACACTTGAAGGCAGCCTCCGTAACACTTTTTGGTCAAAAGAATTCCCGGGGTAAACTCCGATTTTGCCTGGGGTTTGGCGAACCTCGCTCAAGGCAGATTGCTCCTCCTGCCGGAGTGACCGCCCGCTTCCGGACCTCCCCAGGGGTGTATGCGTTTGGTCAATACCCTTACCCGTTTGCCGGAAATGACTGGGGCCGGAGAACTTCAAGCCCCGGAAATCCGCCTGTGGAAAAAACTTCCTCTTGAAACCATACCGACCAGTTGGTACATTCCGTACCAACGAGTAGGTATGCCTATGGCAACCACCGCATCCGCCCGCGAATCCAAAACCCGCCTCCTCGACGCCGCCCTCTATATCCTCCGCGCCAAAGGCTATACAGCCACCACGGTCGACGATATTTGTGAGGCCGCCGGGCTCACCAAGGGAAGCTTCTTTCACCATTTCAAGAGCAAGGAAGACCTGGCCGTCGCGGCAGCCGAGCACTTCTCCGCCATGGCCGGCCACGTCTTCGCCTCGGCTCCGTATCGTTCGCTTCCCGATCCCCTCGACCGCCTCCTCGGCTACGTCAAATTTCGCAAGTCGATCCTCCTGGGCGAGCTACCCCAATTCACTTGCCTGCTCGGAACCATGGTGCAGGAAGCCTACGAAACCCATCCTCCGATTCGCCAGGCCTGCCAAGCCGCGATGGACTCCCACGCGGCCACGGTAGAAACCGACATTGCCGCCGCCATGGCCAAGTACGGCCCGCGCGGCGATTGGACCGCCAAAAGTCTCGCCGTGTATACCCAAGCCGTCCTGCAGGGAGCCTTCGTCCTCGCCAAGGCGCACCAAAGCGCCGCCGTCGCCGCCGATTGTCTCGACCATCTATATCGGTATATCGAGCTGCTGTTTCATCCCACCCCAACCTCACCTGCAAAGGAGACTTCATGATCCCCACGAATCCGGCCATTCAGCTTACCGAGGAACCCGAAGTCGTCAACTGGCCCGCCATGCACTATGTCTTCCTCGAGAAGACCGGCCCATTCATGCAGATCGCGCCCCAAGCCTGGCAGGAGTTCCACAAGCTCACTCCTGCCATTGAGGAGCACAACGCGATCACCGATTACATAAGCCTCTACAAGATAGGCCCGCAAATCTATCGCGCCGGAGTTTCCGTCGCCGCGCCGCCCGTCAACCTGCCTTCGGGCGTGGCCTACGAAAAATTCTCCGGCGGCAAATACAGCCGCTTCGTTCTCACCGGCGCCTATTCCAATCTGGGCCCGGCGACGGCGCGCACCGTGGAACTGGTCGCGGAGAAGCAGATCCCCCTGCGCGACGACTACAACATCGAGCATTACGTCAACGACCCGCGCGTCACGCCGGAAGAAGAGCTGATCACCGAAATTCTCTTTCCCACCGCCTGAAGCCGAAACTCCCAAGCCAGAGTCCAACTCAAATTGACGGGTGAATCGCCCCAACCGCAACGGAGGTCGCACCATGGCAAACGCAACGGCGAACGATCCCTCTCCGCTCTCTTTTCATGATCGGAGAAACGAACCCGCATCGACGCCAGGTCAACAGCAAGCCGGCTGTCCCGGCACGGTCCCCAAAGGCCGGCTCTGGACCGGCCGCATGCTCACCACTCTGGCCGTACTCTTCCTGCTTTTCGACGCGGTGGGCAAGCTGGTCATGCCTGCTTGGGTGGTACAGGCCTTCGTCCAGCTCGGCGTTCCCACTTCGCGGGGCGCAGGCATCGGCATCCTGCTCCTCATCTGCACCGTGCTTTACGCCATTCCGCGCACGGCCATTCTGGGCGCGGTGCTGCTCACCGGGTTTCTGGGCGGCGCCGTCGCCATTCATATCCGCGCCGGCAGCCCCCTGTTTGAAACCGATTCCCCTGTCCTCCTCGGACTGCTGGTGTGGGCCGGAATTTACCTGCGCGACGATCGCCTGCGTAAACTCGTACCGTTGCGCTGTCTTGGCTGACCGCGCCAGACGAAATCAGCCGGCTGACCCCCAAACTCGATTTGCACACCCCGTCGTCTATCCTGAAACTGCGTCCTCGGAGGTCCTCGCATGGTTTCCCTAGCCATCACCGCCCCCGCATCGCCCACGCCCGTTGAAGAAATCGCAGCCGCTCTGGACCACGTCACACCCTTACAGGGACTTACTTTGGAAGAGCGCCTCTGGATGGCCCGCCATGGGCAGGAATGGGTCGCGAGCGCCGGCGAAATCCTCTTCGACGAGGGCGCTCCGGCCGAGCACATGGCCATCATTCTCAAAGGGGAAATTCATGTCCGCCGCCAGCAGGGCGGACCGATGGCCCTGTTCATCGGCCGCGCCGCCCAAATCACCGGCCTCCTGCCCTTCTCGCGCATGAAGACCTACGGCGGCCAGGGATTCGCCGTCGCGCCCCTTTGGGCTCTCCTCATTCATCGCTCCGTCTTTGCCGAGATGCTCCAAGCCATCCCCTCCATGGCGCAGCGCATGGTGTCGGTCCTCCTCGATCGCGTCCGCGAGGTTACCCGCATTGAGCAGCAAGCTGAGAAACTGTCCGCCCTCGGCAAGCTGGCCGGCAATTTGGCTCACGAACTGAACAACCCCGCCTCCGCCGCACAGCGCGCCGCCGCCACGCTCGTCGCCGCCCTGCGCGCCAACCGCGCCAACCGTTTTAAGCTCGTCAACGTCCACGTGAATGCGGAGCAAATCGCCGCCATTGACGCCTGGGAGCAGAAGATCCTCGACCGCGGACCCTGCTTTCATGAGTCGAATGCCATCGATTTGATCGCGCGCGACGAATCCGTCCGCGCCTGGCTCACGGCTCTCGGGGTCGAAGACGCCTCGGAGGTGGCTCCGCCGCTGGTCGAACAGGGCGTCACCATCGCCGACCTCGAGGAGCTGCGCGGTTTTCTCGGCCCTCACGAGATCGCGGTCGACCTGGAATATTTCGCCCGTTTTCTGCGTTCTTCGCGAGCCGCCGACGCCCTTGTCCATTCCACCGCGCGCATCTTCGACCTCATCGGCGCAGTCAAGGACTACTCCAACATGGACCGCGCCCCGATTCTCGAAGTGGATGTGCCCGCCGGCCTTGACGCCACTCTGCAGATGTTCGCTTCGCGCATGGACTGCGTCCGGATCGAGCGCGACTACGAGCCCGGCCTGCCCCGCATTAGCGCCTATGGCGGCGAGCTCAACCAGGTGTGGACGGCGCTCATCGAAAACGCTCTCGATGCTCTCGGCAATGAGGGCCTTCTGCGCCTTACCTGCCGCCTCGAGGTTGGTATGCTTCTGGTTGAAATCTGGGACACCGGCCCAGGCATTCCTCAGGAGCTTCAGGAACGCATCTTCGAACCCTTCTTCACCACCAAGACCGGCCGCGGACTCGGACTCGGACTCGACAACGCTATGCGCATCGTCCGCAAACACCGCGGTCATATCAGCGTCCGCTCGGAGCCCGGATCCACCTGCTTCCGCGTGCGCCTGCCCCTGGATCAATTGCAGGCATATTGATGAGGTACAGGCCTACTCATGCTTGGGAAGCATAATGCTGTTCGTGGGTAGCACAAATTGCCGCGTCGCCAGCCGATTCGCAACGGACAAACACCCACTCCGTATTCCCGCGGCGATCTATAGCACTTCTCCTTCTGCTCTACGCCGAAGCCGGGGGCTCAAGATGGCGATTCCCCAAAGAATCGCTAACTTCAATTGAAGTTGCAAGGGCTACACGTGAAGGAGAAGTGCTCTTGCGCATTATTCCGCGGTCGGCATGTGCACATACATGGATTGAACGCCAACCCTCCCCGGACCGGTAAAGCGGTTCCACACCAGGTTGCCCGCGCTCGCGAACAAGCCCGTCGTCAGCCGTTGGAACTGCGTTTCCATTTGCACCGACGGATCTTTGTAGACCCATCCGCCGGGCTCGATGTCGATTTGCTCTCCGGCGCCGAGCGTCACTTCGAAGACGTTTCCGTAACCGTGCACCCACACAATGCCCTCTGCATCGAGAGCACGGAAGTGATCGATGAAGAACCCCGTCCCGCCCAGCAGCATATTTGAGACGCCTTTGACACGCGTGAACGTGTAGTCCACGGTTCCGGTCGCGGCCAGGAACTGATGCTCGCGCATGTCGAGACCTTCGCCCCGATCCAAATGGATGGCGAAGATATGACCAGCCCCGTCACGGCTGAAGCCGAGCTGTCCTGGCCCGCTGGCTTCGGTCAGAAAAACGGGCATCCCCGCTAGCACGCGCTTCAGGGCGCCCTTGAGCGGCCTTACGCCGATGCGCACATTGAGGTCCTTCCAAAGGAGAATGTAATGCTCGAAGTACACGGGCACGCCGCCTACGGCGGTTCTCCAATTCCCGTGGAGTTTTGAGGGGCGTGCCAGGTGGCGTTTTCTTGGGAAAAACGCCACACAACGTTCGAGGTTCTGCTCTACACCAATTGGAGAACCGCTATAGTTCGAGATGCAGCACGGGGACAAGTTCGCCTTCTACGTGATAGGCGACTCCGGCAAAGGTCTCACCGCGGGCTGCCGTCGGTTTCAGCACAGGGATGGGCATTTTGGCTCCAACTTTCGCAGGAAATTGGGGTGCAACCCATCATCTCCGGTGGGAGGCAATCGCGCAACCCGCCGGCGGCCTGCGAGCCCATGGAAAGACAACCGCGCGCACGAGACGAATTTTTGCCCGGCTAGGCGCCGCGCCGCAGATCGAGAAACCCCTGCGAGCCCAGCAGGCGTCAAAGCATATGTTCTGGGTCGGGAGAGAATTACATGATGGATGCATCCGATGTTTTGGTGGAACGCATGCTTGCATGGGGAGTGGACACGATCTTTGGCCTTCCGGGCGACGGCATCAATGGAGTCTTCGAGGCCCTGCGCAGAAAAAAAGACGAAATTCGCTTCATTCACGTCCGCCATGAAGAGGCTGCGGCCTTTATGGCCTGCGCTTACGCCAAGTTCACAGGCCGATTGGGCGTGTGCGTCGCCACTTCCGGGCCGGGCGGCATTCACCTGTTGAATGGCCTTTATGACGCGAAGATGGATCACGCCCCGGTTCTCGCCATTACCGGGCTGCAACATAGCGATCTGATCGGCACTCTGACGCAGCAGGACGTGGCGCTGGATAAGCTCTTTATCGACGTCGCCGTCTACAACGAGCGGGTGATGAGCGGCGCCCATATGGAAAGCGTGGCGGACCTGGCGATTCGAACGGCGCTCGCCCTCCGCGGTGTCGCGCACATCACCATTCCGGTCGATGTGCAGGTTCAGGAGATGAAAAAGGGCCGTTCGCTGCGGAATCCGGTTCACCATACATCGGCTGTTCCTGCCTACTACGACCATATTCCGGCGCGCGTGGAGATGGAGCACGCGGCCGACATCCTCAACCGGGGGAAAAAGATCGCAATCCTCGCGGGGCAAGGCGCTTTGCATGCTACCGAGGAACTGGAGGAGCTTGCGGAAGTTCTTGGCGCTCCCATCGTCAAGGCGCTGCTGGGAAAGGCTGCCGTGCCGGATGACAGTCCCTACACAACGGGGGGCGTCGGCCTCCTCGGCACCGAGCCATCGCAAGACGCTCTCGAACAATGCGACACGCTTCTGATGGTGGGCACATCGTTCCCGTATGTCGAATTCCTGCCTGAGCCCGGGTCGATCAAGTGTGTGCAGATCGACATCGATCCGCCGAGAATCAGTCTCCGTCATCCCGCGGATGTGGGGCTCGTTGGAGACGCCAAGTGCACCCTGCGCGCCCTCCTTCCGCTCGTCGAGAAGCATAGCAAGCGATTCCTCGAAAAAGCGCAAAAAGGCAAGGCTGAGTGGGCGAAGTTAATGGAAGAGCGGGGCAATCTGCGGGCAAAACCGATGAGGCCTCAAGTTGTAGGTTGGGAGTTGGGCAAGCGCATCCCATCCAACGCGATCGTCACATCCGACTCCGGAACCATCACCACGTGGTGGGCGCGCCACGTTCCCGCCCGGCGCGGGCAGAAACATAGCTGCTCCGGAAACCTCGCCACCATGGCCTGTGGCCTGCCTTACGCCATTGCCGCCGCCGTCGCCTATCCCGATCGGCCAATCTACTGCATCATCGGCGATGGCGGTCTCAGCATGTTGCTCGGTGAGCTCATCACGGTTGCCGCGTACAACCTCAACATCAAGATCGTGGTCATCAAAAATAACACCCTGGGTCAGATCAAGTGGGAGCAGATGGTCTTTCTCGGAAACCCCGAGTATGGCTGCGATCTTTACCCTGCGGATTTCGTGGCCATCGCGCGCGGGGCGGGAATCAATGCCATTCAAATTGAGGATCCCGCCACGTGTGGTGAGCAACTCGATAAGGTTGTCGGCGTTCCCGGGCCCGTTCTGATTGAGGCGGTGGTTGACCAGTTCACGCCTCCGCTGCCGGCCAAGATCAAGGCTTCCCAGGCGCTCAAACTCGCAGAAGCCCTGGTTCGCGGTGAACCCAATCGTATGGAGATCGTGCTCACGAGTGCGCACAACAAGGTGCGTGAACTCGTTTAGCAACATTGCTGGGAAGCCCTCTCCTCAATGAAGCTGTCGGAGAATTCGATAAACCGGGTGGAGGCATCTGCCTACTCGATCCCCACGGATGCTCCCGAAGGCGACGGAACATTCCAGTGGAACTCCACGACTCTCGTGCTTTGCGAGATTCACGCCGGGAACGAGATCGGCCTTGGATACACGTACGGCGCCCAAGCGACCGCCGTGATGGCTGACCAGCTTGCCCAAAAATGTTTGCTCGAGCGGCCGGTTTTCGACATTCTCACCTTATATGAGGCGATGGTTGCCGAGGTGCGCAACAATGGCAGCCGCGGAATCGCCTCCATGGCGATTTCGGCGCTCGATGTTGCGCTGTGGGACTTGAAGGCGAAGTTGTTGCATTGCTCCGCCGTCGATTTGCTGGGCAGTGCACGGTCGAGTGTCGCCGTCTACGGCAGCGGCGGCTTCACGACCTACACTCGCGAGCAACTTGCCAAACAATTATCCGGGTGGGTAGCGGAAAGCATCCACAGCGTCAAAATGAAAATTGGCGCTCAGCCAGGCGCAGATCTCGATCGTGTGCGCGTGGCGCGCGAGGCCATCGGGTCCGCTGCAGAGCTATTTGTCGACGCCAACGGAGCCTTCAACGCGCAACAGGCGATCTGGTTTGCGCAGCATTTTGTCGACTTCAACGTCTCCTGGTTCGAGGAGCCGGTAAGCTCCGACCGTCTCGCCGACATGCGGAGGGTTCGCGATCACGCTCCAGCCGGCATGGATATTGCGGCCGGCGAATACGGTTATGATTGTTTCTATTTCCGCCGCATGCTTGAGGCCCAGGCCGTCGACGTTCTGCAGCTCGACGCCACCCGCTGCAAGGGTTTCACCGGTTTTCTCCAGGGAGCTGCGGTCGCCGCGAGTTTCGGGTGTCCCATCTCAGCCCATTGCGGCCCTTCGCTCCACATGCACGTAGGCTGTGCGTCGCCGGGTTTTCGCCACGTCGAATATTTCCATGACCACGCGCGCATCGAGCAGATGCTTTTCGATGGTTTTATCGCGCCTGTCGGCGGGCAGTTAACGCCCGATAGGTCCCGCCCTGGATTGGGCCTGGTTATCAAGCGAAAGGACGCAGAGCGATTCGCGATCAAGGGCATGCAATTTCGCAGCGTTGCCGGTGCGGGTTGAGAAAGCCACCCGGAGTCCGACAAGGCATTGCTTGGGGTGAAGGAGAGAGTCGTGAGTTTTGTTCTAACCACCGCGCTTGAGCGTGGCGCCAAACGCAGCCTTCCGGCGTCTCTGGCTGCGGTCGCGACTTCGATTCTTGAGCACCTGCGCGAAGGCTGCTTTCAACGCAGCCTGTGCTTCGTGGCGGCGACGACCAGCGTAGTCAGCGGATTGGAAGTTGGCTATGAGCATTACAAAGGCAGCTACAGCAATCCGGTCATGCACACACCGGTTGCCTTGAGCGGCGCGCTTGCAGGATCGAGTCTGTTTGGAGTCTTCAGCGGCTGGGGCGCCCGCGCCATTCTGCGGTGGGTTAGTGTCGTCAACTTGGCCGATGGAATCGTCGGATTTGGCTTTCATGTGCGTGGAGTGGCGCGTAAACCCGGCGGATGGAGCCTTCCCGTCACCAACATCGTCATGGGTCCGCCAATCTTTGCGCCCCTTCTGTTTGGAACCAGCGCCTATCTCGGCTTGATGGCCTCGTATCTTCGCCGCGAAGAAGAACTGCCTCGCCTGGCCGGAAGAATCAGGGAAATTGCCGAAGAACTCGTCCCCGGACCCTCCGATTGGCGCACCGATTTACGCTACGGAAGATTTCAAAAGCACCTCGCCAAGGTTACCGTGCTGTGGGCCTTTTTCAGCGGATTCGAAGCCCTCTATTCGCACTACAAAACCAATTTTCGCTACACCGCGCAGTGGACCCCCGTCCTGCTGGCGCCGCTGCTGATGGCTTCGGCTGCCGGGGCCACGAAAAGCCGTCGCGTCGCGAACACTGCCCTTCCCCTTGCTTCCACTCTCGCGCTCATCGATGGCGCCATCGGCTTCTACTATCACGCGCGCGGAATCAAGCGGCGGCCTGGCGGCCTCAAGAAGCCGCTCTACAACATCCTCTATGGTCCGCCCATCTTTGCCCCGCTCCTGTTCGCCGCCTGCGGATTTTTAGGCCTGATGGCCAGCCTGCTTCGCCGGGAGCGCAAATGAGCCGCAAATCGTTTCCATTCCGCTCCACCGGCGGCGACCTGCGTGATCTCGATCATCCCGGCTATTACGCCGGCTTGAGCACCCTGGCCCAGAAAAGGAGCTGGGATGAGGCCACGCGCAGAGCGGTCACCGAACGCGTCGAGAAGACGCCCCCCATCCGCTTCTTTTCCGAACCGGAAGCAGCACTGCTCGACGCCGTCATCGATCGTTTGCTGCCGCAGGATGATCGCTCCGAGGCGCGGACCATTCCGATTCTCCCCGTCATCGACGAACGGCTGTTCAAGAACGCGCTCAATGGCTTTCGCTATGAAAACATGCCTCCTGACCAGGAAGCATACCGGCTGGGAATCAAAGCCATCGACGAGATGGCGCGGTCTCGATTCAAGCAACATTTCGTGGAGCTCACCGTGCATCGCCAGGAACTGATCCTGAAGTCGCTGCATGATGGACAGCCGGATCCGGAGCATGCCGTCTGGCGCCGCATCCCGGTGCATCGCTTCTGGGCTTTGTTGATGGAAGACTGCGTCACCGCATATTACGCGCATCCCTGGGCTTGGGACGAAATCGGTTTCGGCGGGCCGGCCTATCCGCGCGGATACATGCGCCTTGAGAATGGCCTTCCCGAGCCATGGGAGAAACACGAGCAGCGCTACGACTGGAACGCGCCCGCGGATTCACTTTCAGTGCTCGACGAACAGGGCGCTCCTCCAGAACACGGATCGCTCCATGGTCATGGAGGAAGTCACTGATGCCGCATCGCCTCGGCCCGATGCAGACGCTTCCTTCGCCCATGCGGCGGTTTGCGGAAAATGAAACCGTCGACTACTGCATCGTCGGTGTCGGCAGCGCAGGTGGAGTCTTGGTCCAGCGGCTAGCTCGGGCAGGTTTTCGCGTCGTCGCCTTGGAAGCCGGCCCTTTCTGGGATACGGAGAAAGACTGGGTCAGTGACGAAAAGGGCTCCCATGAGCTTTACTGGAACGATCTGCGCATTACCGGCGGAACACATCCTCTGGCGCTGGGCTCCAATAACAGCGGCAAAGGCGTCGGTGGAGGCTCCGTTCACTGGGCGGCTTTTGCTCCGCGTTTTCATCCCTCTGACTTTCGCGTGTACACCGAAGATGGCGTGGGCGCCGATTGGCCGATTTCCTACTGGGACCTGAAACCGTACTATGAATTGCTCGAGCGCGAAATCCCCATTGCCGGTCCGGCATGGTTTCCCTGGGGCGATCCGCACGGTCACCCCTATGGGCCTCACCCGTTAGGCGGTGTAGGCGATGTGCTGGTGCGCGGTTGCACAAAACTCGGCATCCGTTCCGTCGCCGGCGGTCCCGTCGCGATCCTCTCGGCCTCGCATGGCGACCGTCCCCATTGCATCTATCGCGGCTTCTGCCTGCAAGGCTGCAAAGTCGGCGCCAAAGCCAGCACCTTGATTACGCACGTCCCCGACGCCATCACCCATGGAGCGGAAATCCGCGCGCATTCCATGGCGTCGCGCATCAGCCTGCGCGATGACGGCCGGGTCGACGGCGTCGTCTACATCGACCGCGACGGCGCCGAGCGTTTTCAAATAAGCCGCGCCGTCATCGTAGCCGGTTACGCCATTGAGACTCCCCGTTTGCTTCTCAACTCCGCCTGTCCCGGTCACCGGCACGGAATGGCGAATTCCAGCGGAACCGTCGGCAAATATCTCATGGCGCAGGCTGGTAATGTCGTAGCCGGACGATTCGAGGAATTGATTCGCCTCTATAAAGCGCCGCCGGCGCACGCACTCTCTGAAGAGTTTTACGAGACCGACAAGCGGCGCGACTTTGCCCGCGGATTTGCCGTCCAGACGGTGGGCCCGCTTCCTGTAGCCTTCGCCAAGCAGATGATTGCGGCCATGGGCGCATGGGGATGGGGCTTGCGCAGCGTGATGATGGACTATAACCACTGGGCCACCATCGGAGTGCTCGGAGAGATCCTCCCCTGGGAAGATAACCGGGTAGAACTGGCGGAAGAGAAGGATCAATTCGGTCTGCGCGTCGCCAGAGTCACCTTCAATCTGCATGACAACGACAAAAAACTGATTGAATTTGGAAAAAAGAGAGTCACGGAAATCATGTGGGCCGCGGGCGCCCAACAGGTGGTGCAGGAATCCCGGTTTGCGCACCTGGTCGGCGCGGCGCGGATGGGGGCCGATCCTGCGACGTCGGTTGTCGACAAGTTCGGCCGAACCCACGACATCCCCAACCTGTTCATCTGCGACGACAGCATTCTGCCCACACAAGGCTCTGCCAATCCCGGCCTCACCATCCAGGCGCTCGCAGCCCGAACGGCGGACTATCTGATCAGACAAGGTGACGCGATTTTCTTCTCCAACTATCGCGATCTCGCCGAACCGGGAATCCGTTACGATCTCAGTCCGCCGTACACCCGGTTCAAAGGCATTCCAAGAATCGCTTAGGTTGATAATTTCCTGAAGAGGCATCAACGTAGGGCGTCCGGGGTCTCGCTTTTGAGACCTGGAAAACCGAAATGCCAAAGCACGCATGGCTCGGCGCGACGAAACTCAACCCCGTCACCCCGCGCCAGCCCACTGCATCCCAATGGCTTGGAGTCATCGATGCGCCGCTCCGAACGCGACGTGCTGTTGCTTCTGCTGGCCGTGGCCGCGGGTTCAGCCGACGGCTGGAGCTTTTTCGGCCTCGGGCACGCCTTTGTCGCCAACATGACCGGCAATACCGTCCTTTTGGGCGTCGCCGTGTTCCTTCAAGGCGACCTGCTTCATCCCGGCATTTCGCTGGTCGGCTATGTAGCGGGCGCGGCGCTCGCGGCCTTCCTCACCCGCAAAGTTCGCGAGGGCAGCGGTTGGCCGCGCGCTGTTTCCTACACGCTGGCGCTGGAGTCTGCTCTTCTCGTAGCGGCGGCGATTGGCTGGGCGCTGGTTGGCCGCCATGCTGCTCGACCCGGTTCCACACCGGGCCTTAACGTTCTCCTCGGATGCGTGGCTCTGGCCATCGGCATCCAGAGCGGAGCCATGCTCCAACTTCAAATTCCCGGCATTGTGACAACCTACATCACGGGCACCTGGACCAACCTGACGAGCGGCCTTACCCGCTTTCTCGCACGACAAAAGCGCAGGCCGCGTCAAGAGAGCATCGAGTACGAGGAGCGGCTGATCATGCAGGGCGGAGTCCTTTGCGCCTACCTGCTCGCAGCCGTCACCACCGGTCTGCTCTTCCGCTTTATCCGGTTTGCGGTGGGGGCATTCCCCGCGATCTCAGTTTCATTGGTTGCTGCGTATGGCCTCACGCACCGGCCCGCCGTTCATGCCCTCTCCGATAGCGGCCACTTGAAGTAAGTTCCCCGTTTCCTTTTCTCTTTTTCCGGATTCGCCATCCCCGTTCCCAACTCTATCCCCGCAGCCAGTCCTTTATCTTCTGCCCCAACACGTCGCGTCCCACGTCGGCAATAGCATTGGTCAGCGGAATCTGCTTCGGGCACGCCTCCACGCAGTTCTGCGCATAGCCGCACTCCTGGATGCCCCCATCCCCGGCCAACGCCCGCAGTCGGTCTTCCTTAAGAACCTTCCCCGTGGGATGGTTGTTGAAGAGTCTCACCTGCGCGATCGTGGCCGCCCCCACGAATCCCGTCGCCTCGTTGAATTGCGGACAAACCTCCATGCAGCAGGTGCACGAAATGCAATTCGACAGCGGATAATTCGCTTCCTGCTGCTGCGGATATACGCGCGGCCCCGCGCCCAGATCGTAGGTTCCATCCACCGGGACCCACGCCTTCACGCGCATCAGGTTTTCGAAGAGGACGCTCCGGTCTACCTGCAAATCCCGCACCAGGGGAAACTTCGACAGCGGTTCCACACGGATCGGCTGTTCCAGCTTGTCCACCAGCGCCGAGCACGCCATGCGCGCTCTTCCATTGATCCGCATCGCGCACGAGCCGCAAATCTCTTCCAGGCAATTCGAGTCGTAGGTAATCGGCGTGGTCGGCTTCCCCTCCGCGGTTACCGGATTGGCGGCAATCTCCATCATCGAAGAGATGACGTTCATCCCCGGCCGCCACTCCAGTTCAAATCGTTCCCACACCGCCGGCGCGTCTGGACTCGCCTGCCGCTTGATCTCGAATTGCACCGTTTTGCTCGCCATAGTCCCTTTCCCGGTGGTTCGCCAAATTCCCTCTCCCGGTGAAGGGTACGGGCTTTAGCCCGTACATAGGCCCCACCAAAGATTTCGAGGGCCTTAGCCCCTGAGGGAGATCTTCCCTGAGCCACCAAATCCACTCTCGCAGCGCTTTATTTCACCGCGTCGTACCGCCGCGGCCGAGGCTTGATGAATTGCGTGTCCACGTCCTCGTACTCGATACGTGGTCCTTGCACACAACCCGTAAAGCTCGCTTTGCTGGTCTTGAGGAACTGAGCGTCGTTGCGCTCGGGAAACTCCGGCTTGTAATGCGCGCCGCGCGACTCGTCGCGCAGGATCGCGCCCAGCGTAATCGTCCGCGAAAGCTCCAGCATGTTCTTCAATTGCCGCGTAAACGCGAAGCTCGTATTCGCCCACTGGCTCCGGTCGCTCAGGTTGATCTTCTTATAGCGGTCCAGCAGCTCCAGAATCTTATCGTCCGCCTGCTTCAACCCCTTATTCTGGCGGATCACCGTCGCGTGCTCGGTCATCGCCGTTCCCAGCTCGCGCCACAGCCGGAAGGGATTCTCCGTCCCCTCGCTCTTTATCAGCTCGGCGTTGATCCCGCTCTGCCGCGTCAACTCCGCCGCCGCGCCGCCGTCCCCCTCCACGGCCGGCGCGCTCTTGGCGTACTTCATCGCATTCGGCCCGGCCTGGAAGCCGCCGAAGATGCAGCTCACCAGCGAATTCGCTCCCAACCGGTTGGCCCCGTGATACTGGTACTCGCACTCCCCGCAGGCGAAAATCCCGGGAATATTCGTCATCTGGTTGAAGTCCACCCACAGCCCGCCCATCGTGTAATGCATGCCGGGAAAGATCTTCATTGGCTCCACGTGCGGATCCACGCCCACAAACTTCTCGTAGATCTCCAGGATTCCGCCCAGCTTCCGGTCCAGCGTTTCGCGGTCGAGATGGGTCAAATCGAGATAGACCATCGGCTGCCGATCCAGCCCCAGCCCTAACTCGTACACCACTTTGTGAATGGCGCGCGTGGCCACGTCGCGCGGCACCAGGTTGCCGTACTTCGGATACCACTCCTCAAGGAAGTAGAACCGCTCCGAATCCGGAATCTGTTTCGCCAGCCGGTTGTCGCCCTGGGTGCGTGGCACCCACACCCGGCCGCCCTCGCCGCGCGCCGACTCCGACATCAGCCGCAGCTTGTCTTCGCCGGGAATCGAGGTCGGGTGCACCTGGATAAACTCGCCGTTGGCGTAGTAAACCCCCTGCTGGAACACTGCCGACTGGGCCGATCCCGTGCACACCACCGAGTTCGTGCTCTTGCCGAAAATCGCTCCAATGCCTCCGGTGGCCAGAATCACTGCCGAGGCGGCAAACGAGCGCAGCTCCATCGACCGCAGATCGAGCGCCGTAATGCCCCGCGCCACGCCCTTCGCGTCGATCACCGCCGAGAGAAACTCCCATCCCTCGTATTTCTTGACCCTGCCTTCGGACTCGTACCGGCGCACCTGCTCGTCCAGCGCGTAGAGCAACTGTTGCCCGGTGGTGGCCCCGGCAAACGCCGTGCGATGATACAGCGTGCCGCCGAAGCGCCGAAAATCCAGAAGGCCTTCGGGCGTGCGGTTAAACGGCACGCCCATCCGGTCAAGCAGGTCGATAATCGCCGGCGCCGACTCGCACATCCCCTTCACCGGCGTCTGGTTGGCCAAAAAATCGCCGCCGTAAATGGTGTCGTCAAAGTGCTGCGCGGTGGTGTCGCCTTCACCCTTCAGGTTCTTGGCCGCGTTAATGCCGCCCTGCGCGCACACGGAGTGCGAGCGCTTCACCGGGACAATGGAAAACAGATCCACCGTCCCTCCGGCCTCGGCAATCTTGATAACCGCGGCCAGCCCCGCCAACCCTCCACCCACCACGATGATTCTCGGTGTCGCCATTCGCCTTCCTTGAAGAACAGTGGTCAGTGATCAGTGGTCAGTGATCAGCAATCCACGCCGGCAGCCAGGCCGACACGAACTGCAATCATTGCGCTTCGCGCTCTGACCCCTGCTCTCTGATCCTTGATTCCTGCTCTCCGTCCTTTGATCTCTATTCTCTGCTCTCTGTTCTCTGTTTTCTGATAACTCAACAGCGGATTCTCCGGCGCGTTCGAATATTTCTGGCTCACAAAAGCGTGGATGCTCGCCAGTCCCATCGCCGCCAGCAAAACTCCGCCCACCAGGCACACCCAGGCGAAGCGCCGCCTTGCCGCTTCGCCCGGCGTGATCCCCCATTTCGCCGCAAACAGCCACACACCGTACGCAAAATGCCAGCACACCGCGATCATGGCCACCACGTAAAAAGCCAGGATCCACGGATTCGCCAGCTCATGCTGCACCTTCCAGAACGCCGCTGCCGGATGATTGGGCAAATCCACGCCCATGAACCGCTGCGTCGCCACGTGATAACCGATATACACAAACGCGAACAGCCCCGTGTACCGTTGCGTCACATACAGCCAGTTGCCCGCCCAGGGATAATAGACCAGATTCGCCTGGCCCCGCAGCCAGATGTACACGCCGTAAACGCCGTGATACAGGAGCGGAATGAAAATAAACACCCACTCCAGCACCCGCACCAGCGGCAGGTGGTTCAGAAAATAGACCTGCTGGCCGTACGCAACCGGCCCCTTGACCGCTTCCCAGTTCGAGACGATGTGTTCAATGAGAAACGCGCCGATCGGAACGATGCCCGAAAGCGAGTGCAACTTGCGCCAGATAAAGCTGGTTCCCTCACCCGCGCGCAACGGCTGCACGCCGCTGCCGAGATCGTGCGTGGGAGGCGCGGCCGGTGATTGAGCAGTGGCCATGAATATGTGGCTCCTTGCGCTGGCGATCCGATTCTGTTGGGTTTCGTATTGAGAGACGGAGTCTCGCGCGGACTATCCTCAAGCATTATTCGGAACGCATCTGGCCATCGTCAAGGCGCGGCAGGCGCGCACACGCCGCATCGGCGCAATGCGCAGCACTAATCGAAAGTGCGCCAGCGGATGGTGAGATTGGACCCGTAATCATCGACGATGAGTTTTCCCAGCCGGCCTTTGTGGGTCCGGTACGCAACCACCGTGCCCGCGGGGATGCGATTCGACGGGCCCTCGGTCGCATCGATCTTCTCGGTCGAGTAGGGAAAGCGTTCCATGTCGGACCATTTCACCGATTCGAACTTAACCTCACCGACAACATAAAACGCGGCGCCGTTCTCTGGCGTCAGGAACCACGTCTTCATCGTCTGGTGCTCCCACCAGAAATCGGCGCCCGCATCCTGCTCTACGCCGCTATCCAGGTCATAGCGGTAGGTGGCCCGAATGACCATGTGTCCGTTGGAGTGCACCGGGTGTTCCGAATCCTGCTTCGGCGGTTCGGGACCCTGAGGGGGTCGTTCGATCCTTTTTGCCGCTGCCGAACCGGACGTTGTCGAGGAAGCGATCGAAGGCGTCGGCGCGGGAGATCTTTTGGGAAAGATATTGTTCCAGTTCGAAATCAGGGCCGTGGCGACCACGCCCAGCAATCCGATAAGGGCCACGGTGATCTGGACGCGGCTGGAGGAGTCGCGCGTCTTTTCCGGTTCGGGCATGGGGCGTCTTTCCGATCAGTTTCAGTCTGGAAGCTTAGGGTGTATCGACATATACGAGCGGGCAGCGACGGGAGCCATTTTTTCTCAGATCAAGGAGAGAGGAGCGACGCATACCGGGCGTCTGCTAGCGATGAACGAGACGGAGATGAGGAAAAATGGCCCCGTCCCTCCGGGTTGCGGCGCAAATTGGGCCATACTTCGTTGTCGGCCTCGACCTTGGAGCCACCAAAGCCTTCGGCCTCCGCCTCCGGGGTCCCCATCGACAGGTCTACGTCGATGGGGTGGGCTTCGTCTGGCCCAATTTTCGCTCGCCACGCTGCCCACCCGTATATGTCGATACACCCTAGAGCCATCTCGGCGAATGCTGGCAGTATCCTACTTCGACTTTGTGACTGCTGACAAGGAGCGACTTGAGGTCCGGCGCCCGCGACGACACTATCTCCCCAGCATTGCCAGCAGCGCCACAATCGCCCTTCCCCGATGGCTCAACCCCAGCTTCGTCTCCAAATCGATCTCCGCCATGGTGCGGTCAAGCTGAGGCAAATAGAACAGCGGATCGTACCCGAAGCCGCCCGTCCCACGGGGCGCCTCCAGAATCACCCCCTCCACCGAACCCTCCGCGGTCTGGTAAATCGCGCCCTCTTTGGCGCACGCCAGCACGCAGCGGTAGCGCGCCGCCCGCAGCGGCGCGGGAATCCCCGCCAGCCGCTGCAGCAGCAACGTGTTGTTCCACACGTCGGTGTTATCGTTGGCGTCTGGCGAGTCCACCAGGCCGGCGTCCGCCGCAAAGCGCGCCGAACGCACCCCTGGCGCTCCGGAAAGCGCATCCACCTCGAGCCCTGAGTCGTCCGCCAGCACCAGCTCTCCTGGCAAATAGCGCGAGTAATACACCGCCCTGAGCATGGCGTTGGCCTCAAAGGTCGAACCGTTCTCCTCCGGCGCCGCAATCTCCTCCAATCCCGGCAGAGGGTCGATGCGCACCGCATGCGCCTGCGCCGCAGTGCGAAAATCGCGGAGCTTCCCCTGGCTTGTCGTCGCGGCAAAAATGCGGAACGCCATGCAAAAAGTGTAACTGCCAGGAAGTTCCGGCTCCGCCCAGCCCGGATGATATAGTGGGGAAACTGCGGGACAATTCCACGTGATCAAAAGCTTCCGGCACGCCCCTGTTCCGACTGCGAAAAAAGCATGAACGTTGTTGCGGGAATCGGTTGGCACATGGTGGGCGCGGCCTGCGCGGCCTCGTTCTACGCGCCCATTGAAAAAGTCAGAAAATGGTCCTGGGAAACCACCTGGGCGGTCGCCGGCCTTTTTTCCTGGATCCTCCTGCCCATCGGCGTCAGCCTTTATTTGCTGCCCAATTTTCACGCCTTCTATGCGGCCTTGAGCCCGGCCTTGATGTGGAGGGTGGCCCTCTTCGGCGCCATGTGGGGCGTCGGCAACGTGAGCTACGGCCTCACCATGCGCCATCTCGGCATGTCGCTAGGCATCGGCGTCGCCATCGGCATCACGCTCGTAGTCGGCACGCTTGTGCCGCCGCTCATGCACGGCCAGTATGCTGCCCTCTTCTTGAGCCGCAGCGGCCTCTGGAACATGCTCGGCGTCGTGGTGGCTCTCGTCGGCGTGGCCACCGTCTCCTACGCCGGCCATCAAAAGGAAATCCAGCTCGGCAGCGAGGTTCAGGAGTTCAACCTCAAACTCGGACTTCTGCTCGCGGTGCTCTGCGGCATCTTCTCCTCCGGCATGTCGTTCGCCATTGACGCCGCCACGCCCATCGCCGCTTCCGCGCGCCATCTGGGCGTCAATGCCCTCTACGCGGCCCTCCCCAGCTACGTTCTCATCATGGGCGGCGGCGCGGTGGTCAATTTCGCTTATTGCTTCGTTCGCCTCGCCTTCAAAAAAGAGATCTCGCTCACCAACGATCTCGCGCAGCCGCAAACCACGCTCGTCAAAAACGGAACCATGGCCGCAGCCGGCGGCATCATGTGGTACCTGCAGTTTTTCTTCTACGCCTGGGGCGCGGCCAACATTCCCCTGCGCCTCGCCTACGTCAACTGGATGCTCCACATGAGCGGTTACGTCCTCTTCGGCGGCATCGTGGGCCTCGCTTTAGGCGAGTGGATCGGCGTCGGCAGCCGTCCCGTCCGCCTGCTTTGGGCCGGCATGCTCGTCATCATTGCCGCCGCCAATCTCGTCGGCCTGGGCATGGCCTCATGATGCGAAGTGTCAAGCCAATCGCTCCCTGCGATATCCGGGTTATCGCGGCGTGATCGCCTGTGGATTGGCGTAATAACCGTCGCGGGTGCGGACCACCAGTCCCTTTTCGCCCACCCGGACAGCGATATTGTGATACTCGTTCGGCTCGCCGGTGACGGGCGAGTCGAACGAAATCGCGTACCACGAATGCACGTCGGCCAGGCACTGCGCGATCATTCCCGTGACGTCGCTGTTCGACTCCAGCGCCAATCCTCCGCTGTGCACCGCCAGCACCTGAACGCCGAGGTCGCCAATCTGCACCTGCTGGGGCTTGCTCACGCCCTGGAGAAACGTCCGGTAAAAATCCGCCTGCAGCAGCGACTCCGCGGAGCCCAGCGGGTTGATGTTATAGAGCGTTACATCGGCCTTCCGCATTTGCGCGGAGATGGAGACAATGTCGTTGAAAATCGCTTGCTGCTGCTTCGAATCGAGATAGATCCTCGGACCGGAGAGCAGCGGCCATCCCGGCGAAATCCACAGGACAATCTTGCGCCCCGGCACGGTCGCGGCATAGTCGAGCAGTTGGTGGAACGCGTTCAGCGAAATCTGAAGACGGTCGGAAGCTCCCCAGGAACTGTCGCGCCTAATCTCCCGCAGCCCAATGGTGAAGTGGTCGAGGCTGTCGGCAACCTCGTTGCCGTTGGTCGAATATCTTTCCGCCATTTCCGGACCTTTGTCCTCGAGGATGGCGACGGCGGTGGGATCAGCCAATTGTCCCTCGCGCGCGCGCAGAAACTTGTCCACTTCGCCGCGCACATAAGCCATCTTATTGAAATCTGTGTTCACGGCGTCCATGAAGATGATCACATGCACCGGCTCTTGCGCCGGGGTCACGACGGCGAAGGACTCGATGGGACGCACCGCTCTGTTGTCCAACACCGTAAAATCCTGCTGGCTGAGATCGGGAACCAGCGACCCGGATTTTGTCTGCACCACCACATCGAGGGTCACGGTGTGCGTCGCCGATGAAGCAGCTGGTTGGGCCTTTTGCCCCAGCGCGGCGCCGGGAAAGGAAAAAAACGCCAGAAGCGCATTATAGGCGAGCCGATCCAGAGTCATGACAGTTCTCCATTGAAACGCGTGGCGGCGAAACCGGTTTTATGCGATTGGATCGCCCGGATTCCCTGGTTCTCGATTGTTAGACCTCGGGCGTCAATGATCTAACTGGGCAGATCGGGTTGCGGTATCCGAACGGCGTCGAGCGGCGCGTCGCGGCAGCACAATCATAAAACATCCCCATCCGGGCAAACAGTATCTTTCTCCCGCTCCGTTTATCGATGGCAAAATTCAGCAGATTATCGACAGCCTCGACGTAAACCGCCGACTGCAGAAACTGGAAGAGCGGCAGGCGCAGTCAGCCGCCTGACTCGGCGCCGTTGTCTCTCCTTGGGAACCCCGGAATCGCTCCAAACTCTGCTTTTGTCCCTCCCCTCTCATCCCAGCCCGCTAAAATCGACGTGGCTATGAACCCGCTTCATCAGGCCCCTGACCTGATCGCCCATCTTCCCGGCCGTAACCGATTCCTACGCGCCTGCGCGCGCCAGCCCGTCGACCGCACGCCGGTTTGGTTTCTCCGTCAGGCCGGCCGCTATATGCAGGAATACCGCGACGTCCGCAAGCACCACACCCTGGTCGAAATCTGCAAACAGCCCGACCTGGCCGCTGAAGTCACCATCACCGCTGCGGAAAAACTCGATGTGGACGCGGCCATTATCTTTGCCGATCTTCTCCTGCCGCTTGAACCCATGGGCCTCGATTTCGAGTTCCAGGCCGGCGAAGGACCCGTCGTCCATCATCCCATCCGCACCGCGGAAGAGGTCCGCGCCCTGCGCACCGACCGCGCCGCGGCGCTCGAATACGTCGGCCTCGCCATCGAAAAAGTAGCCGCCCACTTCCGCGACCGCCTCGGCGTCATCGGCTTTTGCGGCGCTCCCTATACCCTGGCCAGTTACATGATCGAGGGCGGCGGCTCGCGCAATTACATCCACACCAAGCAGCTCATGTATCGCGATCCCACTGCGTGGAGCGGCCTCTTGGACAAACTGGTCGCGGTGTTGACCGCCTACTGCCGGCTGCAAGTCCAGGCTGGCGCTGAAGTCATCCAGATCTTCGACAGTTGGGTGGGCTCCCTCTCGCTCACCGATTATCGCGAGTACGTCTTCGACGCCTCCAAGCGCCTGGTCCACGCCGTCCGGCAGATGGGCGTGCCGGTCATCTACTTCGGCGTCGAGACCACGGGCCTTCTTCAAGCAATGGCCGCCACCGGCGCCGACGTCATCGGCCTCGATTGGCGTCAGCCGCTAGACGAAGGCTGGGGCGCCGTCGGCCACGCCCACGCCGTGCAGGGTAACCTCGATCCCATCACCCTCTTTGCGCCGCTCGAAATCCTGGAACAGCGCGTCCGGGAGATTCTGCGCGCCGCCCAACGCCGTCCCGGCCACATCTTCAATCTCGGTCACGGCATCGTCCCCGGCACTCCCGTCGAGAACGTGCAGGCCGTGGTGCGCATGGTCCGCGAGTTCGGCCCGCAGCAAGCCCAGGAGATCGCCCATGGCTAATGAGGCCGTCCTCCTGCTCGCCCACGGAACTCCCGAAACCGTCGACCAGATTCCTGAGTATCTGCGCAACGTAGTCAGCGGCCGCCCCATTCCCCAACCGGTCATTGAAGAGATCCAGCATCGCTATTCCCTCATCGGCCGCAGCCCGCTCACAGAAATCACCATGGAGCAGGGCCGCCTCGTTGAGGCGGAGCTTGCCGAAGCTGAGCGCGCCGCCGGCGGCCCCCCGGTTCCGGTGTACGTCGGCATGCGCAACTGGCGTCCTTACATCCCCGAAGTGGTCCGCCGCATGTGCGCCGACGGCGTCCAAGCAGCCGCGGTCCTCTGCATGGCTCCGCAGAACTCGCGCACCAGTGTCGGCCTTTATCGCCGCGCCGTGCAGGCTGAGGCCGCAAGTCTGCGCATCGACTTTACCGAGGCTTGGGCCCGCCACCCGCTCCTCGCCGACGCCTTTGCTGAGCGCCTTCGTCCCGCCTGGCAAAAACTCAGCGCGCAGGCCGGTCATTCGGTTCCGGTGCTCTTCACCGCCCACAGTGTCCCCACGCGCACCGTCGAACCGCCCTCCCCTGATTCCGCCGGAGCACCTCGCCTCTGGCCTGGTGAAGGCGCCGATCCTTATGCCGACGAGGCTCGCCACACTGCCGAAATGGTCGCGGCGCGGCTCCCTGAAATTCCCCGCTGGTGGTTTGCTTTCCAAAGCCAGGGCGCAAGCGGCGGCCCGTGGCTCGGGCCCACCGTCGAAGAAACTTTAAGCTCCATCTCAGAAATCGGGTATAAATTTCTGATTCTTCATCCGATAGGCTTTCTCTGCGATCACGTTGAAATCCTCTACGACGTCGACCATCTCTTCCGCGACTACGCCGCCCGGCTGGGCGTGAAACTGGAGCGTCCTGAATCGCTGAACGCCTCTCCAACCTTGGCCAAGGCGATTGCCGATCTCGCGCAAAAAGCGCTCGCCCGCCTCCGCCACTACGGCGGTTCTCCAATTCCCGTGGAGTTTTGAGGGGCGTGCCAGGTGGCGTTTTCTTGGGAAAAACGCCACTCAACGTTCGAGGTTGTGCTCTACACCAATTGGAGAACCGCTATAAACGCATCGCCAGCCTTCCGCACCGGGGGAGCCGTAACAAGCCGTATTTTTCGCCACCGGATTTCCGCAGATATTTTTTAGCCCTAGGATATTTACCAGGGATTAATATTCGATAGGATGGTTTGAGATTAGCTTCCCTAGTCTCGTCCTGGTCTTGCTACCCGGCGAGCAATGCATCGAATTTTCCTCGCCGCTGCGCTTGTCACTTGCTTCCTCAAACAGAGGACACATTAGTCCAGGAGATCAACGTGTCCGTTGGAGATGGAATCCAGACGGCCAAATCAGGATTTGCTGAAAAGGTCGTCGAAAGAGAAGTCGTCTTGTGCCCGTACTGTAGCAGCCACCGTACTCGGCGCGTCGAGCGCAAAGGTTTTCGCGAGAGACGAATCTATCCTCTCTTCGGCTATTTCCCTTGGAAGTGCGGCCATTGCAGGGCGAAATTTTTCTTGAGAAAACGATATCGCAGCCGATCTTCGAAGCCTAAGGACTACGTGGGTTGATCGCCCCCTGCCTCGACTCACCGGAAGAAATTCCTGGCCAGGAACAGCACGTTGGCTGGCCGCTCCGCCAGGCGCCGCATAAAATATGGGTACCACTCGCTCCCAAACGGCACATACACACGCACCCGGTAGCCCTCGCGCACCAGTTTCCGTTGCAAATCGCGTCGCACTCCGTACAACATCTGGAACTCGAACCGGTCCGCCGCCACCCCGTGCTGCTTGGCAAACTCCTTCGCCGCTCCAATGATGGCTTCATCGTGCGTCGCCAGCGCGTGATGGAGCGGCGAGTCCAGCAGCATTTTGCTCAGCAGAACAAAGTTCCTGTCCACCTGCACCTTGCGCGGAAAGGCCACCTCCGCCGGCTCCTTGTACGCTCCCTTGCATAGCCGCACCCGGATGCCTTCGGCCAGCAATTGCTCGATGTCCGCCTGCGAGCGGTAAAGGTAGGCCTGGATCACCACCCCAACCGACCCCCGCAAATCGGCGCACGCGTGCAACCGCCGCACCACGTCCAGCGTCACCTGCGTCAATCGCGACTCCTCCATGTCGATGCGCACAAAGTTCCCCACCGCGCTGGCGTGGCGCGTCAGGCTGCCCGCAATGCTCTCGGCCATCTCCGCCGATTGCTCCAGCCCCATCTGCGTCAGCTTCACGCTGATGTTGGCGTCCAGTTTCCGCGCGGCAATGGCGTCCAGAAGCCGGTGATAGACTTCCGCCGCCCGATGCGCCTCGGCTTCTGAAGTTACGCTTTCACCCAGCGAATCCAGCGTCACCGCCATTCCCTGGCGATTCACCGATTCGGCCGCGCGCAGTGCGTCTTCCAGCGTCAGGCCCGCGACAAAGCGCGAACTGATGCGCACGCCCACGCGGGACTGCTCGCAAAAGCGCCGCAGAGCTTGGTTGTGGGAGAGGGTAATAAAGGTGGAACGAAGTACGTCCATGGGCCGGTCCTGCCGCAGAGCGCTGGGAGGGGACCCCTCGTTCTCTGACATTCCAGTGTCGCACACCCCGGCCCGGTTAAGAATCCTCGCGCCCCATGCCAAACTGCAAAACAGGACCCTGCATCACCACCGGCGCGTTCACCGCACCTGGTCGACCACGCTCCCGTGCGCCGGCAGCGTCACGCTGATCTCCTTCGACTCTTTGGTCTGCGAACCATCCCATGCGCTCTGGGCCGTGTGTTTCTCGCCGTCCAGTCCCAGTTCCTTCCACGTCGCGCGTAGCGTCACCGGCTTGTCGTCAAGATTGAAAAAGCCAAAGTACTCCGCGTACCCACGCTCTCCGGCCTGGTTGATGGTCGCGCGCCACACCCGCGCATGCGCAAACTCAGCGCCCAGCGCGCCCGTATTGACCGGCCGGCTGTAAGTCGCGTTCTGGTTCATGAACAGCAGATCTTGGTTGGTCATCAGCGACCGCGACAGCGCATCCAGCCGCGTCAGGTTTGCGCCCATGATCAGCGGCGAGCGGGAAATTGCCCACAGCGCAAACTCGGTCTTCTGTTCGTCTGCTGTTTCCCGCGTTTGCCGCGCGTCGCCCCAACCCGGATGCGGTCCCAGGTAACCCTCCGGCAGCATGTCGGCGTCCGGCCAGTTGCCCGGCCCGGTGTACGTGAACCACTTGGCCAGCAGGTCGAACGCCTGCCGTATGCCGGAGGGAAAATCTCCCTTGCCCGGCTGATGCTCGAACGTCCATCCATCCCAGTGATCGTCGGAAATGCGCCACATCTGCGCGTATTTGCCCACTTCGGCCGCATGATCCAGCGCGGTCGGTCCCGGCGACAGGCTCAGCACAATCGGCCGCCCCGTCTTCCGGATCGCCTCGGCAATCTGCCGGATCTCCGTCGGCCGGTAAGGCCGGTCGGCGATGCAATCCACCTTGAGAAAATCCAGCCCCCACTGCGCGTACAACTTCAGCATCGAATCGTAGTAAGCCTGCCCGGCGGGATTGTCTTTCATGCCCCAGTTGCTGTCGTCCCAGGGGCAGGGCGAACTCTCATCCGCCGCATCCGTGGCATGAAAGCTCGTCCCCGCGATGGGCAGATTCGCCGTCACCGCGTCGCGCGGAATTCCCCGCAGAATGTGAATCCCGAACTTCAGCCCCTGCGCATGAACCCAGTCCGCGAGCGGCTTCAACCCCTCTTTACTCCCTGACGACGAATAACGCGCCGGATCCGGAAGCAGCAACCCGTGTCCATCGATCTTGTACTTCCGCTCCGCCAGATTGCGGCCCGCCGGGTTTTGCATGTACCAGCCCTCGTCAATCACCGCATACGTCCAACCAAACTGCTTCATCCCCGCCAGCATTGCGGCATTGGCCTTGAACTGCTCCTCGTCAATCGTGAACCCGTAGGCGTCCCAGCTATTCCAGCCCATCGGCGGCGTAGGCGCCAGCGTCTGCGTCTGAACGGAGTGTGTCACCATAGCCATCACCACAGGAACTGCAGCCGCAATCCACCTGTAACCTGACATGGCTAGACGTATACCACACCTGAGCCTTCCGCCGCTCTCTCAGTCAACACCCCAAGCCGATCCGCATTGCTACGCCTCTTCTCGGCGCCTCCCGGTATATCCTTCCCTTTGCGGGTTGCCCATCTGCTCTCCTGGAGAACCGAAGTGATTAACGCCCTGCTTGCCGTTGGCGCAGCCTGCTTCGTCGTTTGTTGCTTCCCTCTGTGCGCCGCTGCCCAGCCGCGCGCCGCCCAATCCGCGCCCGTCTCAGCGCTCCTCGTGAGCGACATCCACTTCGAGCCTTTCTGGGATCCCGCCAAGACCTTGCAAATAGCCGCCGCGCCCATCACCGGTTGGAACCCTATCCTCGCCGAGCCCCCCTCGCCCGATCGCGCGCAGCGCTTTGCCGCCCTCGAGCAGGGCTGCCACGCCCGCGGCGTAGACACTTCCTACCCTCTGCTCGTATCCAGCCTCCGCGCCATGCAAGCCCACGGGTCCGGCGCAACCTTCATCACCGTCAGCGGCGATCTCATCTCCCACGAGTTTTCCTGCAAGTTCGCCGCAGTTTTTCCCCAAGGTTCGCCAGCCGCGCGCCAGGCCTTCGCCGAAAAAACCATCCAATATGTTCTCGCTCAACTGCGCAACGCATTTCCCGGCGTTCCCGTCTTCGCCGCCCTCGGCAACAACGACTCCGGCTGCGGCGATTATCAGCTCGATGCGAACAGCAGTTTTCTCGCCGATCTCGCGCCCTCGTTCGTCGCCGACGTTCCCGCATCCCAGCGCCGCGAGGCCCAGCGCGATTTCGCCGCAGACGGCGATTACAGCGCTTCTCTTCCCACGCCCATCCGCAACACGCGCCTGCTCGTCCTCGACGATCTCTTTATGTCTTCTAGCTACGCTGCCTGCTCCGGCAAATCCGATCCGGCGCCTGCCGCCGCGCAAATCGCATGGCTCCGCATTCACCTTGCCCAGGCGCGGCGCAACCACGAAAACATCTGGTTTATGGCGCACATTCCGCCCGGCGTCGATCCCTTTTCCACGGTGCGCAAGATGCCTGACCTTTGCGGCGGCGAAAATCCGCAAATGTTCCTCTCCTCGAATGCTCTTACCGAAATCCTCGGCGCCTTCGGCGACGTCGTTCGCCTCGACCTCTTCGCGCACACCCACATGGACGAACTGAGGCTCTTGACCCCATCGGAGAACCCCAGCCAAAAGCCTCCCTCACCGCAGGGGATCAAGCTCGTCCCGTCCATCTCTCCCGTCGACGGCAATAACCCCTCGTTCACCGTCGCGCGCGTCGATCCCGCTTCCGCCATCCTCGTTGACTACACCGTCTTCGCAGCCTCCAACCAGACCGGCATCCACACGACATGGGCCGAAGAATACGACTTCGACCGCGCCTACCAGGAACCGGCCTTCACGCCGGCAACCCTCGCCAACCTCATTGCCGGTTTCGCATCCGATCCTTCCGCGCAAACCCCATCGAGCCAGATCTACCTGCGCAACTACTTCGTCGGCAACCGCTCGCTTCCCCTCAAAGCCTTTTGGCCGCAATACGCCTGCGCGCTTTCCAACCTTACCGCAAGCTCGTATCGCGCCTGCGTCTGCCACAGCGCTCAATGAGCGCCGCGCGCAACGAGCCTTGCCGCTCCCTACCTTCCCCCAACTACAATGCCCGCATGACCCCGTCTTCCCTCACCCGCCGCGAGTTCCTCCAATCGACCGCCGCCGCCGGCTCCGGCGCGGCCCTCGCGGCCGTCGCTCCCTCCGGCCTCTGGCCTCAAACCGTCGCTCCCGCGCAACCCGAGGTCCCCGCCTGGGCCACCAGGCCCATGCGCTGGTTCCAGCTCACGCTGGTCGAAAACGATCCCCTCGACTACGACCCGCATTTCTGGCTCGACTACTTTCAGCGCACGCGCTCTGAGGGCGCCTGCATCAGCGGTGGCGGCTGCGTCGCCTACTATCCCACCCAAATTCCCTTCCACCATCGCAGCGCCTGGCTCGGCAACCGCGACTGCCTGGGCGATCTCGTCTCCGGCTGCCGCAAACTTGGCATGTCCGTGCTCATCCGCACCGATCCCCACGCCACCTGGGACGACACCAAGGCCGCCCATCCTGACTGGATCGCCGTCGACGCCGACGGCCAGCCTCGCCCCCATTGGGCCGCGCCCCATATGTGGCTCACCTGCGCCTACGGCCCTTACAACTTCGAGTTCATGACCGCGGTCCACAAAGAAATCATGACCCGCTACCGTCCCGACGGCCTCTTTCACAACCGCTGGGACGGCGAGGGCGTCTGCTACTGCGTTCATTGCGTCGACAATTTCCGCGCCGCCACCGGTCTCGACCTGCCGCGCACCACCAAGCCGCAGGACGCCGCCTATCGCGCCTGGTCCGCCTGGCGCCGCGAGCGCCTCATGCGCCTCGTCGATCTTTGGAACGCGACCATCCGCGCCATCAATCCCGAATCTTCCACGATTCCCAACAGCGGCGGCGCCCTCGCCAACGTCGATTCCATCGACCTCGGCCATCGCGTTCCCTTACTCGCCGCCGACCGTCAGGGCCGCAGCGGCCTTGCCGCGCCCTGGTTCATCGGTAAAACCGCCCGCGAATACCGCGGCTTTTTAGGCGGCGCCAAGCCCGGCATCGGCCTCTTCGGCGTCGGCGTCGAAGACCGCCATCGCTGGAAAGACAGCGTCACCAGCAACGCCGAAATCCGCATCTGGGCCCTCGAAGTCGTCGCCAACGGCATGGTCCCCTGGTGTTGCAAGTTTTCCGGCGCCCTTCACGACGAGCGCTGGCTCAGCGAGGTCGAAGCCATTTTTCTCTGGACCGAAAAGCACCGCGGCTACCTCGCTGAACGCCAGCCCATCGCCCGCATCGCCATCGTCTACTCGCAGCAGACCGCGTGGAACTTCGGCGCCGACGCCCATGCTCAAGTCGAGGACTACGCCCTCGGCTGGTGCCAGGCGCTCATCGAGTCACGCATTCCCTTCGAGATGATCCACGACCGGCTTCTCGATCCGGCCCACGTCTCCCGCTACAAAACCCTCATCCTGCCCAACATCGCCGTGCTCAGTGACGCGCAATGCGAGCAGCTTCGCGCCTTTGTCGCCGCCGGCGGCAGCCTCATCGCCACGCACCAAACCAGCCTCTACGATCCCTCCGGCGCGCTGCGCAAAAACCTCGCCCTCGCCGATCTCTTCGGCGTCGACTGGACGGGCAAGTCCGAAGGGCCGATGCAGAACTCCTACATCCGCCTGGAGCACGAAGCCCTGCCTCACAGCCCGTTTTTCGCCGGCCTTGAAGACGCGCCCCGCGTCATCAACGGCGTCAGTCGCCTCGAAGTCACGCCCCGCGCGTCTTTCGCCGAAACCCCCTTCACCCTCATTCCCAGCTATCCCGACCTGCCCATGGAGGAGGTCTATCCGCGCGTCCCTCGCACCAGCATCTCCTGCCTCTATCTCCGCCAGCCCTCGGGCCGCGTCGCCTACTTCCCCTTCGACATCGACCGCACCTTTTGGGAAGTCCTCTCGCCCGATCACCTGAAGATGATGCGCAACACCGTCCTCTGGGCCCTCAACGAACCTGCAGCCGTCGAAGTCGAAGGCCCCGGCCTCCTCGACGTCAACCTCTGGCGCAATCCCTCCTCGATCACCGTCTCCCTCGTCAACCTCACCAACGCCATGACCATGAAAGGTCCGTTTCGCGGCTTCTCTCCCATCGGCGGGCAAACCGTCCGCCTCCGCCTGCCGGAGCTTGCCCAGGCCCGCGAGGCCAAACTTCTCGTCGCCGGTCAGACCGTCCCCATCGACCGCTCTGGTTCAACCTCCAGCCTCACCATCCCCTTGATCCTCGATCACGAAGTCGTCGCCATCGATATCTGACACCAAGCCCCGAACCCAAAAAACGCCCGGACCGCAAAGGTCCGGGCGCATGATCGGGAAAGGCCGGCGAACAGACCTCGTCGGTCCCGCGGCCTCAATACCGCACTTGGAAGGTCAACGTAGTCGTCTTAGTCACGCCTCCGCCGGTTCCGGTGATCGTAATCGGATACGTCCCTGTCGGAGCGTTCCGCGCCACCGTCAAGTTGAAGTCCGTCGTCCCCGAACCCGGCGCCGGCAGCGAGCTCGGGCTGAAGCTGGCCGTCACGCCGCTGGGCACACCGGTTGCGGAAAAGCTGATCGACGCATCAAACCCGCCTGAAACCGCCGTCGTCACCACCGCATACCCGCTCTGGCCCTGGAACAAATATCCCGAGCTGGGCGAAACCGAGATGGTGAACGTGCCGCTGCTTGCGGTCGTCACGGTGAGCGATACCGAGGTGGTCTCCGTCGTCGCGCCTGACGTCCCGGTCACCGTGATACCGTACGTCCCGGCCGCCACCGTCGATGTGACGGTAATGGTCATCGTCGAGCTTCCCGTTCCCGTAATCGAGGTGGGGCTGAAGCTCACGGTTACCCCCGAAGGCTGACCCGACGCCGACAGCGTCACCGCCGAATCGAACCCTCCGCTCACCGTGCTCGTAATCGTCACGTTTCCTGAATTTCCCTGCACCACGGAAACCGAGCCGGGCGATGCGGAAAGGCTGAAGCCTGGCGTCGAACTCGAAGATCCCGCCAGGGCCGCGATCAGGGCCGCCCCGTTGGGACTGCCCCAACCCGTGGCCAAATCGTAGCCAACGGTCGCCGAGTAGCCGTTGCTCCCGGTCGTCACGTCATGAAAATCCGCGTCGTAGCTCGACCCGTTCCCGATCGAGTACAGCGCGGGATTGACGAACCCCAGCACGCCATTCCCGTTGGCCACCGATTGCTGATTCACGAGCGCCAAATAGCCGGCCCACAACGGCGCCGCAAAGCTCGTTCCGCCGTACTCGTTCGCCGTGCACGTAGTCTGGTCGGCGCAAACGTAGTAAGTAAAGTTGGCGTTGGCTGAAACGTCCGGCCCGTTGCGATAGCTCTTCGAACAACTCGAGCATTCGCTCGCCGTCGCCGTCTGCCACGACGGCAACGCGAATTCGTCGGGCGATATGCCGCCTCCTCCGTCGGCCCATGCGCTCTCGGATGCCCACGGTCCGGCGGCGCTGCTCGTCTCCAAGTCTGTCCCGCCCACCGACGTCAGGTACACATCGTCGGCCGGGTAGATTTCGGAACGCGAGGTCCACTTGCCGCTGTCGCCCGCCGCCTGAAACAAATTTTGTCCCTGAGCGGCGAACTCCTCAAAGTAAGGATTGTCCGTGTTCGGGTCCGCCGGACTCCACGTCCACGACGAACTCAATTGCGCGTTCAGCGGTTTGGCCGTCGCCATGGCGTTGAAGATCGCCGCGTCCGTCGAGCCCACATACATCACCAGGCTCGACAGCCCCGGCGCCATGCCCAGCGCCTGGGTCATATCCAGCGTCTGCTCCGTGTCGTCGCAACTTGGATACACGCAGCTCGTGCTGGTTCCATCGGTCGAATCCAACGTGATGGGCACGTTGTTGGTCTGTCCGGCGTTCTTGAAGTACGTGTTCAGGTCCGCCAGATCCGTCCCGTAATATTCCAGCAGCCCCAGTGACTGCCCGCTTCCGGTCAGCGCCGTTCCTTCGTAGTAAGCGGCTCTCATGTCGCTGCCCAGAAACGACGCCGACGGCCCGGAGCCGGTTGTGGCGCTCGGCTGGCCGTTGTGTTTCCCGGCCGGCCGCTTTTCCAGGCCCGCGGGATGGGGAATGGAAAAGCTGTCCAACCCCTCCAAATGCCACAACGGAAATGGCAAATCCACCGTCGGCTCCCGGTCCAGCGCATAAAACGTCCGGTTTTCCGTGGGATGTTGATACTCCTGCATCGTCACATGGAAGGCCCTCTCGATATTCCCCACCGTCCCGCTCACATCGACGTTGACCCGATTGCGCGACGTGCCCGCCACGGTGAGCCCATTCTGTTCGAGGTAGGCAATTACCGTCTCATAATCTTGCTGCGTGGGGCCGAATTGCGCCGTGAACTGATCGACAGTCAGAAAATGGTGATAGGAAGCGCTGTTCGGGTTGTAGAGGTCGGCAAGCAAACTGTCCAGCGCAGCCTGATTGCGCAGCGGCAGCACCACCACAAAGCGCATCGTTTGGGTTGCGGGCAGCTGGCCTACGGCGCGCGCCTGTCCATTCGCGACCTCCGTTCGAACATGGCGCGTCAGGAAGTTCTGGCCTTGGCAAACCGCGGTCGTCACGAGCATGAACGCGGCAACTCTGAGCAGGATAGTCCTCGGGGGATGGATCACGTTGCCTCCTGAAATGGCCGATCGTGAGTTCTTGAGTGGGATGGGCCTTGGCCGACCATTGTGGGCCAAGCGCAGCACAAAAGTCTAGCGAAAACTGCTGCCCGCCCGCCTCCGCGCCGCTTCCGGCTCTCCGGAGAAATGTCCGTTCTCCCGTTGCGGTAAGCTGATGCGAAGGTGTTCTCGATGCTCCGCCCGATCTGCCGACGCGTCGCCTACGCGCCTCTCTTTCTGGCCGCCTCTCTGGCCGCCCTCCTGGCCATCCCGCGGCCGCCAGCGCAGGCGCCCAGCACGCCTCAACCCTCCGCGGCCGTCGCACCCAACTCCCCCCGCGCCCAGGCCCAGCACTACGTCATCCTCGTCTCTCTTGACGGCTTCCGTTGGGACTACCCTCAGCGCGACGCCGCCCGCCATCTTCTTGCCCTCGGGAAGCAAGGCGCGTGGGCGCCACAAGGCATGTTGCCCGGTTATCCCTCGCTCAGTCTTCCCAATCACCTCACCCTCGTCACGGGCCTCTATCCCGGTCACCACGGTCTCATTTCCGACAGCTTTCTTGATCCCCTGCGCCAGACCCGCTTCAGCGCCTCCGACGATCGCGACATCGCCGACGCCTCCTGGTACACCGGCACGCCCCTCTGGAGTCTCGCTGAGAGCCAGGGCATGCGCGCTGCCTGCCTGGGCTGGTCCGGTTGCCAGGCCAAAATCGCCGGCTTCGCGCCCGCCTATAATCTCCCAGACGACAGAAAGCTCACCGGCGAAATCCGCATCCGCCAGGTCCTCGACTGGCTCCGCCTACCCGCCGCTGTCCGCCCTCATTTCATCGCCGTCGACGATCCCGCCCTCGATGCCGACGCTCGCCGCCTTGGCCCCGAAGTCCCGCAAACCCGCGCCGCCGTTCAACGCTCCGACGCCTTCATCGGCCAGCTCAAGGCCGCTCTCGACGCCACCCGCCTTCCGATCGATCTCGTCATCGTCAGCGACCGCGGCCTCGCCCAGCCCCACGGCGGCTGGGTTGCCCTCGATCGGTTCGCCAGCCTCGACGGCTTCGAAACCGTCGGAACCCTCCTCTACGGGAAATCTGAGCCCGATCGCGAGCGCCTCTACAACCAGCTCAAGCACGCCGCCGCGGAATTCGTCGTCTACCGCCGCAAAAATCTTCCCGCCAACCTCTACCTCCGCCAGAATCCCCGCATCGGCGATCCCGTCATGATCGCCACCGGCCCTTACGCCCTCCGCGTTCACAGCGTCATCACCGGGAAGAGCGCCGCGCCCGGAGACCCGCCGGCCACTTCGGCCCCCGCTCCGGGAATCGACGGCCTCGACGCCCGCACCCAGCCCGAAATGAAGGCCATCTTTTTCGCCGCCGGACCCGATATAGTGGAAGGAAAGATCCTGGCGCCGTTCGAAAATGTCAATCTTTACCCTTGGCTCGCTCACCTTCTGGGAATCACCCCGCCCAAAACCGATGGCAGCCTCAATATTCTCTCCGGGACCCTGCGCGACGGCGGTGGCCAGCCCGGCAACTCGAGCAATCCCACTGTGTTTCTACCGGCAAACCCGCCACACTGATTGCTGCGTCTCACCAAATTCTGAAAACGGCGCCGGAACTCTGGAACCGCTCTGAAGGAGCAAGCACGCATGAGCGTGGTTTTGGGAATCGATGGCGGGGGCACTCACACCCGCGCCTCCATCGTGGACAACGGCCGTGTCCTGGCCTTTGCTGAAAATGGATCCATCAAACGCCTGCGCGTCGGCGCCGAGGCCGCGGAGATCCATCTCCGCGCCCTCCTCCGGGAAGCCTTCAACCAAGCCGGCCTCCACGGCGTCCAGGCCGCCACCTGCGGCGTCGCCAGCGCGACCATGCCCGGCATTCCCGAGTGGATCACCGCTGTCTTTGACGACTTTGGCGTCCAACGCTCCGAAATCGTCGGCGACGAAGTCATCGCCCTCGACGCCGCCTTTCAGGGAGGGCCGGGCATCCTCCAGATCGCCGGCACCGGCACCAACACCATCGGCCGCGCCCCCGACGGCGGCCGCGAGTGCGCCGGCGGCTGGAGCTCCCGTCTCGGCGACGAAGGTTCCGGCTATTGGATCGGCCTCCACGCCATCCGCCGCGCGCTCAACGCCTATGACCGCGAGGAACCACAGCAGGTCCTCAAAAAAGTCGGCGAAATCTGGCAGACGCCCACCCTCGAAGACCTCATCAACCTTGGCGACAGCACTCCCGGCCCGGACTTCGCCGCCCTCGCCCCCGCCATCAACGAGCTCGCCGAAGCCGGCGACCCAGTTTCGGTCGGGGTTCTTCGCCAGGCCGCCGTCGATCTTGTCGCCTTTGTCCTGCTCGTCCGCTCCAAGCTCCGCCGCAAACACTCAATCGCCGGCGAAGTCCCCACCGCCTGGACCGGCGGCGTCATTGAAAAAATGCCGATGGTCCGCCAGGCCTTCTTTGCCGGCCTCCACGACGGAGCGCCCGACATGCCCGTCGGCCTATCCGCCGTCGTTCCTCTCGAAGGCGCCCTCTGGCGCGCCCAGCGCCTCGCTGACTCGCAAACTGGCTGACTTGCCGACTCGGTCACCCGCCTGCCTACCAAAGTCCGCCAAGCTGTCCGAAATCGGACATGCGCACCTGCCTGTGGACAGTCGCGTAGCCCACACCTGCAGCTGGCATTTTCGCTATACTTCACGCAGTCGGGAACTTACGCTCACCTGTGCTCTGGCAAACTGCATGCTCCTCTTCAGGGCAATACTCTGATTCCCCGAGAGCAACGATTGTAGGGGAGGCGGTGATGGCAGGACTGCTCCACGATTTTCGTTTTGCCTTGCGCCAACTGCGCAAGAACCCGGGGTTCACGCTCACCGCAACGGCCATGCTGACCATCGCCATCTGCGCCAACAGCACGGTCTTCAGTTGGATCAACGGCACGATGCTGCATCCGATTCCGGGAGCGGCGCATCCAGGCGAGCTGGTAAGCGTCATGCGGGGGCAGTGGAACATCTCACCTGGCCCGCCGCTTTCGTATCCCGATTACCGCGATCTACGCGAACAGAATCACAGCTTCGTCGGGCTCCTCGCCTATCACCACGATTGGATCACGCTGACGCATGCAGGGGCGGAGCCGGAGCGAATTTACATCGCCAACGTGTCGGCGAACTACTTCGATCTGCTGGGGATCAAGCCGCTGCTGGGGCGCTTCTTCCTGCCCGAAGAAGAGACGCGCCCGGACGCTGTTCCCTATGTCGTGCTCAGTTACTCGTTATGGAAGACGCGCTACGCCGAAGACCCGGCAGTCGTGGGCAAGACGATTGAAATCGCCCGCCATCCTGTCACCGTTATCGGGGTGGCGCCGGAGGGATTCATCGGAGCCATGCCGGGCATTCGGCAGGATGTATGGGTCACACTCAATCCCCTCGGCGCCAGCCAGTGGCTGATGACGCATCGCAGTGGCGATTGGTTAATCGTGGTAGGCCGCCTGCGGCCCGGAGTGAGCCGCCAGCAGGCCACGCAGGATCTTGATACGATCATGCGCCGCATCGTCGCCGCCTATCCCGACGATCATCTCGGCGTCAACACCATCACTCTCGATCCGCTGTGGCGATCGCCCTTCGGCGCCAACAATTACCTGGCGTCGACGCTGCCGTTCGTGCTGGCGATTGCCGGCGTGGTCCTGCTGCTCACCTGCGCCAATGTAGCCGCGCTTACTCTGGTGCGGTTCGTGGCGCGGCGCCGCGAACTTGCGATTCGCCAATCCCTTGGCGCCGGCCGCATACAACTGGCGCGGCAAATGGTTCTTGAGGGAGTTATGATTTCTGTCGGCGCAGCCGCGGCGGCCTTGCTGCTTACGCTGTCAACAGCCAAGTCTTTCGCGCGCTTCATTCCGCCCAACGCAAATCCCACAGTACTCAACGGAACCGTGGATCATAACGTGGTCCTCGTGATTGCGGCTCTGGCGGTTTTCGCCGGCGTGTTATGCGGCGCGTTCCCCGCGTGGCGTTCCTCGCATGTGCCGGCGGCCGAAGTACTCAAAGAGGAGTCCGCCAGTATTTCCGGTGGTTCGCACCGCCGCCTGCTCGGCGCGCTGGTAGCTGCGCAAATCGCGCTCTCGCTTGCCCTCCTGGTCAGTTCCGGACTCTTTTTGCAAACTCTACGCAATCTCTCCAACGGCAATCCTGGTTTTGAACAGAATCACGTTCTCACCGCCTCGGTGGGCTTGAATATGGCCGGTTACTCGAATGACGAAGCACGCATGATCCGTCACAAGATTCTCGATCGCATCGCGGCCTTGCCGGACGTGACCGTAGCCTCGCTCACCGATTGGGTGCCGATGAGCTTCACCCGCAAAACCTCCGATGCCTATCCGGAGGGGTATGCGCCCCGCCCGCATGAGTCTCTCGAGGTGCAAAGGGCCGACGTGTCCGCGCACTATTTCGAGACCTTGGGCATCCCTATCCTCGAAGGACGCGCCTTTACCCAGGACGACAACGAAAACGCGCCGCAAGTCTTGGTCGTTGACCAGACCGCCGCAAACCGGTACTGGCCTAAACAGGAGCCGGTGGGGAGAAAACTCTCCATCTGGGGTCGCCTTTTCACGGTCGTCGGCGTGGCGAAAAACTCCACCCACCTGTTCCTCAATGAGCGCTCCACGCCCATGATCTACATGAGCTACTTTCAGCACGCCGATAACGAAACCATCGTCCAGGTGAAAACCCGCGGCAATCCCGCGGATATTGCTCCCGCGGTGGAGAGCGCGATCCACGACATCGACGCGTGGATCCCCGTGTTCGATGTGCGTTCCCTGCGCGAAACCACGGAGATCGCCAGCGTTTTCGCCGTCATGGAGAGCACCTTCGCAGGGATCTTCGCCCTCATCACCCTCATTCTCGCCGCTACCGGCATCTATGGCGTCGTCGCCTATCGCACCCAATTGCGCACCCACGAAATCGGCATCCGCATGGCTCTGGGCGCTTCGCGCGCCGATGTGCTGCGCCTCGTGCTTCAGCAGGGATTCTGGCTGACCCTCCTCGGCCTCGCGTCCGGTCTTGCGCTATCCTTCGCGCTCACCCACTTCATCGCGGGTCTGCTCTACGGCGTCGGGGCCAACGATCCGGCCACGGTGATCGCCGTCTGCCTCGTGCTCGGAGCCATCTCCCTCATGGCCTGCTATGTTCCCGCCCATCGCGCCATGCGCGTCGACCCCGTAGCCGCCATCCACGAACAGTAACCATCCGGCCCCGCGCATCGACGCCCATCCCTCCACAGCGGACCCTCTGTGACGAAAGTCGCTGCGCCTGGAAGGGAACCCGGTATGCTCAGATCATCGGGCCTACGGCTGTCGAATCACACCGCGCGGTCCGCCAGGTCCTCCAGAGGCAGGCATGCAAACACTCGCGCTGGCCATCCCGGCAAAAGCATCCCGTCGTCCCAAAGCCTATCTTCCGCGCGAGCACGGGGCCACGGCGATGCTTCTCACCCCGATTTTCAGCGTCGCCCTCCTGGCCCGAACCTGGCATTGGAGTGAGCTTGCGGTTCTTGTCGCAGCCGTCGCCGCGCTGTCTGCCAAAGATCCCGCTGTCCTGCTGATCCGGCAACGATGGATGGGGAAACAAAAACCTCCTCAGCCGTCCACTGCCCTTCAATGGCTATTCGGTTGGAGCGTTGTTCTCATCGCCAGCGTGTCGATCCTTCTCGCGACCTGGCCTCTCAAAGCTTTTTTCGCCGTGGGTGCAGCCATCGCAACTTTTGGCTGCCTTGTGATTCTGGTCAATCTGAAGAATCGCCAACGTTCCACGCTTTTCCAGATTGCCAGCGCCGCGGCGCTTACCTCGACCTCTCTGGCCACATGCATTACTGCGCTTGGGTCTATCGCGTCCTGGTGCTGGTGGTTTTGGGGGTTGATCGCGATGCAGGCAAGCGCGGGAATCCTGGTCGTCCATGCCCGGCTCGACGCCCGGATTGCCCTCCGCAAGGCCGTGGCCGCAAGCCAACAGTTTCGTCGCGCCGCCCAGGTCGCTCTGGCGTTGCTCCTCTGCGCGGCGGTCGCAGCCGTCGTCCTCCGGCGCGCCTCCATCGCTCTGGCTCTCGCGCTCGCCGCCGCCGGCTACGCCTTTGACCTGGTGCGACAGAAGGATTCCATCTCTCTGCAAATGCCGCTGACCAAGGTGGGCCAGCAGGCCCTCCTCCTCTCGATCCTCTATTCCGCTCTGCTGATCGCGGGTCTCTGGTAAGGAGAAATCGACGCCTGCTGGCGGCTGTATCCGACGCAATTTCCGGTGAGCCCACCGTACCGAACTGGTCTTCGAGCCAGTTGGGTCAACCGTTTACGGCGGTTCTCCAATTCCCGTGAAGTTTTGAGGGGCGTGCCGGGTGGCGTTTTCTTGGGAAAAACGCCACTCAACGTTCGAGGTTCTGCTCTACACCAATTGGAGAACCGCTATAGCAAACGATCTGGACCTCACGGGTCGCCTGATGGCTCGCGTGTATCATGCAGGTACAATGGGGACCGCACCACCGGCACGTTCGGGGATTCTTGCGCCCTTGGTCGGGCGTAGGGCGCAATGGTCCAGTTTCTTTACTCCTACATAAAGGATGCCCATCATGCGGTTACCGGCCACCAGCCCATCCACACGCCTCACCCTCTCCGCTGTCTTGTTCTTTGCCGCCCTGGGAGCGGCTTGCGCGCAATCGGCGAGCCAGAAGGTGTTTTATTTTCCCAAGCCCATCCAGCCCACGCCCTATCGTGCGCCCATGCAGCCGTATATCCGGTTTGCGGACTTGACCGCGCGGCACAAGGGGCAGGATAACTGGAGTGAAACCGTAGTCGCCGATGATTACAACCGTGTCGACGTGATTTCTGCGGCGCCCGGCTCCCAGGTCGGTCTGCATCTGCATGCCGACTCTCCGGAATACTGGTACGTCGAGCAAGGCGAGATCCGGTTTGAGATCGACGACCCGCCAGGAGAGCCCCATTCGATCGAAGCGAAACCGGGCTGGCTCGTCTTCTGCCCGGAGCGTATGCTCCACTCGCTCGAGGTCGTCGGCGCCGAGGCTGCCATCCGCGTACAAGTCACCCTGGCCGAGGCCAGCTCGATTTACGCAGAAAAGCCAGACCAGCCGCCACCCGGCACAAACTATGTACGCGCGACCGTATGGACGTATCCCAATCCGGACGATGTGCCCAATCCGCATGGAGAGCCGGACCGTCTGAGCTTTGACTTGGATAAAATGCTCGCCCTGCATGCGCCCAAGCGCGAGTGGAGCGATCTCGTCATTATGCGCAATCGGGCGCACGCGAATATCATCTGCAGCGATGCCGAAGACGTGAAGCCGAAACCTGGAGACTGGGGGCACTTCCATGACTTTCCGGAAACGTGGATCCTGATGCGCGGTCAATACCGGTATACGATCGAGGGCGTGCCGTCCTTCACCGTCGCCGAAGGCGATATCGTCTATGCGCCTTCGACTCGTTGGCACCAGATGCTTCCGGTGGGTGACGGACCGGCCTGCCGGCTGGCAATGACCCCGTTTCCCGATGGAAATCACTTATTCGATCCGCCTGGGGGCGCAGCAAGCGGCAAATAGACCGCATTTTCCCAAGACCGGACGGCGAACCGGTCAGCGGATTCGCCGGATTCCTCCCTGAACATCCGCGCCGGCCGCCTGTGAGAAACTGAAGGTGGGCCGCTCCCCGGTGCGGCCACGTTGAACATCTCATCCCGAGCTCGCTGGCCGGCTGTCGCGGGGCGCCGCGCCCGGTCGGAGCGCAGAAACCCAGTCGAAAAACGAAAAAATGATCAGTGTCAGCAATGTCACCATGCGCTACGGCTCGAAGGTGCTGTTTGAAGAGGTCACCACGACCTTCACCTCCGGCCGCCGCTATGGCCTCACCGGCCCCAATGGCGCCGGCAAAACCACCTTTATGAAAATCCTCAGCGGCGAACTCGATGCGCAGAAGGGCGCAGTCGTCCGTCCCCGCAAAGTCGGCATCCTCCGCCAGGATCAGTTCGCTTTCGACGCCTACCGCGTCCTCGACACCGTCATCATGGGCAACGTCGCCCTCTGGAACGCCCTCGCGGAGCGCGACCGCATCTACGAGAAAGCCGAAATGACCGACGAGGACGGCATGCGGCTCGGCGAGCTCGAAGGCGCCATCGGCGATGAGGACGGCTACACCGCCGAGTCCGACGCCGCCGTGCTTCTCGATGGGCTCGACATTCCCGAAGCCCTCCACGAGCGCAAAATGGGCGAGCTGCAAGGCGGCCAAAAGGTGCGGGTGTTGCTCGCCCAAGCCCTTTTCGGCAAGCCCGAAGCCCTGCTCCTCGACGAGCCCACCAACTACCTCGATCTCGATTCCATTCACTGGCTTCAGGATTTCCTCTTGAGCTACGACGGCACGCTTATCACCATCTCCCATGACCGCCATTTCCTCAACAGCGTCACCACCCACACCGCCGACATCGACTACCAGACCATCATCACCTACACCGGCGGCTACGACGACATGGTGATGGCCAAGACCCAGATCCGCTCCCGCCTCGAGGCGGAAAACGCGCAACGCGAGAAAAAGATCGCCCAGCTTAACGAATTCATCGCTCGCTTCGCCGCCGGCACGCGCTCCAGCCAGGTCACCAGCCGCCGCAAAGAGGTTGAGCGCCTCCAAACCAATGAACTCGCGCGCTCCAACATCCAGCGCCCCTATATCCGTTTCGATCAAGCGCGGCCCAGCGGCAAGCATGTGTTGGAGTTCAAGCAACTCACGAAATTTTACGCCGATCTGAAGGTTCTGGACGGATTCTCCGCCAGCCTCCTGCGCGGCGAAAAAATATGCCTCATGGGCCGCAACGGCGCGGGCAAGACCACCCTGCTCAAAAGCCTGCTGGCTAATTACCCGGGACTCGCCGACCCCAACTTCACCCTCGACTCCGGCGCTGTTTTCTGGGGACATGAAGCGCAGGTCGGCTATTTCCCTCAGGACGTGGGCTCAACCATTGAACACGGCCTCACCGTAGCAGAGTGGCTGCATCAATGGAAGCCCGACGCCCACATCGAAGATATTCGCGGCATCCTCGGCCAGATGCTCTTCAGCGGCGAAGAAGGCGCCAAACCCACTGAGGCGCTTTCCGGCGGTGAGCAGGCCCGGCTGGCCTTTTGCAAACTCATCCTCACTAAGCCCAACATCCTCATCTTCGACGAGCCCACCAATCACCTCGATCTCGAAGCCATCAACGCCCTCAACATTGCCCTCCAGCGCTATGAGGGCACGGTCCTGCTGGTCACCCACGACCACGACCTCATCGACGAGGTCGCCACCCGCCTCTGGGTTTTCCATGAACATCAAATTGAGGATTTTCAAGGACCGTATGAAGAATGGAAAGGTAAACACAACTGAATGCAAGTAGTTATCAGTTCTCAGTCGTCGGTTTTCGGGGGTAGAATTAGCGCTCAGCCCCCATCAGCTGCTGCTCTCTGATCTCTGCTTTCTGTTCCCTGTTCCCTGTCTCTTCACCCCGGATACGTGCCCGTAATGTAGCCCTGCAGCTCCTCAATCGCCTGCTGCTGCCCCGAAATCACCCATTTCACCAGGTCGCCGATCGAGATAATCCCGACCACGTCCTCGCCCTGCAATACCGGCAGATGGCGAAAATGGTGCTCCGTCATGATGCCCATGCACTCGTCCACGGTGTGCTGCGGGCTGACATAAAACACCGGACTGGTCATGATCTCCTTCACCAATGTCTCACGGGAATGGCGGCCCATCAGCACGCCCTTGCGCGCAAAGTCGCGCTCGGAAAAGATGCCCACCAGGCGGCCTGCGGAAAGCACCAGCAAAGCCCCAACGTCGTACTCGGCCAACATGCCGATAGCCTCATACACCGATTGCTCCGGCTTTACCGAAAGGATCTTGTTCATTGCTTTGCTCTTGAGCACCAATCCAATGGTGTCGGTGATCTTCATTTCAAACCTCAGCGCTTTTCCGGCTGCGGAGCGGTCCCGCGACGTTTCTGCAATGCATTCTGCATTCTTGCCGAAAAGCTATAGAATCGGCAAGCCTCCCCTCGCTTCGAGGGCCGAAATTTTTTGCCCAACGCCCGGCGCTAAGCCAGCTGTGACCGGATGAATCAAAGAGGCGCCTTTTCAAATGAGGTAATGAATTGGACTCCCGCGACAGTGACCCCTTGCAGGCGCTCATCGTTGGTCAGAAACAGGTCGCAGCCCGCCGTTCCCGCCGTCGCCAGTTGGATCGCGTCGGGCGGCTTCACCTTCCCGCCTACGCGAATCCGCGCGAAAACCTCCGCGGCTTGCTCCACAAAGGGCAAGACGGTCATTCCCGGGCTATGGAACAGCCGCCGATACTGTTGCGCTAAGGCAAAGTCACCTTTCGTCAACGGGGTCACAAGAACCTCTCCCAGGCTCATGACGGAAGTGAAGATTTCGTCTCTGCGCGCGACGAAAGCGCGACTCAGATATCGTGCCCGCGCCGCCCGTGGCCCTTCCGCTTCGTACAAGTAGATAAAAAAGTTGGTGTCGAGAAATATGCGGCTCATGCCCAACCCTCGCGCAACTTGCGCACGAATTCGTCGGGATCGACGCCCTTCCAATACTCCCTCCCCAGCCCTTCCATTTCGAGCAGTCCCTCCAGCCACCCTTGCGCTGTCTGCTCGACCGGCGTCGCTGACTGATCGGGCGCGGAATTCTGCGTCGAAGCACATATCGGCGCTTCTTTTCGGGCCGCCTCGAAGCGTTGTCTCGCCCACTGCAGCAGCGGCAGGTACTTCTCCGGGACCTCCCCTGCATCCGGAAATATCTTCCCCGTCCTCCCCGGGTGAACCTCATCGGCCGGCAACAGCAACCGCCGCGTATGTTTCCCCGTCGCAAAGAGCATCCGGTGTTTCCCTGGGTTTGGCCCTTTGTTGGCGACACAGTGTTGTGAAGTGTGAACGCTTACCCCGGAACGCAGTTCTCCGGTAATGTTCTCTCGAGCCGCCCTATTCACGATTTCCTGAATCGTAAACTCCGAGCGTCCAGGTTGCTCTTTGTGCAAAAGCGCCGTCGCCAGAAACACTTCAACCGCGCAGGAAACTTCAGTGATCACCGAATCTCCGCTCACAGAATTACCTCCCTCCGTCACACAGGCGGTGGTTCTAACGTTCGTGTCCAATGTGGAATCCGAAGCAATAACGGCACTTGTAAATGACAAGCCCACGAGCACTCAGTCTGCCATCCGAATTCAAGATGCGGCTTATGCGTCTTACCGCATGCGCGGCGTGACTGAACCGGGTCTTGGCCCTACAAGAGGAACACCAGCGCGCGAAATCGAAGTCTAGATACCCCATCGTCACCTCCGGCCGAACGAGAAGTTTGGCTATCAGAAGTATACGACGAAAATATGTCCTAGCGACGAATGTTTCGAAATTTAATTCTATATAGCTACGCTCTCCGCCGCGCCACCTCTTCATAGAGCGTCCCATACTCCCGCGCCGGGGGGCCCCAGCTATAATCCCGCGCCATTCCGTTCCGCATCAAACGCGTCCAAGCTTCTTTGTCCTTGAAATCTTCGAGCGCGCGATCAATTTCCGCCAACATGTCCTTGGGATCGTAACCATAGAATTTGAATCCCGTCCCGGCCCCGGTTTCCGGGTTCCATTCCTCGATCGTGTCGTCGAGCCCGCCGGTGGCTCGCACCACCGGCACAGTCCCATATTTCAGCGAATAGATCTGATTCAGCCCGCAAGGCTCGTAATGCGACGGCATCAGAAACAAATCCGATCCCGCCTCGATCTTGTGCGACACAGCCTCGTCATAGCGAATCTGCACGGCCACATTCGCAGGATGTCGAAACGCCCATCCCCGCAGGAAGTTCTCGTAAATCGGCTCGCCCGTGCCGATCGCCACCACGGCCACATCCCTCTGCGCGAGCTGATCGGCAATCGCCGCCACCAGGTCGAAGCCTTTCTGCGTCGCCAACCGCGACACCATCCCGATCACCGGCGTGGTCTCCGCCACTTCCTCCAGCCCAAAAGCATGCAGCAGGTCCATGCGGCAGATGCGTTTGCCGGCCAAATCCTCCGGCGTGTAGTGGGCGGCCAGGTTTCCGTCCACCGCCGGATTCCAACGCGCGTAGTCCACCCCGTTCAAAATGCCGTGCAGATCCGCGGCGCGCCGCCGCAACACGCCCTCAAGCTGCGCCCCGAACTCCGCGGTCTGAATCTCCTCGGCGTACTTGCGGCTCACCGTGGTCAAAATGTCTGAGAACACCACCCCGCCCTTCAGAAAATTGAAACGATCGAAAAGCTCCAGCTTGTCCATGGTGAACAGTTCCCACGGCAGCAGCAGTTGCTCGATGGTCGCGGGGGGGAACTTGCCCTGATAGGGCGCGTTATGGATCGTCAGCATGGTCGCCGCCCCGCGCAGCGCAGGATCGGCCGCGTAGACCGTGCGCAGGTAAACCGGGATCAGTGAGGCTTGCCAGTCGTGGACGTGGAAAACCTGCGGTGCGCCCAAAAGCTTCGACGCCTCCACCACCGCCCGGCAAAACAGTCCGAAGCGCTCGGCGTTGTCCCCGTACTCGCCCCCCGGCGGACCATAAAGTTCCTGCCTGTCAAAGAGATCTGGACAATCCACAAAGTAAAACTGCACCCCATCCCGTCGCCCTCCGTCCACGATTCCCACAAAGCGGTTGTAGTAGCGGAATGGAATGGTGATCGACCGCACCGCGTACTTCAGCTCCCCTTGCAACTGCACGCGCACCCGCGCATAAAAGGGCAGATAGACCGTCACCTCGTGGCCCAGCTTCACCACTTCTCGGGGCAGCGCGCCCACCACCTCCGCCAGCCCGCCGGTCTTCGCAAAGGGAGCACACTCTGAGGCGGCGAAGACAATGTGCATGCAAACCTCGAATTGATGAAATTGAAAGACAAACCGGAGCGTGAAACCCATCCATCACGCCGGTCCGGGCACGGCGGTTCAGGAGCGCACGCCCGGTCCAGAAGCCACTCCAGCGGCGTTCGCGACCCAAGCAGCCAGTCTACTATGTTCATCCGCCGCCTCTTACCGCGCTCGACCTCGCCCCGAACCGATTCTGCAGCTTGCTTCGCCACGGGAAGGGATGCGCTTCGACCTCGCCCCCGCTCTGCGCGCATCCCCCTCTGAACGGTTCCCAGGAGGGCGTCAAAGGAGAGAAAATACAGTTGACTAGCAGAAAGGCCGGGCAGCTCTTCGCCAAAAGCGGCCTCAAACTGTTACGTTGATTTAGAAGGACTTCATTCGCACTGATGGTTTCAAGCCCCTATTTTCCCTTGGTGGTTTTATTCGTGGTGGCGTTGGGTTTTGGGCTGGCCCCACTGGGGCTGGCCTGGCTCTGGGCACGGTTTTTTTCGCCGCGCAAGCCGAATCCGGTCAAGAACTCGATTTACGAATGCGGTTTGGTTTCGAAAGGCGACGCCTGGGTGCAGTTTCGCTCCGCATACTACTTGTACGCCATCATCTTTTTGATCTTCGACGTGGAAGCCGTGTTCCTGCTTCCCTTCGCGGTAGCCTTCACCGGCCTGAACGCCGCCGCCTGCGCGGCCATGCTGGTCTTCGTGCTGCTTCTCGTCGAGGGCCTCGCGTGGGCCTGGGCCAAGGGCGTGTTGACGTGGGCGTGAAAACGACAGCTCGTAGTTCACAGTTCGTCGTTCGCGAGCACACCCCCCCCGACTGTGAACTACGAACTGCGAACTCTGAACTTGGAATCGAATCATGGCAATTGAAGAAAATCTGAAAATTGAGCTCGGCAAACAGGGAGTCTTCGTCACCACCCTCGAAGAGCTCTATAACTGGGGCCGGCGTAGCTCCATCTGGCCGATGCAGTTCGGCCTTGCCTGTTGCGCCATCGAGATGATCGCCACCACCATGGCCCGCTACGACCTCGCCCGCTTCGGCGCCGAAGTTTTCCGCCCCTCGCCGCGTCAGGCCGATCTGATGATCGTCTCCGGCACCGTCACCAAGAAAATGGCCCCGCAAGTCGTGCGCCTCTACAACCAGATGGCCGAGCCCCGTTACGTCATCGCCATGGGCGCCTGCGCCATCTCCGGCGGACCATTTAAGCAGGGCTACAACGTGCTCAAGGGAATCGACCGCTATATCCCGGTGGACGTGCACATCCCCGGTTGCCCGCCGCGGCCCGAGGCGCTTATCCAGGCCTTCATGACCCTGCAAAAAAAAATCGACGAGCAGCCTTTGACCGGCGAAAACCGCCCCCGCTTTCTCAATCAAAACGCGCAAGGGGAGTTTCCTGTGCCCGAACCGGCCGACCACGATCTCGAACCGCCGTCCAATCCCGGCGTTTGGAGCGCGCCGGTCGTGATCCGGTAAACGAATGCTAAGGAACCGAGAGAACGAGCGAACAAGGGATTTTGGATCATGCCGGCAGCCACGAGAACGAGCTAGAAACTAGGAGCTAAAAGCTAGGAGCTGCTTTTTTGAAGACGTTCGAAGAAATCAAAACGGCGATTGAAGCGGCGGTTCCCGGCGCGGGGGTCGAATTTGTGCCCAACCCCAGCCCGTCCGCGCAACATTCGATCCGCGTCGCTCCCGATCGCGCCATTGAAATCGCGCGTTTTCTGCGCGACGATTCCGAACTCGCCTTCGATTTCTGCTCCAACGTCACCGGCGTTGATTGGCTCGACAAGGAGATCTCCGAAAAGGTGAAGGTCAAGCGCACCGTCACCAAGACGGTCGACGGTGTCGAGCAATCTGTCGAAGAAACCGCCGATGAGACGCGTAAGCGCGTCGAGCCGGGCTATCTGGAGGCCGTCTATCATCTCTTTTCGATCGCCAAAAAGCATGGCCCGCTGGTGATCCGCATGCGCACCGGCAACCGGACCGATCGGGTCGAACTGCCGTCCCTCACCCCCATCTGGCGTGGCGCGGAATTTCAGGAGCGCGAAGTCTTCGACCTGTATGGCATCGTCTTTAAGGGCCATCCCGACCTGCGCCGCATCCTCATGTGGGAAGGCTTCAAGGACCATCCCATGCGCAGAGATTATGTCGATCCCGACGACTACGAGTACGAGCCCACCGCGCACGACGCGGTGCTCAAACGCGCCCAGGCGCACCAGGCTGCGGCCGGAAAATAGGGAGTAGGGGAACTAAGGCGCCACGGACACTCAAACGCGAAACGACAAACTGACAACTGACAACTGAACACCGGTAACTGACAACTGATCACTGACAACTGAAAACCGATGAGCATAGCGGAGACAAAAACGGAGAAGCTGGACGGTTGGAATCGCCCGCCGACGATGGAGCCGGAGGGCGAAGGCGAACTGCTCGAAATCGCCATGGGACCGCACCATCCCTCCACCCACGGCGTCTTCCGCATGGACGTTACCCTCGACGGCGAGCGCGTCATGCGCCTCAAGCCGGTCTTCGGCTATCTGCACCGCAATCACGAGAAAATCGCCGAAGGCGCGGCGTATCTCGCCTCCATGCCCTACACCGATCGCCTCGATTACTTCTGCTCGTTGTCCAACAACTGGGCCTATGCGCTCGCCGTCGAAAAGCTTGTCGGTCAGGCAGTCCCCGAGCGCGCCCAGTACATTCGCGTCATCCTCGCCGAGCTGACGCGCATCCAGAACCACGCCTCCTCCATCGGCTTTCTCATCCAGGAAATGGGCGCCAGCGGCACCCCGCTCATGTACGCCTTCCGCGAGCGCGAGAAAATTCTCGACCTCTTCGAGTCCCTCACCGGCTCGCGCATGATGTGCAACTACATGCGCTTCGGAGGCTGCCGCGTCGATGTCTCCGCCGCCTGGCTCGCATCCGCCCGCAAAGTGGTCGCCGGCCTTCCCGCCTTCGTCGACGAATTCGAGGCCCTGCTCACCACCAACGAGATTCTCATGGCCCGCTGCCAGGGCGTGGGCGTGCTTAAGCCGGATTTGGCGGTGAACGCCAGCGTCACCGGCCCCCTGCTGCGCGCCTCGGGCGTGAATTACGACATCCGCAAGGTCGACCGCTACGGCATCTACGACCGTTTCAAATTCCGCGTGCCGTTGGGCGACCATGGCGACGTCTACGACCGCTACATGGTGCGCGTGCTCGAGATGCGCGAATCCATTCGCATCCTCGAACAGGCGCTCCCGGAGATTCCCGCCGGGCCGATCATGGACCCCAAGGCCAAGATTCGCGGCTTCCGTCCCAAGCCCGGCGAAGCCTACGGCCGCATCGAAGCGCCCAAGGGCGAGCTCGGCTTTTACCTGATCAGCGATGGCAGTCCGAACCCCTATCGTTATCGCGTCCGCCCGCCCAGCCTGATCAACTTGACCATCCTCGAAGATATGTGCCTCGGCCAGAACGTGGCCGACGTGGTGCTCATCTTCGGCAGCGTGGACATTGTTTTGGGAGAAGTGGATCGATAGAAGCAAGTTGTCAGTAGTCAGTAGTCAGTTGTCAGTAGTCAGTAGTCAGTTGTCAGTGGTCAGTTGTTGGGCCGGAATGCAGGAAGAACAATGGAAGAGAAGTTGAAAGCGCAATCGTTCAGAGACCTGGTTGTTTGGAAGCGAGCCATGGAATTGACGGTCGCAGTTTACCGTCTGACGCAGGAGTTTCCGAGAGAAGAAATGTACGGCCTCACCAGCCAGGTCCGACGCTCGGTGATTTCGATACCGAGCAACGTAGCCGAGGGACAGGGAAGATTGAATGTTGGCGAGTTCAAGCAGTTTTTGGGGATCGCACGGGGCTCGAATTTTGAGGTGCAGACCCAGCTCGAGATCGCCCGCGCACTGAAATTCGGTAACGCGGCGATGATTGACGAAGCAGAGAGGCTTTCGCATGAAGTGGGCAAGATGCTTTTCGGACTCATCGAGTCGATCCGAGATTCTTCGCCCACAACCAAAACCGCAAAACCTGATCACTGACAACTGATAACTGACAACTGACAACCCAGGAGCAACCCTTGTTAGGCGAAGGCATTTTGAAAGGCATGGCGGAGACGGCAAAGAACTTTGCCGGTAGTTTTGTCTCCGTGGACCGGCTCACTACGGTCGAGTATCCCGAACAGCGCATTCCCACTTTCGAGAACGCGCGGGTTTTCCCGTTTCTCGTCTACGACGGCCCCGATTGGGCCGCCGGCCTGCGCTGCGTGGCCTGCCAGATCTGCGAGAAGGAATGCCCGCCCAAATGCATTTATATTGAAAAGTCGCAGGGCAAAAAGCCTGATTTCGTCGGCAAGCCGCAATTTTATCCCACGCGTTTCGACATCGACATCTCGGTCTGCATGAGCTGCCAGATCTGCGTCGAAGTTTGCCCCTTCGAAGCCATCAAGATGGACACGGAATTCGAGCTCGCCACCGATAATCGTTTCGGCGGTCTGCTCCTCGACCGCCAGCAGCTGGCCAAGTCCAACGAGTACTATCACCAAATCCATCCCACGGAAGCCACCGAAGTCGACGCCCGTCTGGACGCCGAGAAAGAAGCAGCAGCCGCCAAAGCCAAAGCTGCGGCCCAGGCCGCCGCTGCCAAAGCCGGCGAAGCTGCCAAGGCCGCGTCCGCCAAGCCTGCCCCGCCCACCGGAGGGGAAGACTAGCCCATGCTTGCAACGCCCGCCTCTACGCTTTCTGTCCCCTTCATCGTCGATCAGGTCTTTGTTCTCTTCAAGGATTGGCTCGTCTCCTTTCTCCCCACCTCCTGGCGTCCCGCCGCCGGCATCGTCCTCGGCGTCATCGGCATTGTCTGCGTCTATCCTGGCCTCTTCGCTCTCACCACCGTCTTCGAGCGCAAAGGTCTGGGCCGAATGCAAAACCGTTATGGCCCCAACCGCGTCGGCCCCTATGGCTTTTTTCAGCCTGTCGCCGACGGAATCAAATCGCTGACTAAGGAAGACATTATTCCCTTCGATGCCGATGCGGTGGTCCACTTCCTCGCTCCACTCACCCTCGTGGTCACCGTCTTCATGGGCTTCGCTGTCCTGCCCATGGGCCGCAACATGGTCCTGGTGAATCTCGACGCCGGCCTGCTCTTTTTTTTCTCCATGAGCGCCGCCACTGAGCTTTCGGTCTTCATGGCCGGGTGGTCCAGCCGCAACAAGTATTCGCTCCTCGGCGCCATGCGCGCCGTCGCGCAGATGATCAGCTATGAAGTCCCGCTCCTGCTCACAACCGTGGCCGTGGTCATGATCGCCGGCTCGCTTTCGCTGCCCAAAATCGTCGAGGCGCAGAGCGGCTACACCGGCTGGTTTCCGCACTGGTACATCTTTACGCCTTGGGGACTGGCCAGTTTTCTGATCTTCGCCATCGCCGCCACGGCTGAAACCAATCGCTCGCCGTTCGATCTGCCCGAAGGCGAATCGGAAATCGTCGCCGGCTACCATACCGAATACTCCGGCTTCAAATTCGCGCTCTTCTTCCTCGGCGAATACGTCGCCATGTTTTCCATCTCCGGCATCGGCGTCACTCTGTTTCTCGGCGGCTGGTCAGCCCCACTCCCGTTTCTCAACGTCGTGCCTTCCTGGCTCTGGTTCTTTTCCAAAGTCATGCTCTCTATCTTCGTCTTCATCTGGATGCGCGGCACCTTGCCCCGCCTGCGCCAGGACCAGTTGATGAACTTCGCCTGGAAATTCGTTCTTCCCTTCACCCTGCTCAACCTGGGCGTCACCGCCCTGTGGCGTTTCATGGGCGAGGGCTGGGCGCGCTGGGTGGTCTCGAGCATCATTCTCGCCGGCGTTTACGTGCTCATGGGCCGTGTCGGCATGTTTAAGAAACACTTCGGTCCCAGGAGCTACCGGTATGCTGAGTAAGGCCGCCTCTGGCCGGATTTCTCGCCACGCAATGCCCTTGCCGGCCGGCGCGCTTGAGCCGGACCCTCATCCTCCAGGAAAGGAAACGATCGGCGTTCGATGAGCCCTGTCTTCTATGTCCTCGCCGTTTTCACCGTCGCCGGCGGGCTCGCCGCCGTGCTCTTGAAGAACACGGTCCATTGCGCGCTCGCCCTCACTGTCGCTTTTGCCGGCCTCGCGCTGCTCTTTCTCAATCTCGACGCGCAGTTCGTCGGCTTCGCGCAAATTCTCATCTACATCGGCGCCGTCGCTATCCTCGTTGTCTTTGCCATCCTGCTCACACGCGGAACCGAAACTCCGCCAACAGGCGTCTTCAGCCACAGTTGGTTCGTGGGCCTGGTCATCGCCGCCGGCGTCTTTTCCGTGCTCGGCTGGGCCGTGCTCCAAAGCGCACGTAACTTACCGCAAGAACCCGCCGTCCCCTCGGTAACCGTCCACGACATCGGCGTCGCCCTTCTCGGCCGCTACGTCCTCCCCCTTGAAATCGTCGCCCTCCTGCTCACCTCGGCCACCATCGGCGCCGTCATCGTCGCTATGCATGAAAAAGGGAGGGCCCAATAGCTGCCATGGCCTCGCCCCTCACCGGCTATCTCGTTCTCGCTGCGCTGCTCTTCGCCATCGGCCTCGCCGGCGCGCTCACCCGCCGCAACGCCATTCTGGTTCTCATCGGCATCGAGCTCATGCTCAACGCCGCCAACCTCAACCTCGTCGCTTTCTGGCGCTTCAGTCCCCATCCTGAAGCGCTCACCGGCATGATGTTCGCCATCTTCTCCATCGCTGTCGCCGCCGCTGAAGCTGCGGTAGGACTGGGACTCGTGATTTCCATCTACCGCCATGCGCAAACCACCGACCTCGACCAGATGAACCGGATGAAGGGGTGAGCGTTTGATCCAGGAAGCGATACCATTCACTCCCCAAACCGCCGCCTCGTCGATCACACAGATCCTGTGGCTGATTCCCGCATCGCCCCTCGTCGCTTCGGGCGTCATCGCCCTGCTCAAGCAGCCCCGGCGGAAGCCTGCGGCCGCTTTGGCCATCGGGTCACTCAGCGTCTCCCTGCTGCTCTCGCTCGCCGCCTTCGCTCATGTCTTGGCAGGATGGGCCAACGGCCACGCCGTCCGCGAGACCCTCAACTGCACCTGGTTTCAAGTCGGCGCGTCCAGTGTTTCCATGGGCTGGGTGCTCGACCCCCTGGCCGCCGTCATGCTGGTGATGGTGAGCTTCGTCGGCCTGCTGATTTTCATTTACTCCGTCGGCTACATGGCCCACGACTGGAACTTCGTCCGCTTCTTCTGCTTCCTCTCGCTGTTTGCGGGCGCCATGCTGGGCGTGGTCATCGCCAACAGCATGCTCTTGCTGTTCATGTCCTGGGAAATCGTCGGCCTCACCTCGTATCTGCTCATCGGCTTCTGGTATGAGCGGCCCTCCGCTTCGGCCGCGGCCAAAAAAGCCTTCCTTACGACCCGGGTCGGCGACATCTTCTTTTTCCTCGGCATGGTCTGGCTCTTCTCCCAGACCGGCACGCTGCTTTTCTACAATCACGGCGCGGGATCGCTCGAGGGGTTGGCTCTCAATAGCCTCCTCGCGCAGCATGCGGCCTTCGGCATCACCGCGGCGGGCGCCATCGGCCTGCTCATCTTCGCCGGCGCCATGGGAAAAAGCGGCCAGGTCCCGCTGCACGTCTGGTTGCCCGACGCCATGGAAGGCCCTACGCCCGTTTCCGCGCTCATTCACGCCGCCACCATGGTCGCAGCCGGCGTCTATCTCATCGCCCGCGTTTATCCGCTCATGTCGGCCGGCATCCCGCTGATGCGCACGCCCGGCGTCACTGCGATCACCGGCGCGCTTGCCGTGGTCACGTGGGTGGGCGCCATCACCGCCGTCTTCGCCGCCCTCATCGCCATCGCCCAAAACGACATCAAGCGCATCCTCGCCTATTCCACCGTCTCCCAGCTCGGCTACATGATGGCCGGCCTCGGCCTCGGCGGCGTCGCCGTAGGCCTGTTCCACCTCATCACCCACGCCTTCTTCAAATCCCTGCTCTTCCTCGGCGCCGGCTCCGTCATCCACGGCGCGCACGAGGAGCAGGACATCCGCAAGATGGGCGGTCTGTGGAGCAAAATGCCGGCCACCTTCGCCACCTACGCCATCGGCATGTTGGCTCTCTGCGGTTTCCCGCTCGTCTTCTCCGGCTTCTGGTCGAAGGACGGCATTCTCGAAGCCGCCCACTCCGGCGCCATTCAGGGCCCTTACTACCTGCTCGTCTTCGGCGCGCTGCTTACCGCCTTCTACATGACACGCCAGGTCAGCTACGTCTTCTTCGGTTACTGGCGCGGTCATCATCCGGCGCACGAAAGCGCCCGCGTCATGACCATGCCCATGGCCGTCCTCGCCTTCTTCGCCGTCACGCTCGGCGTCATAGGCACGCCGGCCTGGCCGTGGTTCCGTTCGTTCCTCAACGGCCAGGCTGCGCACTTTGACTGGCATGGCTTCGCCGAGCCCGGTCTGCTTTCGCTGATGGCGATGTCGTCCTTCGTTGTTTTCCTCGGCTTGGGCATTGGCTGGTGGCTCTACGGCAATAAGTCCCCAAGCCCGGAAGAGCCCGACGCCCTCGAAAAGGCCGCTCCCGCGCTCTGGGCCGGCCTGCGCGACCGCCTCTACGTCGATGAGTTCTACGGCGTCACCTTCATCGCTTTCTACAACTGGTGGGCGCGTGTGGCCGACTGGCTCGATCGCCGCATTTGGGGCGGCATCGTCGCCCTTGTCGCGTGGCTCTTCCGCGGATGGGCCCAGTTGAACCGCCTCTTTGACAATGATTGGATCAATGGCGGCTTCGACAAAACTTGCGAAGAGTTCTCCTCGAGCGGCGGCTTGTTGGCCCGCGTGCAGAGCGGCCGCGTGCAGATCTATCTCCGCATCCTGGCCCTCGCGGTCGTGGTGCTGGTCGCGATCCTCTTCTGGAGCGCGCGGCCATGAACGCAATCTTGCCCCCAGCTGCCACCGGATTCGGCATTCTCACCCTCATCACCGTCGTCCCTCTCCTTGGAGCGGTCGTTGCGCTCTTCTCCGGCCGTCACGCGCGCGGCGTGGCCCTCTTCACCGCGCTCATCAACCTCGCGCTCGCTCTCGTCATCTGGACCCGACTCCCCGCCGACGGCGGCATCGGTCTCGTCGAGCGTCTCGCCTGGGCGCCCTCGCTCGGCATCGAGTATCACCTCGGCGTCGATGCGCTGGGCGCGCTCATGGTGCTGCTCTCCTCCATCGTCACCCTCATGTCCATCGACGCGGCGCATCGCGTCCACCATCAGCCTGGCCTGTATTACGGCCTCGTCCTCACCCTCGAGTCCGGCCTTTTCGGCTCCTTCACCGCGCTCAATTTTTTCCACTGGTTTCTGTTTTGGGAGCTGAGCCTCATCCCCGCCTTCTTTCTCATCAAGCTCTGGGGCGGTCCGCGCCGCGGCCCGGCCGCCACGCAGTTCCTCGTCTACACCATGGCCGGATCGGTGGCGCTGCTGATCTGCTTCCTCGCCGTCTTTCTTGCCACGGGTTCCATGGACTTCGGCCAGCTCACCGCCATGGCGCAATCCGGCGCGCTCACCGAGGCCGTCACCGCCCATCTCGGCCCCGTCATGTTCTGGCTCGCCATCGGCGTCCTCGCCGGCTTCTCGGTCAAAGTCCCTCTGATGCCCCTCCACACCTGGCTGCCCGCCGCCTACGCTGAAGCGCCTTCGCCCGTCACCATGCTCCTCACCGGCGCCATGTCCAAGATGGGCGTCTACGGCCTGCTCCGCATCGCGCTGCCCATCTTCGGCGCGCAAATCGCCACCATGCGCACCCCCCTCCTGGCGCTCGCTGTCATCACCGTGGTGATGGGCGCGTGGGCCGCCGCCGCGCAAAAAGATTTGAAGCGCGTCTTCGCCTACTCCTCCGTCAACCACCTCGGCTATTGCCTGCTCGGCATCTTCGCTCTCGCCATCCCCATCTCCGGAGCCACCCAAACCAATCAGGCCGCCGCCCTCAACGGCGTCATCCTCCAGATGTTCAACCACGGCCTTACCGCCGCCGCCATTTTCTGGTTTATGGCCATCATCCAGATGCGCAGCGGCGGCCTGCGCGGCATCGACGATTTCGGCGGCCTGCGCAAACCCGCTCCCGTCCTCGCCGGCATGATGGGCATTGCGCTCTTTTCCTCGCTCGGCCTGCCCGGCCTCAACAACTTCGTCAGCGAGTTCCTCATCTTCCGCGGCGTTTTTCCCTTGTCTTGGATCGGCGCGACGATATCGCTCCTGGGCCTGCTCGTCACCGCGGCCGTCCTGCTCACCGTGATTCAAAAAGTCTTCACCGGCCCCGCGCCTGAGCGTTGGGCCGCGTTCCCCGACCTCCATCACAGCGAGCGCCTGGCCCTGGCGCCCGTGCTTGTCCTCATGCTCCTCATTGGTCTTGTGCCCCAGCTCATTCTCAACGCCGTCAATCCCACCGTTCTCAACCTGCTGGCGCACTGGAGGTTTTAGGCGGCTTTTTTGAAGGGTGCGGTTGAGCTCTTTGAAGGAACACGGGCTTGAGCTCTTTGAACGGTACGGGCTTTAGCCCGTACATAATCCAAGCAGAACGAAGCGGGGCTTTAGCCCCTGAGGGAATACAAACTTCAAGATGACACCACAGGTGGAGATTCGATAAATGCTGGCGTTCGCCCTCTACATTTCGTTCGCCGGCGCCCTTCTCCAGGCCCTCCTGCCTAAAAGCAGGCCCGGCCTGGCGCGCTGGCTGGCGCTCGCAACCACCATTGCCGGTCTCGCCATCGCCATCGCCGGCTACGCCGCAGCCTTTGGCCAGGGCCGCCAGGTCCTCGTCGATGTTCCCTGGGTAGCGTCGATGGGCATTCACTATCTGCTTGCCGCCGACGGCATCAGCCGCGTCGTCATCCTTCTCACCGGCATCGCCGCCGTCGCCGGCGTCCTCTTCAGTTGGAACGTCGAACTTCGCACCAACCAGTTCTTCGCCTTCTATCTCCTCCTCATCGGCGGCGTCTACGGCGTCTTTCTCAGCTTCGATTTCTTCCTGCTCTTCGTCTTCTACGAAATCGCCATCGTCCCCAAATACTTCCTCATCTCCATCTGGGGCTCCACGCGCCGCGAATACGGCGCCATGAAACTCGTGCTCTACTCCTTCGTCGGCTCGTCGATGATCCTCATCGGTCTGCTCGCCGCCTACGCTGCGTCCGGCGCCCACTCCACAAGCCTCATCGCGCTCGCCCACGCCGGACTGCCCGTCAGCTTTCAGATGTGGTGTTTCCCGCTGGTCTTCATCGGCTTTGCAGTCCTCGCCGGCATGTGGCCGCTGCACACGTGGGCTCCTACCGGCCACGTCGCCGCGCCCACCGCCGCCTCCATGCTGCTGGCCGGCGTGGTCATGAAGCTCGGCGCCTACGGTTGCCTCCGCGTCGCCATCGCGGTGTTCCCTCACGGCCTCGATCCCTGGGGATTCACCTTCCTCGGCCTCGCTTCCTGGCGCGACGTCTTCGCCCTCCTCGCCGTCATCGGCATCGTCTATGGCGCGCTCGTCGCCCTCGCCCAATCCGATTTCAAATTCGTCATCGGCTACTCCAGCGTCAGCCACATGGGCTTTGTCCTCCTCGGCCTTATGACCTTCAATCAAATCGGTCTCGACGGCGCCGTCCTGCAGATGTTCTCCCACGGCGTCATCGCCGGCCTGCTCTTCGCCATCGTCGGCCGCATCGTCTACGACCGCACCCACACCCGCCAGTTCGCCGACCTTGAAGCCATGCACCTCTCGCGCCGATTGCCCTTTGCCGCCTGGGTTTTTGTCGTCGCCGGCATGGCCTCCATGGGCCTGCCCGGCTTTTCCGGCTTCATCGCCGAGCTCCAGGTCCTCATCGGCGCCTGGACCGCCAGGCCCTGGTGGACCATCGCCGCTGGCATCGGCATCGTGGTCGGCGTCGCGTATACCTGGCGCGCCCTGCAGCGAGCCTTCTTCTCTGACCGCATTCCCACTCCGCACGAGCTTGAATCCGAACACGCCCACAAGCTCGCGCCCATCACCTGGCCTGAGATCGCCGGCGTTGCGCTGCTCGGCGTCTCCACGCTCGTCGTCGGCCTCTATCCGCGCATTCTGCTTGGCGCCATTGAACCCGCCGTCAAAGCCCTGCTCGGAGGAGTGCAATGAACTACGTCGATCTCTTCCGCGCCACCCTGCCTGAGACAGTCCTCGAATGCGCCGCCCTCCTGGTGCTGGTCGTCGATCTCGCCTTTCTCCGCAATTCCGCTCTCCGCATGCGCGCCGCCATGGCCGCGTGGCTCGGCGTGGCCGGCTGCCTCGTAGCCGTCTGGGCCGTTTATGCCGCCAGCCCGGGAGCCTTCAGCGCCGGAAACGATCTCCTCCTCGCCGCCGGAGGCTCTGCCGCCGTCGCCCAGCTCGGCATCCTCGTTCTCACCTGTTTTGCCCTTCTTCTGCTCGTCGACAGCGGCTTCACCCGCAACCCCGGCGAGTTCGTTGCCGTCGTGCTCATGTCCGCCGCCGGCGGCCTCCTCATCTCCGCCGCTCAGGACCTGCTCGTCATCTTCATCGGCCTCGAGCTGCTTTCCCTCGGCCTCTACATCCTCACCGCCTTCGCCAAAAAATCCGGCAAAAGCGCCGAATCCGCCATCAAGTACTACCTCTTCGGCGGAATGTCCGCCGCTTTTCTCCTCTTCGGCTTCAGTTATCTCTACGGCATCTCCGGCTCGACCAATCTTCAGCGAATCGTCCTCGGCTCCTACACATCCGCCGCCGGCGCCACGCCCCTGCTCTATCTCGCCCTGGTCATGATCGCCGCCGGCCTCGGCTTCAAGGTCGCCGCCGTCCCGTTCCACCTGTGGGCTCCTGACACTTACGAAGGCGCGCCCGCGCCCGCCGCCGCCTTTATCGCCTCCGTCTCCAAGGTCGCCAGTTTTGCCCTGCTCATCTCCATCACCGCCGCGGGCTGGCATTTTCTTGACGTCCTTCATGCTGTCGGACGCATGACGATAACCGCCATTCCCCCCGGAGCTCCGCGCCCGCATGGCGTTCTCGGCTTCCGCTACGGCTGGTCCCTCATCCTCACTGTCCTCGCCATCGCCTCCATGATCCTGGGCAATCTTGCCGCCCTCGTCCAGGTCAGCGTTCGCCGCCTGCTTGCCTATTCCGCCATCGCCCACGCCGGTTACATTCTGCTCGGCCTGGCGTTCTTCTCCCCCTGGGGCGATCGCAGCGCGCAGACCGTCCTCTACTACATCCTCACCTACGGCCTCACCACCATCGGCGCCTTCGGCGTGGTGGGCGTGGTCGAACGCGTCACGGGCAGCGATCGCATGGACGCCTTTCTCGGCCTGCACAAGCGCAGCCCACTGCTCGCCGCCGTCGCGCTCGTCTTCTTCCTCTCGCTCGCCGGCATCCCGCCCCTGGTCGGCTTCTGGGCCAAGTTCAACCTCTTCGCCGCGGTCCTCGGCGCCTCTCAGGGCGCGCTCCCGTTCACTCTCGTCGCCCTCGCCGTCGCCTTCAGCGCCGTCTCGCTCTATTACTATTTGCAAGTCCTCAAGCGCGCCTATGTCATGCCCGCCGTCGACGGCTCGCCCATCCGCGCGCACCCGGTCACCTTGGCCGCGCTCTGGGTCATCGCCGCCGCCGTCCTCCTCCTCGGCTGCTTCCCTTCCCTTCTCCAGGGATGGATCGCCGGCTTTTATCCCGCCGGATAATTCAGTGGCAAAACTCTGCTTTTGAAAGGGCGCGACACATCGCGTTATCGAAGACACGCGAGTTGCTGATGAAGAAGGATCCGGGCGAATCCACGAAGCGACTATGCCGCTTTTCGAGCCTCGCGCAGAACTTCTCGCAGCCGCCTGGCGATCAGCAACTCTTCGCCAGGTTGCAGAGTGGACGCGATGATCTGGATGCGGTCTGCTTCCGGGCTTTCAGCCGCCTTGGGATCGCCCTCTCTTGCCCCCGGAACTGCACTGGGGTTCCCCCGCGTTGCCACCTCAATGCGTGGATCGCCATCCTGCAGCTTCTTGACGCATTCCGCCACTGTGAGCCCAAACGCCGCTTCGTCCCATTTCACAATCAGGGAGGGACCGGCATAGGCGGTTTGAGCTTCGGTGGTCACGCCGGGAACGGTCTCGACCACCTGCGCGATCCGGCTCATCCGCTTATCCCGTTCCAGGTTAAGGCCCTGGCTGCCCCTTTTCGTCCACACCTCCACAGCCGCCAGCAAGCCCATGATTTCCTCTTTCCCGACCTTCATCGGCCGGCACACGGCGCCTTCCCACGGAGAGGAATTGGCAAGCGCGGCTTCAATCAGATCTTTGCGTCCGAGCAGAAGACCCGTACACTGAGGCCCGCACAATCCTTTGCCGCCGCTGAAGGTGTACAAATCGACACCCATTTTTCCGGGGAGATAGAAATTCTCCATGGGGGGAACGCGGTCCGCCCAATCCACCAGCATCGGCACTTTCGCCGCTTTGGTAATGGAGAATGCCTTTTCCAATCGTTCGCCCCAAGCCGCGGTGTACACCATGGCCGTCTTCGCGGTAATGGCGCCTTCCAATTCTTCCGGCGTGTAGACCAGCACCAGCTTTCCGCCGGCGCCGCGGATGGCGCTGTCAAACAAACTCCGCCCACCCAGCATGATGACTTCGTTGTTCAAACCATCGGAGTCCGGAAGTTGCCAGATCTTGGCCGGGTCGGCGCCGGCGATACAAGCCGCGGTGGCGACCGCCATGGCGCCCGCAGCCCCCGAGGTTACAAGTCCTGCTTCCGCGCCGGAAAGTTCCGCCAGGCGCTTGCCTACGGCGCGATGCAGTTCCCAAATATTGACGAAGTACTCGGCCGCCTGTTGTTTGGCTGCCTTCACCTCGGGCAGTTCGAGGCTGCCGCTGATATAGGTCCACGGCCCCCGTGCGTTGATGATCGGTTTCACTCCGATGCGGGTGTACGAGTTGTCGTAGCGGCTCTGCTTGGCCGCCCCAAGGGCCTTCTCGCACAGGCCTTGCGTTGCCATGTAACTGAGAAGCGGGAGTGCGCCCATCCACTGGATGAAGGCGCGCCGATTGCTCGCAATCGATTGCTGCATCGCTCTTCCTTTGGGTCGAAGGGTCGTGGTTGCCGCGCCGGCCCGCCTTCCGTCCCGATGTTGCCACCTTGCTCTCGGCAGCGCCCGCATCAGACGCGGAGGTAAGGCTTCAATCCCTCGAATGCGGCGTCGATCTCCGCCTTAATTTCGGGCGTCATGCTGGTGTGCGGAATCCGTGTGACGGAGGTCTTGAAGACGCCGCGGCGGTACAGCATGTGCTGGTCTCCCAGTTCTAAATGCTCGTCGAGATTGATCAGCGGCAGCAGGTGCATGAAGATCTCTCGCGCCTTGGGGCGATCTCCCGCCTGCCATGCGTCCCAGATCTCGACATACACGTCCGTGTATCCGGCGGCGGGCATGGTGCCATCCGATCCCTGGCTCATCTCTTCGATCATGGTCAGCCCGCCATTCCCGCTGAAAACGCGTTTCATCAGCGGGCGATGGGCCTCCAATTCGCGCATGCGGTCGAGCACCGGCTCGATTTCGTCCTTGATGTAGCCGAGATTGGCATGCGCCTTTGCCAGCTCAACGATGAACGGCACGGGCATCGGCGTCGGGTGATGCGGGCCCGTGTCCTGAATAAAAATGGGCCGGTCGGTGGCGCTCGCGAGCGCGCCGTAGTACGCGCGATAGTCTTCGAGAGAATTGCCCTTCTCCGGCGGAATGGCGATGAATGCGTCCGGCGACAGCTTCTCGGCATGCCGCAGGTAATTCAAAGCAGCCGCCGTGTCCGGACCCTGCACGCCAAAAACCACGGCCGCCGGTTTACCCTTGCCCGCATCGGCGATGACCTCAAAGCCGTGCAAACGCTCTTCCACCGTGAGCCGGTTGTACTCGCTCGCCATTTGCGGCCACACCACGCCGTGCGCCCCGCAGCGGTTCTGCCAATCGATCTCGCGCGCCAGGTCTTGGTAATCCACAGCCTTGGCTTCGGTATACGGCGTAGCCACAATCACAAAAATGCCGCGCAGCGGCTTATCCAGCCGGGCGCCCGCGCGTGCGGAAACCGCCGCTCCGGCCAGCATGGCCAGGAAACTGCGTCGATTCACGCCTTGAACGCCCGCATTTTGAAATCCCGCATTTTGAACGCCCGCATTTTGAACGCCCGCATTTTTTATGCCCACGCTTGTCTTCGCCATCCGTTCCTGACCTGAGGGGTATTTTGTCCGGGGGTTCCGTTCTGCTCTTCGGCTGCAAATCAATATATCCCATTTGCCTCCTCTCGCGATCTTCTTCGATCCGTCTCCATCCCCAAGCCCCGGGCGTCCCCGCCCGGGTCGCTTCCGGGACCCCAAGCCATCTTTACGGCGGTTCTCCAATTCCCGTGGAGTTTTGAGGGGCGTGCCAGGTGGCGTTTTCTTGGGAAAAACGCCACTCAACGTTCGAGGTTCTGCTCTACACCAATTGGAGAACCGCTATAGCCCCATTGCGCAGCCCTCTTTCGGGCGCTTCTCCCGTCAACTTCCCTCCGTGTCCTGGTCGAAAGCCCACGGCAAATTGCGTGACTCGCCGAGGATGCGAGAGTGTATACTTCGTCGGCAAGGAGGAGGTCGTCATGAGCACACCATCCCTACGCGCCATCGCCAAACACTCTATCGGGGGGTCGATCGCGCTCAGCCTCTTGATGATTCTCGCTGGAGTTCTGGCTATCGTGATTCCGCCGGTTGGCGGCATCGCGGTGGTTCTCCTTGTGGCCTGGTTGCTGATGTTCAGCGGCGCAGCCCATCTGGTCTTCGCCTGGTACACCCGAACGGCCGGCGCCCTTGTTTGGGAATTGCTGCTCGGAATTCTGTATTTCTTTGTGGGCGCCTATACGCTGGCTCATCCCGTGGCAGGCCTGGCGTCCCTCACCCTGTTGCTCGCCATTTATCTATTCGTGGAAGGGGTGCTGGAGTTCGTTTTGTCGTTTCGCCTTCGCCCGTTGCCCGGCTCAAACTGGCTGCTCTTTGATGGAGTCATCACCTTGATCCTGGCGGTCATGATTTGGCGGTCCCTGCCTTCCGGCACGGAATGGGTCATTGGCACACTGGTCGGCATTAGCATGCTTTTCAGCGGCGTTGCCCGTTTATCCCTGTCGATGGCCGCCCGCCGCGTGGTCGCCAAGCTTGCCTGAGCGGGCAGAGCGCATCGTGTTAACCGGCTCCCTTAAACCATCAACGGAGATCGGAAATTGGGAACCGTTGTCCCGTTGTCCGATGCAACGCGACGCCCTGCGCGTTTCCCCGCCATCACGGCGCTGATTATTGCGGTCAACGTGGCCGTTTTCCTTGCCGAGTTGGTGGGTGGGGATGCCTTCGTCCTCAAATGGTCGGCGGTTCCCGCCAACATCGCGGCCGGCCATCACTGGATCACCATGCTCACCGCCATGTTTCTGCACGGCGGTTGGTTGCACATCATCGGCAATATGGTCTTCTTGTGGGCGTTCGGCCCCGAGATTGAAGACGCAATGGGTCCCCTGCGCTTCCTGGTGTTCTATCTGGTTGGCGGCTGTGTCGCCATGCTGGCTCAAATTGCCGTCAGCCCCGCTTCCACCGTTCCCAACCTGGGCGCCAGCGGGGCAATTGCCGCCGTGATGGGTGCGTTCCTCATTACCTGCCCTCACAATCGAATGCGCTCGCTGCTGGTCATTGTCATCTATGTGCACATCACCCAGATTCCCGCCGCGCTTCTCATCGTGGTGTGGTTTCTCATCCAGCTCATCCATGCCGGACCGTCGTCAACAATGTGCAAGCCGGGGGAGTGGCTTATCTGGCCCACGTTCGCGGCTTCATCTTCGGAGCCGCCACCGCAAGACTTTTCGAGCGGCGCCAACTCCTCGCCGAGGCGTAACGCACGCCATCGGCAACGCGCTCATTTCCATACGCAAGCGCGCCTGTCAGAGCCGGTCCTGATCACCTGAGTACGCGAGCGCGTTCTCACACGCGCACGTTAGGCGCCAATACACGCGCTGCTGCCAGATAGCCTCTACTTCTTAACAGAAGGCGGAAGCATTCCGTTCATGCGCAGATAGCTCGCCATCTGTGAGTAATGGTCTTCGAGGTCATCCGTCAGCTCGAAAAGCGCACGCGCACGCGGCTTCTGCGCTCCGCGGAAATAGGTGATGGTGGCGCCCAGGCTTGAGTCCTGCAGCCCGTTCAGTGCCGTCTGGCAAGTGTCGAATGATTGCTTGAGAATTGGTATGAGCTGGTCCTTCGGGGCCGTGTCCGTAACTGCCGGTCCCTGACCCGGGCCGTCTCCCGAGAGCATCCCGCACACGCCAAAGTTCGCCTGGATGACATGCGAGACGATCTTCCCGTAGGTCCACTGATCCGGAGTCGGATGATACCCGTACTTGTCCGCCGGCATCCGTTCGGCTGCTGCGACGATATAGCTGGACTGGCGCTGAAAGATCTCCATCGCACTCGCCACTACCGGGTTTGGCGCACTCTGCCCAAGCGCACATGCCCATGTCGCCGCCAGCGCGAACCCTGCCATTGCAATTTTCATCTAGTCACCTCAGACTCATCCTACCTTTTCGTCCCTCCGGAAACCGTTTGCCGATGGTAGTTGAATGAATTGTCTCCGGCGGGTGGCCGGCCCTAAGCCAACGCTTATCCTCCAGAATCGGGGGTGCCCCGTCCTAGCTTTGCTAGGGCGGGAGAAAGCAGATGTCGCCACCGTCACAGACGGGCGGGTGCCACGGGTCCTGGACTCCCAAACTTAACACAAACCATGGGTGCCCCCAGGTCCGGATTTTCGGACCTGGGAGGCCGCGCGGATAGTGCGCAATGGCGCCAAGTGAGTCATCAAGGAATTTATCCGCTATAGCGGTTCTCCAATTGGTGTAGAGCAGAACCTCGAACGTTGAGTGGCGTTTTTCCCAAGAAAACGCCACCTGGCACGCCCCTCAAAACTCCACGGGAATTGGAGAACCGCCGTAAAAGGCTGCGGGATGCACCCGGCGCCCGGCTCCATGCTTAAACCCTCAGGTGAGCGGAAGATGGTTTCCGCTCACCGAGCGTGTCGCTTGTTCGCATTGAATTTGGAACAGCCTCAGCTTTTTCGAGCTCCTGGCGCTATCCCCGTCAATCGACGCGGACTGAGCCCCGGTGCAATCCAGTCGGCTATTTCGACCCTTCCGGAACGCCGCTGAGCAGGCGGAGCGTCTCCCACTGCTGGTTCCACCCGCGAACCACCCCATGGATCGACTGCGAACCGAAATGCTTGATTGCCGGACTGCCGCTGCCGAAGGTTAACGTGATGTTGGAATAAGGAACCGAGTCGTTTCCTTCGCCGCCGCTCACACAGACCTGGAGCGTTGACGAGGGTGGACTGGTTTCGAACACCGCATTGCTTCCATTCGCGGTGAGGAGACTGACGGTGTTGTTCAGCTGAAAGCCGCCGTAGGTGCCCGGGGAATACGTGGGACATCCCGACGTGTTCCAGGTAACGACGGCGGTCAATTTGATGTGGTGGGTGTGGGACATTTGGCCAGGTTGCGTCGGATCAGGCATATTTTGTGCGGTCTTTCCGTACCCCGACATCGTGAGATCAGCCGAAAAATCCGCCACTCCGGAGCGGGGGTTGATGCTTATCGTCCATTGGCCATGCATTTCCCAAGGGCCGTTAGTCACCGTGACAGGCGAATAGTCATTGAGCAAACCGCTGAAGTGCAGCGGAGTCGGGTCCTGGGCAACAGCGTTGGGATGGGGGGCGAAAGTGAGAGAGGAGAGCAGCCCTGTGGCCGCCCATAACCAGATTCGTTTCACAAAAAACCTCCATGCTGGAACGCGCGCTTCCGCGGAAAGCCGCCAGAGTCAATAGAACTTCCTATTTGCTCCGCATTTCCCCGCCCTCGGCGCCGCGTCCTCCAGCATCTGCACTTGAATGTGCGAGTTCACAGTCAGGCATTTTTTCGCCGGAAGTCAAACGGCAATTCGCGGAAAGCTGAGATGCGGCCTAATGCCGCGTTTTGCCGTGCCGAACCGGCGAGAGTAAAATCACCTCGCTCGCCCTTCGAGATCCTTGATTTGCCAGGAGAAAAGTCGTGGCTGAAGAACCCAACGACACCGCATTTAAAAAGAACCCATCTGTAGGGCGCCTCGACTCCTGGAAAGAAATCGCGGCCTATCTCAACCGAGATGTCGCCACTGCGCAGCGCTGGGAAAAGCGGGAGGGCATGCCGGTACACCGGCACTTGCATAACAAACGGGGCTCAGTCTATGCGCTGCCCGGGGACCTGGACGCATGGCGGGAAGGCCGCAAAGTTTCTCCGTCCGATGAGAAACACGACGCCTCAACCGCGCCCACGTCCGGCGAGGCGGTTAGAGCGCGTCGCAAAAGAGGATCTATCCTCATTTGGGCGCTGCTGGGGGCGGTGCTGGCGGCCATCGGCGGATTTGTGGGTCTCGAAAGATCGGATCGCTCCTGGAGCGACCCGATCGCTGGCGCGCGATTTGAGCCGGTCACCGACTGGGGCGAGCTTGAGCAGGCGGCGGCTATCTCGCGCGATGGTCAATTCATTGCCTTTCTTTCCGATCGCGATGGACACCTGGACGTTTGGGTAACGCAGGTCGGTTCAGGCCAGTTTCACAACCTGACGCACGGCAACGCTCCTGAGCTGGCCAATCCCTCAGTCCGCACACTAGGCTTTTCACCCGATGGATCGCTTGTGACCTATTGGACGCGTAAGCCAGGCCCCTCGCACGACGAGGGAATCAGCATCTGGGCGGCGCCCACGCTTGGAGGCGAACCTCGACCTTACCTTGAAGGCGCGGCTGAATACGATTGGTCAAACGATGGCCAACGACTCGTGTATCATACCGCCGGCCCAGGTGACCCCATGTTTGTTTCTATCGGCGGCGCGCCCGCGGGCCGGCCGATCCTCACCGCGCCCGCAGGACTTCACTCTCATTTTCCTCTCTGGTCGCCGGATCAGAAGTCAATCTATTTTGTTCATGGCGCATTGCCCGACAAGTTGGACATCTGGCGTATCGCTACGGCGGGTGGCGTCCCCGAGCGCGTTACTGAAAACAATACGCAGATCGGCTATCCGGTGCTCCTGGATCGGCGCACTCTGTTGTATCTAGCCACGGATCCGGACGGTTCTGGGCCGTGGCTCTATGGTGCGGATGTTGCGCGCGGGATTCAACATCGTCTGAGCACGGGCATCGACCGCTACACATCTCTTGCAGCCAGCGCTGACGGCCGCCGGCTGGTGGTCACTCTTGCCACTCCGAACAGGAAACTCTGGCAAGTGCGCATTGATGCTTCCCGCGCCAAGCCGGCCGCGCCCAGCCCGATCACGCTCACCACAAGCGGCGGTTTCCAACCACGATTTGGTGGGAATTCCCTTTTTTATGTTTCGAGAAGTGGTGAAAGTGAGAGTATCTGGAGACTGAACAACGGAAGCAGCGTGGAACTGTGGCGCGGCGCCGGCGCCGATATCCTTGGCGGTCCGGCCATCTCTGCCGACGGCCTTGCCGTCGCGTTTTCAACCCGCCAAAACGGACGCTCGCTTTTGTGCGTAATGAAAGCGGATGGCGCGAGTCCTCGCATCCTGACCGACTCATTCGATCTGCTGGGGGACCCTGCCTGGGACCCGGACGGGCAAGCGCTGATCACCGCGGTGCTGGATCATGGAACACCCCGTCTCGTTCGTGTGCCGGTCAGTGGTCGTCCTCCTGAGCCCTTTCTTTCTGAGTCGGCATCCGATCCGGCGTGGGCGCCGGACGGCAGCTTCGTGCTCTTTTCCGGACCCGATATAGGCACTATGTTTTCTGTCAAGGCGGCAAAACCCGATGGATCGATGCTTGCCCTGCCGCCTCTGACACTTACGCGAGGAGCACGGCATCTGGCCTTTCTGCCTGATGGCCGAACCGTCATTGTCCTTCGCGGAGAAATTCAGCACAAGAATCTGTGGCTGATCAATCTGCGGACCGGAGCCGGACAGCAATTGACTGACTTGCCTTCTGATTTCAATGTTCGCAACTTCGATGTCTCACCCGACGGTCGCGAAGCCGTGTTGGAGCGAGTACAGGATCGCTCTGAAGTTGTGTTGGTCGAGCCCGCTCGACATTGATTTCGACGGGAATCTCACGTACGGCTGAAGCTCGGGCCGGTTATAGGGCGTTCTTCGGTATTGACGTGTTACCGCTGGGGAATTTCTTGGCCGGAACCTGAATTTCTACCACAGGCTCAACTTCTCTTCGGCCGCAACCAGAAACATACGCCGCTTAACTGACGCACAGCGGCACAATCTCCGCCTGCAACTCCCCCGCAGCATCCATTGTCAGCAGCCCCACCGTGACCGGCAACTCAAACCGCCGCGGTCCGCACGACCCGGGATTGAAATACAGCACCCCCGCCTTGCGATAGAAATTCGGCGCATGCGTATGCCCAAAAAGCACCGCCGCAAACTTCCCCGCCGCCGGATTCAGGCGCAGCGTCTTCAAATCGTGCAGCATGTAAATGTATCTGTCCCCACGCGCCACATCTTCGATCAACGCAACTTCCGTTTCCGGTAGCCGCGCGCACTTCCCTTCCAGGTCCACATTCCCGCGCACCGCTGTTACCGGCGCAATCTTTTCCAGGCCCTCCAGCACCGAAGCTCTGCCCACATCGCCCAGGTGCAGAATTCGTTCCACGCCCGTCAGCGCAACCGCGACTTCCGGCCGCAGCAGTCCGTGCGTATCGCTCACCACGCCGATTTTCACGCGCCGACGCTCACTTTTCCCTCTTCCGATCCACGGCCCGTTCACACAATTGGGAGGTCGGTGACGGGAGCCGATTTTTCCTCGTCAAAACACAAACTGTCTCACTCCACGGGTTCACCCCCAAAGTTGTCAAGACCTCCCCGCCGGCCCGCTCCTCCAATCCGCTCATCCTGAAGCACTTCCGCCTCCACTCCAACTTACATGCAATTTCCGCCAAATTGCTATCCTGATCTTGACTGACCAAAGGCCGCAGGACCATCGCATGAGTCATTTCTAATGCTCAAGCAAGCTCCTTTGCCGCCAAAGACTGCCGGTCGTTCCAGGGCGCGCAAGCCAGAAAAAGGCGATCTGCGGCTTAAAACGATGGCCAATCCGTCAACAATTAGTCGGCTCTTTGCTCGAGAAAATGCACGCCTTTTGGTGCAAAATCTCGAAAAAGTCTCCTTAACTCCTTTGTTTTCCTTAATCTGTGAGTAAAGGTCGTGTTTTCCTATATTTACGCGCGATCACGCTATGCAAATCGCTGAAAACAGCATATTTGCTTACAGAAAGGGGGGAGGGGGGTAGGGAATCCCGAAATTATAGCGGTTCTCCAATTGGTGTAGAGCAGAACCTCGAACGTTGAGTGGCTTTTTCCCAAGAAAACGCCACCTGGCACGCCCCTCAAAACTCCACGGGAATTGGAGAACCGCCGTAGCTACAGTCTGGTCCGATTTTCGCTCGCAACGCCATCCACCCCGGTAGCGTGAATAGGCTCTAGAGCCCCAGCTCCAGCCGCGTGCGCGGGTCGAGCTGGTCGCGCAGCGCGTCGCCCAGGAAGTTGAATCCCAGCACCGCCCCCGCCACCGCGGCCGCCGGAAACAACACCAGGTGCGGCGAGTCGAACAGATGCAGCCGCGCGTCGTTGATCATCGAGCCCCAGCTCGGCGCTGGAGCCGGAATCCCGAGTCCCAGAAACGACAGCGTCGCCTCCGCCAAAATCACCCCCGCCATCCCGATCGCCGCCTGGACCAGCACCGGCTGAATGATGTTGGGAAGAATGTGCCGGAAAAAAATGTCCACTCCGCGCGCTCCCAGCGCCCGCGCCGCGTCAACATACTCCCGCTCCCGCACCGCCAGCACCTGCGCCCGCACCAGCCGCGCATACCCGGCCCAGCCGCCAATGGCCAACGCCAGCACCAGGTTCCAGAACCCGGGCCCCAGGAACGCCGCAAGCGCAATCGCCAGCAGGATCCCCGGCAGCGCCAGAAAGGTGTTCATGGCGAACGTGGTCAGCGCCGTGTCTACCCATCCGCCCACGTAGCCCGCCAGCCCCCCAATCGCCAGCCCCAACGCCAGCGATGCCGAAACCACGGTTACGGAGACCGCCAGCGAAATCCGCGCCCCGTAAAGCAACCGCGAAAGCGTGTCCCGGCCCAGCTCGTCCGTGCCCGCCCAGTGCGCCACCGAAGGTCCTTCGAGCCGATGCACCAGATCGATAGCCGCAGGGTTGTACGGAGCGAGCCACGGCGCGGCCAATCCGCACGCCACAAACACCGCCAGCAGCGCGAGCCCCAACGCCGCCAGCGGTTGCCGCCGCACGCGCACTTGAGTTCGGCCCCAGACCCTCGCAAGACGAAATACCATGGGCACAGCCAGAATACAGCGACACTCACGCCCGCTCCGGGTCTAATCACCCATGAGATCGTTAGCTCGCGGTGTCTCTCTCGCTTCGTTCCAAGTACTGGCCCTGATCGTTGCTTTTGTTGCCTTTCCCATCAACCGCGCTCAAGCCCAATACGACGCGTTGCAGCAAGAGCAACCTGCGCCCAATCTCCCCGGCGACGCCCAACAGTTATTCGTTCTCACCAACCAGGCCCGCGCCCAAGCCGGCGTCCGACCCGTCAACTGGGACCCCGATCTCGCTGAAGCCGCTCTCGCCCATTGCCGTCGCATGGCTGCCGAAGGGCCCATTGCTCATCGCTACGCAGGCGAGCCCGATGTCTCCGGTCGAGCCGCTCAAGCCGGAGCCCACTTCAGCGTCATTGAGGAGAACGTCGCCATCGGCCCTTCGCCCGAAGGCATTCAGGACGAGTGGATGCACTCGCCCGGCCATCGCTCCAATCTCCTCAGTCCCGACGTCGACCGCGCCGGCATCGCCATCGTCTCGGCCCGCGGCGTTCTCTACGCCGTCGCCGACTACTCCCACGCCGTCCTCGCGCTCGATCGCGGCCAGATCGAGGCTCAAGTCGCCTCCCTCATCCGCCCCAGCGGCGTCGAGGTTCTCCGCGATCCCACTCTCGCTCGTCAGGCTTGCGCCACCGACAGCGGCCTGCCCCATACCCCGTCCGGCCCTCAACCGCGTTTCGTCATGCGTTGGCAGGACCCCGACCTCCGCCGCCTCCCGCAACCCCTCACCGACCGCCTCCGCTCAGGAAATTACCGCTGGGCATCCATAGGCAGTTGCACTCCTCAAGGCGCTCAGGGCTCGTTCACGTCGTACCGTTTAGTAGTACTGCTATATTAGCGCGTGAGGCTCCATCCTTTTCGCCGTTTTGCGCCCCGCAAGAGGCTCCGCCATGCTTTCTGGGCGCCCCAGATCTCGAGACCTGGGAAGCGAGAATGCACAAGTACGAAATGACATTGTCAGAGACGTGGCGCCACGCGTGTAGCGCTGGTGCTGCAGACTGCGTCAAGGCTGTTTCGGCGTCGCGCGGTACAACCCACCTTCATCGGAATCTTCAACCATCCACAACGCGCCATCAGGCGCTTCTTCCACGTCGCGCACGCGGAAACCAAGATCCCAGCGGTCGGCAGGCTTGGCCCCGCCCTGGCCGTCAAAGGTGATGCGGACGAGAGCCATGGTCGCCAGCCCACTCACAAAACCGGAGCCATCCCACTGCGGGAACATCGCCCCTTTGTAGAACATCAAATTCCCCGGGGCGATCACTGGGACCCAATAAATGACGGGCTTGACCAAGTCAGGGCGCGTGTCCGGGCTGGGGATCGGCACTCCGTTGTAGTTAACCCCGTAGGAAACCAGCGGCCAGCCATAATTCTTGCCCGGTTCAATCAGGTTCAGCTCATCGCCACCCCGCGGCCCATGCTCCATTTCCCACAGCCGGCCGTCGGGCGCAAACGCTAGGCCGTAGGGCGTGCGGTGCCCCGTGCTCCATGTCTCGGCCGGCGTCAGGTTCGGTCCGGGAAAGGTATAGGTTCTCACCACGGGGGCAGTTTTTGCGGCTTCCGTATCGTGCGGTGGATTGATCACAGGCACGGTGGCTGCGCCCGTTTTCCCCGCCATCGGATTGTCCGGAGCCGGCTTTCCATCCAGCGTCAAATGCAGAATCTTCCCCAGCGGCTGGTTCGGATCCTGGGCCGGCGTCATCCGCTGCCGATCGCCGCTGCTCAGAAACAGAGAACGGCCGTCGGGAGCAAAGGCAATCGCCGCGCCGAATTGTCCGCCACGGCCCCCCTCGCCGTCGCGCCAGATGACCTTGAGCCCCTCCAGGCTTGCCGTGCCCTTTCCAATTTGCAGTCGCGCCCGCGACAGCGCCAGGCTCGAACCGTCATCGTGCGGTTCGGAATAGGTCAGATAAACTGAATGATCTTTCGCGTAGTGCGGCGACACAAACACACCCAGCATGCCGCCTTGTCCTTGATGAAGGACCGCCGGCACATTCGTCACCTGTGTCTTTTCCCCCTTCTGCGTCACCAGCCACAGCGCGCCCACCTTCTCGGTGATCAGTATCCGCCCGTCGGGCAGGAAGGCAATCCGCCAAGGCAGATCGAAGACACCTATCTTGGTCAGAGTGAATGGCGGGTTGGGCTCCGACTGTTGCTCGCCTGCATTGATCTGGGCACTTGCCTGACTTGCCACAAGAGCCGACAAAAGTCCCACAATCACGAATTGTTTCATCCCCATTTCCTCTCTCGGTTCCAGTTTTGATCGACCGGCACTGGCAAACCTTTCTTCATCGGATTTCTTGGTGGCGATTCTTAGAACTGGGTTATTTTCAGTCGAATCAAATCGTTCGAGCCGCCCATCCTACTTTATCGTTTGCCGTTGCCGGGTAGAATCCTACATTGTGATCCCTATTACCCGTCCACGATCACTCCGTTTCCATGATGAAAATCATTGCAGCCGCCATATACGCCAGCCCTGAAGGCGGCATCGCCGCCGAAACGCCTTCGAACTCATTCCCTGCTTACCCCCGTCGGGCCTCCGTTCTCGCGTTCCCTGATCTCTGACCCCTGATCCGTCGTCGTGGCGCCTCTCGCAAGTCGCCAAATAAACGAACAACTGCGCACGAGCAAGGGTGCGGTGGAGGTAAAAGACCGCGCAATTATTAATCCATTCCAATTCTATTTCTTGACTTCTGGTCAGTTTGCTGCAGAGTTCTGCACCAGAAATGGCCGCAGCACATCCATTGCCGGTGACTGCGAGCGAATCACCCCAGCCCAGAGCGGGGCATCCGGCGGCTACGGAGGAGCCGGGTGCCAGGTCGGGCCTGGTCCCGATCCTGGCTCGCGAAGAAAAACAGGATTCGGGGCTGGCGGTGAGCCCGGCCGTGGCGCGGCTACCGGTGGAGGTGGATGTCGCGGTGCCGGTGCGGGAGTTTCGGGTGCGCCACCTGCTGGCGCTCGAGCCGGGGCAGATCATTGAGTCGCAGTGGAGCAGCGGGGACGATACTCCTCTGGCTGCCGGCGACGTGCAGCTTGCCTGGGCCGAATTCGAAGTCGTGGATACGCAGTTGGCGGTCCGGGTGACTCGGCTGCCCTGAAGCCCGCCGGCAAGGCCGGAACCGGGCAAAAGAAGCAGTGCGGCGGCCGCCCAAGCAGCAGATCGGCAGAGTAGATAGCAAGCTGGCCAGCCTGTCGGCGGAGCAGGTTCGACGGCGGGTCACTGAAATGGAGCGGCAAACAGCGGGATGGAAAGGGACCAAGTGCAAAGGGAACTGAAGACGGGTTGCCGGCTCCGGACCGGCGGATGGGCCGGGCGGCTGATGCGCTGGGCGGTCGCGAGGCTGGGAAAGCTGAGCAAGAGCGCAGCCGCGCAGTCGCGGCTGATCTTGATCGAGCGTATTACGCTCGCCCCCAGACAGTCGCTGGCGCTGGTGGAGGCCGAGGGACGGCGGATTCTGGTGGCCGTCTCGGCCGAGGGTGGACCGGCTTTTTATGCGCTGGATGAAGGAATGCGTTCAATGGGAGCACGGCGCACGACGCGGCAGACAGTGAGGATTTCATGATAGTTCTGGGGACGGCGAGAGCGCTGGCGCTGGCGGGGCCCGCGCCTTTGCTGCCCGACCTGAGCGCCAAGCTGCACCCTTCCGACTCGACTCCCTGGACAATTCTTCTTCTCCTGACCCTGATTACGCTGCTGCCCGCGATCCTGATGGCGATGACCCCTCTGGTGCGGCTGCTGGTGGTTTTTCACTTCCTGCGCCAGGCTCTGGGCACGCAGACCGCGCCGTCGAATCCGACGCTGATGGGGCTGGCGCTGATGATGACCTGGTTCCTGATGACGCCGGTGCTCAACCAGGTGGATCAGCAGGCCGTGGAGCCTTACCGCGCCGGGCAGATCACGGGGATGGAGGCGCTCGACCGGGGCGCGCAGCCGGTGAAGCACTTCATGCTGCGCTACGCGCGGGAAAAGGACTTGGCGCTGTTTACCGCGGCCGGCCAGATTCCCCGGCCCAACACGCCCGACGACCTGCCAATGCGCGTGGTGGTCCCGGCCTACATGCTTTCGGAATTGAAGGCGGGGTTCGCGATCGGCGCCGTGCTGTTTCTTCCCTTCTTGTTGATCGACATGGTCACCGCTGCGATTACCACCTCGATCGGCATGTTCCAACTGCCGCCGGTGGTGATCTCGACGCCATTGAAAATTCTGCTGTTTGTGATGGTGGACGGCTGGAACCTGCTGGCCAGTTCGTTGCTGAGGAGTTTCTGACGATGACGCCGGATATGGTGGCTGAGCTGTTGCGGCAATTGCTGAAAGAAGCCATGATTCTGGCCGCGCCGCTGCTGATCGCCGCCGCCGCGCTGAGCTTCGTGCTGAGCCTGATGCAGACCCTGACCAGCCTGCAGGAGCAGTCGCTGACCTCGGTGCCGCGGCTGGGGCTCATCGCCATGATCATGCTGGTGGGGATGCCCTGGTTTCTGGAGCGGCTGGCGGCTTATACGCGGCTGTTGCTGGGGGATTTGCGGAGATTTCTGGGGTGAGAAGACAGCTTCCGGCTTTCAGCTCCTGGCTTCCCGCCGCAAGTTGCACAGGCGGGCGGCTTCGGGTTGCGAACAAGAGGCTGGGAGCGGGCGGCCAGGAGCTGGCGGCGAATGATGGCGGACTGGACCACATTTTTGAGCGCGATGACGCTGACGCTGGCGCGGGTGAGCGGGATGGTGGCCTTCGCCCCGTTCTTTTCCTCGACCGCGCTGCCCATGCGCGCCAAGGCCGTCTTTGCGGGCGCGACCGCCTTTCTGCTGGCCCCGGTGGTGGCCGCGCTGCCTTACGCGCAGGCGGAGATCACCTTTTCTGCGCTTCTGGGCGAGCTGGCCGTGGGGCTGGTCTACGGGCTGTCGCTGACGCTGGTGAGCGAGATGCTGCTCTTCGCCGGTCAGATCGCGGGCCTGCAGTTCAGCTTTTCGCTGGTCAATCTGATGGATCCCTCCACGGAGATTCAGACCCCGCTTCTGGGCGACCTATTCCAGCTGATGGGCACGCTGGTGGTGATCGGAGCCGGCCTGGACCGGATCCTGCTGGCTTCGATGGTGCGCAGCTTCCACGCTGCGCCGCTGGGCGCCTACGCCCTGGCCGCGCCGTCGGCGATGGCCATCGTGCGCGCCGCCGGAGGCGTCTTTCTGGCCGCGCTCGAACTGTCGGCACCGGTGCTGGCCGCCACCATGCTGGTCGAAGTGGCGGTGGCGTTATTGGGCAAGCTCAGCCCGCAGTTGCCAGTGATGTTTCTGGGCGTGCCGCTGAAGACACTGACTGGCTTTGTGGTGCTGACCGGCTCGATGGCGGTTTGGCCGCGCTTTATCGAGGCGCGCTTCGCGGCCCTGCTCGATATGGCCGAGCGGCTGATCGCGGCCCCCGTCCACGGCGTGGCCATGGGACTGTTTCCGGGGCTGGGGAGATAGGCGATGCCCGGAGAGCGCAGCGAACAGGCCACCCAGCACCGGCGCGAGAAGGCGCGCAAGGAAGGCGACATCCTGCACAGCCGGGAGCTGACGGCCGCGGCGGGAACGCTGGCCGGAGTGATCGCGCTGAGAGTGTTGGGTGGCCGGACCATGGAGGCGTGGCGGGGCGCGTTTACGGGCTTTTTGGCGCTCGGCGCCGCCGGTCGGTGGGAGCCGGACGCCATCGCGCCGACCTTTGCGGCCATCCGCCGGCTGACGCTGGCGGTCCTGTTTCCGCCCGCCCTGGCCATGGCGATGGCGGCGACAGCGGCCCTCGCAGTGGGCATTTTGCAGACCGGAGGCCTCACCGTCCATGGCGGGGCGGTGGGCTTCAAGCCGGAGCGCATCAACCCCGTCTCAAACCTCAAGAACCTGTTTTCGCTGCGCGCCGCGGCCCGGCTGGGCAAGTCGCTGATCCCGGCCGCTTTTCTGGCCGTCTTCGCGGTCCAGAGCATCGGTCGCGAATTAACCCTTCCGCCGTTCTCGACTGCGCGTCTGGAGCTGCTCGGCGCGGATGTCTACGGGCTGCTCATGGCCGCGGCCTGGCTGCTCTTCGGCTGGTCGGCCATCGACTACCTGGTGGAATGGCAGAGCCGGGAGTCGCGATTGAAGATGAGCCGGCAGGACCTGCGCGACGAGCTCAAGGAGACCGAGGGAAGCCCGCAGATTCGCAGCCGCATCCGCGGCCTGCAGCGACAGATGCGCCGCCGCCGGGTGAAGGCGGATGTGGCCAAGGCCGCCGTGGTGTTGACCAATCCGACCCACTACGCCGTGGCCCTGAGCTTCGACTTCGCCACCATGGACGCGCCCAAGGTGCTGGCCAAGGGCCGCAACCTGCTGGCCGAGGAGATCAAGGCCGAAGCGCGCTGGGCGGGTGTGCCGATTGTCGAGAATCCGCCGCTGGCGCGCTCGCTCTACCGTTCGGTCGAGGTCGGGCAAGCCATCCCGGTGGAGTTGTACGCGGCGGTGGCTGCGATTCTGGCCTACCTGTACCGCCAGCGGGTGGAGGCGGAGTTACGCGAGCGCCGGCGGGGGGCGGGCGGCTCGCCGGGTCCAGGATTCGCGAGTGCGGGCTCAGCGGCGCGCGGCTCGACGGGTCCTGCTGTGGGACCAGGTCTTGCTGGAGGTCCGCAATGAAGCGATCCACGCTTTTTTGTTTTCGAGGAGAGTAGCGATGAGTACCACAACGCTTGCCGCCGGATCGCTTGCGGCTCGTGCGCCGATCTTAGAGCGGCTGCGCGAGTATCTGCTGCCGCTAGCCGCGATCAGCGTGATCTTCGTCATGCTCGTGCCATTGCCGGCTACGGGGCTGGATTTTCTGCTGGCGTTCTCGATGACGGCGTCGATCATCGTCTTTTTGGCCGCTATCCAGATCCGCCGCGCCGTGGAACTCTCGGTCTTTCCTACCCTGCTGCTCTTGCTGACGCTCTTTCGGCTGTCCTTGAACATTGCCTCCAGCCGGCGCATCCTGCTGCACGGGCAGGAAGGAACGGCGGCGGCTGGCAAGGTGATTGAAGCCTTTGGCCAGTTTGTAGTGGGCGGGAATTACGTCGTGGGCTTCGTGCTCTTTCTGGCCCTGGTCGCCATTCAGTTCCTGGTGGTGGCGCACGGCGCGGTGCGGACTGCGGAGGTGACGGCTCGGTTTACCCTCGACGCCCTGCCAGGCAAGCAGATGGCCATCGACGCCGACATGAACGCGGGCCTGATCGACGAGGCCGAGGCACGGCGGCGGCGGCAAGCGATCGCCCGGGAAGCCGAGTTCTATGGGGCCATGGATGGCGCGGCGCGGTTCAATCAGCGCGACGCGCTAGCCACGATTCTCATAACCGCCATCAATATCGTCGCCGGGCTTCTCATCGGCACGCTGCAGCAGAGTGTCGCCCTGGGCGAGGCGGCTCGGACGTACACGGTGTTGACGGTCGGCGACGGGCTCGTGACCATCATTCCTTCGCTGCTGGTGTCGGTGGCAGGCGGCATCACGCTGACCCGCGCCAACTCGGCCGGGATGCTTGGCGGCGAGATCCGACAACAATTGCTGGGCCGCCCGGCGACGCTGTATCTCGCCAGCCTGGTTTCGAGCGGCATGTGTTTGATCCCGGGGTTGCCCAAGCTGGCCTTCCTGGCCGTAGGCGCGGGGCTGTTTTGGAGCGGGCGCAGGCTTTCGGCGCATGCACCGGCGGCGGCCACGGCGGAGCTGACGCCGGCCGAAAAGAAAAGGGCGGAGACGGCGCAGGGTTCGGACCTAGCGACCCTGTTGCGGCTCGAGGACTTGACTCTCGAGATCGGGTTCCAGCTCATTCCGCTGGTGGACGAGAAGCAGGGCGGCCAATTGCTGAACCGGGTCCGCACCCTGCGCCGCCATCTATCCTCGGAATTGGGCTTTTTGATCCCCCCGGTGCACATCTCGGACAACCTCCGCCTGAAGCCGCGCGAGTACGTTTTTTCGCTACGAGGCATCGAGATCGGCCGCTGGCAGACCGAGGGTACGCAGCTATTGGCCGTTTCCGGCGAGCCCGGCCGCCGGCCATTGACCGGTAGAGAGACGCGGGAGCCCGCCTTCGGAGTCCCGGCCATCTGGATTGTGCCCGCGCTCGAAGACCAAGCCATCGCGGCGGGCTACTCCGTAGTAGATGCGGTGACGGTGATCACCACGCACCTCGGCGAGCTGATCCGCCAGCACGCTTGGGAACTCCTCGGCCGCGCCGAGATCAAGCGCCTCTTGGACACGCTTAACGAAAGCCATCCCAAGCTGATCGAAGAGCTGATCCCCAAACTGCTGACGCTGGGCGAGGTGGGACGGGTGCTTGAGCAGTTGCTGCGCGAACGGGTGTCGGTCCGCGACTTGGGCGCGATCCTGGAGGCGCTGCTCGAAACTGCTCCAGTAAACAAGAGCGTGGTGGCGCTGGTCGAGGCCGCGCGTCAAGCGATGGGGCGAAGACTGGTGCGCCCGCTGCTCGATGGCGACGGGCAGTTGCCGGTGCTCCTGCTCGATCCGGCGCTCGAAGAAGAAATTTTGGCCACGCTCAACCCGGAGTCCGGCCAACGCCTGCTGGTCCCCGCGGCGGGGGCCCCACCCCTGGTGCGGCGGCTCTCGGATTCTGTGAGATCGCTTATCGGCTCGGCGTCCACCGCGGCCTTCCCCGTGCTCCTCTGCCCCAGTCCGGCGCGCTATCACGTGAAGCGCTGGCTGGAGCCGGTTTTGCCTCGGTTGGCGGTCGTGGCCGTCGGCGAGATTCCGCCCGAGATCCGACTGCGCCCCGCGGGCACGGTGCGCTGAGCAGTGGATGGGGCTCCGGAGGTCGTGGCTGGACAACAGGTTGGAGATCATGTCAAAGGCGACTTGAGGATGGGCAAGGGGAGAACGATGGGAACCGAGGTGGCGGCAACAACCAGGGACCACAGAGGCATGAAAAGAGGCGTGGGAAGTTATCCTCCGGTGGCGGCTGCGCCGGCGCCGGCGTTGACCAGCGAGCAGGAGCGAGTTCTCCTCGAACATCTGCCGGTGGTGCGCTTTCTGGCCCGCCGCATTCACGAACGGCTGCCCCAGCATGTAGATATCGAAGACCTGGTCTCGGCCGGGGTGGTGGGGTTGATGGACGCTTTCGCCAAATTCGATCCGGCCAAGAGGGTGCAGTTCCGCAGCTACGCGCAATTTCGCATCCGCGGAGCCATTCTCGACAGCCTACGCACCCTGGACTGGAGCCCACGCGAGTTGCGCCGTAAAGGCCGCGCCATCGAAGAGGCGATCCGGGTCTTGACGGCGCGCCTGGGCCGGGCCCCGGGGGAAATTGAGGTGGCCGAAGAGTTGGGGGTGGAGCTCGACGAATACCAGCAAGTGCTCGGCGATCTGAAGGGGCTGGAGATCGGCACCCTGCACCTCGAGCACAACGAGGACTCCGGCGAGGAAGAGCTGGCCTACGTGCCCGGACGCCCGGAGGAGGATCCGCTGTTTCGCTGCCTCAAGGGGGAGCTTGAAGAGCGGCTCACCGAGGCGATCGCCCATTTGCCCGACCGCGAGCGGCTGGTGATGACGCTCTACTACTACGAAGAGATGACCATGCGCGAGATCGGGCTGGCGCTGGGGGTGGTGGAGTCGCGGGTCTCGCAGGTGCATGCCTCGGCGGTGATGCACCTGCGCGCGGCACTCAAGGACCTCGCGGCGCGCGGCGCGTTCGATCGCAGCGCGCGCAAGCTCCCGCGTGGGGCGCAACGCAAGGCGAGTTGAGCCTGGGGCGGGGTTGAACGAAGTCTCGTTTTTGCGGAGCCGGAAGTGGGGAATTGAAGAGACCCGAAACCAGTGAATCGGAACGCCTGTCAGAGCACGGGTCAAGGTGGAGGAAACTTCGGTGGCTGAAAAAACTCTCCAACAGGACGAGATCGATGCGCTCTTTGAGGCGGCGCGCAGTTCTGCGTCGGAACCCCAAAAAATCGAAGCGCGGGCCCGGGTAAGGCCCTTCAATTATGCCTCGGCGGGCCAGATTTCGACCGAACAGATGCGCGCCATTAGCCTGTTGAACGATCTGTTTGCCCGGAACCTGACCCACAATCTGGCGGCATGGCTGCGCACCCGTTTTCAGGTCAACCTGGTCTCGGCCGAGCAGATCCAGTTCAATGAATTTCTCCTTAGAATTCCCGAGATCAGTTACGTGGCCAGCGTGCGCCTGGAACCGCTGGGCGCGGTTTCGGTGTTGCAGCTGGATATGGCCCTGGCGCCACCGATCATCGATCTCGTGCTGGGCGGTGACGGCAAGGACGGGCCTTTGCGCGAGCTGACCGACATTGAGGAGTCGATTCTGGCCAGCGTGGTCGAGATCGTTTGCCGGGAGCTGACCGCGGCTTGGCAGCCCGTGGGTTTGAGCTTCAGTTTCGAGCGGCGGCAGATGCAGACCCAGGTGGCGCGCATCATGTCAGTGGCCGAAAAGACCTTGTGCCTAAGCTTCGAGATTCGCATGCCGCACAGTTCGGGTCTGCTGAACCTGGCCTTTCCCGCAGTGGTGGCGAACACCATTTTGCGCCGGCTTGCCACGGAATGGGGCCGTGGGCGACGTCATGCCGGCGATGCGCGGGAAAGAATGCAGGCCGCAGCGCGGCGCATCCGCTTCGGCTGCTCTTTGCAGTTGCCCTCGGTGCGGGTGCGGGCGAGCGAACTCGAGAGGCTTGAGCCAGGCAGCGTGCTGCTACTGAACCTCGCCGGCAACAACCTGCCTCTGTGGCGTGTCGGCGGCCAAACCTTGAACCGGGCGCAAGCGATTCGCCAGGGTCCGCATCGGGCCGCGCGGATGGAGCGTAGGCCCGCCGAGGGGGGGAGATGAAAAGCTACTTCGACTGCTGGGTGCAGGTGGCTAGCGACCTCTTCGCTCAGGCTCTGGCCGGCGAGCCGGAGCTTTTGGAAGCCCTGCCGAAGCCGCTCGACGCCGACTCGTTCGGCTTTGCGGCGACGCTCGCCGGGGACGTAGAGGGACGGTTTTCCATCCTCCTCGATGCGGGGCTACTCGAGACCTCGCTGGCCGGCGAAGGCCTGGACCAGAAGACCGCCTTGGGCGAGCTGGTTCGCGAAACGGCGGAAGCCGCGGCCGCAGAGCTGTTGGCACGGACGGGCAAGCATGCCCGGGTGGAGAAATTCGAAGAGATCGCAGGAGAAACGCGCGTTTCGCGCGCGTTTCAGTTGCGCTCCGGCGGCCGGTCGTGGACTCTGCTCGTTCGCAACGAGGTAGGGGCGCGCGAGGACGCGGCCGGCGCGACGTGGGCTTCTGGCACGAAGACTGACCTGAAGCTTGATCCAGAGGCCGCGCAGGACGGAGCCGCGCCGTCTACTCCCGGTCTGGGCGCGCCGCCCCCCTTGAGTCGTGGCCTCGAACTTCTGCTCGACATCGAGCTCGAGGCAGCGCTGCGCTTCGGCTCGCGACAGATGCCGCTGGGCGAAATCCTGGAGCTGGGGCCCGGAGACGTGGTGCAGTTGGACCGTCACGTATCGGACCCCGTGGACTTGATCGTGTGCGACAAGATTGTGGCTCGGGGCGAAGTGGTTCTGGTGAATGGCAACTTCGGGCTGAAAGTCACCGAAGTGGCCGCGCCCCAAAAGCGGCTGGAGAGCATCCGATGCCTCTTCTAACCAGGAACGGAAGTTCGTTGACGCGCCGCTCCATACTCGGAGAATCCAAAATTTCCGGACCTGTGGCGGATTCGGCTCTGGCAGATCCAGTTCCGATGACGGCTTCGCAACTTCCGGAACTTGCGCGGGGGCGCATTTTCTCGACCTGCGCCAATCCCGGCTGCCGCTCCGGCTGGTTCCGGCCATGGCGCAGTCGCTCGGCGCCGATCTTCGAAGGCGGGTGGTGCTGCTCGGAGGTCTGCGCGCAGGTGGTGGTGCGCCTCGCACTGGCGCGGGAGATGGATGGGCGGGGCAGCGCGACCGGGATGCACCGGCCCCGCCTGCCTTTGGGATTGATCATGTTGGAGCGCGGCTGGATCACGGCCAACCAGTTGCGCAGCGCCATGGAGTCGCAGAAGGCGGCTGGCGGCCGGCTGGGTCACTGGCTGGGGTGCAAGCACGGGGTCAGCGCGGCGCTGGTCACGCGGGCGCTGGGGCTGCAATGGAGCTGTCCGGTGCTGCCGCTTGAATCTCACGACCCGGAAGGGCTTACGGCGCTCCTGCCGCGACTGTTCATCGACGCCTTCGGCGCACTACCTCTGCGTGTGGCCGCGGGCAGGATTCTCTACCTTGGTTTCGAAGATCGGCTCGACCCGGCGCTGGCGCTGGCGGTAGAGCGGATCACGGGGCTGCGGGTAGAAACCGGTATAGTGGAGGAGCCGCGCTTCCGTCCCGCCCATGCGCGGATGCTCAAGGCCCGCTTCCCGGCCGTGGAGTTGATCGAGGCGGCGTCGGAGCCGGCGCTGGCTCATGCCATGGCGCGCTCTCTGGAACGTGCGCGGCCAGTTGAAGCGCGCATGGCGCGGGTGCATGACTGCCTCTGGTTGCGGATGTGGCTGCGGCCCCACACCGGTGGCTTGGCCGAACTCGACTCGGTGTCCGATCTGATCGGATCCGCGGGCGGATTTTGATCCGAAGGGGTAGCAAAGCTTGGCGGGGCTAAGTGGGGCGAGCCGCCGAACTGCCTACGGCTCATGAATCGGCCACGAGCGCCGATAGGCAGAGCAGCAGAGGAGCCCGAGTATGCGCGAGATTCGAGCTTTGATCGTGGACGATTCCTCGGTGATGCGGAAGATCGTAGAGCGCACCTTGCGGCAGGCGGGCCTGGCATCTCTTGTAGTGCACGAAGCCGGAAGCGGCAGCGAGGCGCTGGAGGTCTTAGAAATCGAGCCGGTGGACCTTATTCTCTCCGACATCAACATGCCCTTGATGGACGGCCTCGAATTTCTGCGCGAGATTCGCGCTCGGAAGCTGGCCGCCGGTGTTCCGGTGGTGATGATCACCACTGAGTCCAGCGAGGAACATGTGAAGCAGGCCATTCAGGCCGGAGCGCACGGCTACATCCGCAAGCCCTTCACGGCCCAGCAGGTGAAGGAACGCGTGCTGCCCTTATTGGGCGCAACGTAAGGAGGAGTCGGCGTGCCAGTGAATGATGTGAACGTGATGGCAATCGCACGGCCGCGTGAAAAGAGCGCGGAGACGCCGGGCCCGGATAAAACGGCGCCGGGTGGAAGGGGATCGGAGACGGTGGTCTCGTTACGCGGATCCGTCGCGCGCGTCGCTGATCCCAAGAACCTGGACTCTAGCGTGGAAGAGGTTTTTCAACTGATGCTGGGACTCACGTGCCGGCGGACCCCTGAGCCGCCTCCCCAAGAGCCGGAATCGGTGACCGCGATGGTGGGTTTTGGTGGAGTGCTGAGTGGCGCCTGCGTGCTGCGGTCTGGGGGTACGGCCGCGCTCCGGATCACTGCGCGAATGACGGGCATGGAATTCACTGGGATCGACGACACGGTCAAAGACGGAATGGGCGAAATCTGTAATATGCTGGCTGGGGTCTGGAAGGGCAAGGCGCCGGAGCTGGCCGCCCACTGCATCCTCTCGGTTCCGGCGGTGATCACGGGTCGAGACTACAACCTGCACGTGCAGTCGCCGGAGTTCCAACTCCACCACATTTACACCTTCGGCGAGGCCAGCTTCGAAGTGACAATTATCTGCGACGGGTTGCAGTGAGACTTCGATTTGCGAAGGCTTCGGCCGCAAAAAGCTGTCTCCCCAAAAGCTATTTAGCCTCAAGTCGCTTCCCCAGCGGCTTTCCCGATTTGCGCGGGCCATCAGCCGGAACGCAGCCCCCGCAGGATCGGACCTTTGATCGATGCTCGTGGATCGGCGTTGCCAGGATGGAGCTGCCTTCGCCCAGGGTCGCAAATCTCCATTCGCGTTTCAAGCACTTCGACACGACCACACAAGTTCCTAACTTCCTCTAATCCTCTCCCGCTTCGCGCGGTTCCCGACCTGCCTGCTCCACTGCAGCCTGAAGGAGAATCGGCAATGGACAGCGGTTATTACGCGGCGACGACCGGGCTGGTGGCGCAGATGCAGGCTCTGGACACGACAGCCGCCAATTTGGCGAACGCGCAGAGTCCGGGCTACCGGGCCGAGCGAGAGTATTTCCGGTCTGTGCTTCTGGGCCCGGACGCTGCGGATTCCGAATTGGGTGGAACCGTGAACAACTACGGTTTGTTAGGCGGCGACCGCCTGAGCATGACCCAGGGAGCTGTTCAACAGACGGGCAACCCTCTTGACTTGGCCATCGAGGGAGAGGGCTTTTTCATGGTGCAGACCGCGAATGGCCCGCGTTACACCCGCGACGGAAGTTTTCATCGTGCCCGGAATGGGCAATTAGTCACCGAGGCGGGCGAGCCGGTGCTTTCCGCCGCGAAGCAGCCGATTCAGATTCCGCCCGGCGAGGTGACGGCGGGAGCCGACGGCGTGTTGTCGGTCGCGGGCGGAACGGTAGCCACGATAGGCGTCTTCACTTTTCCTGCAGGCACGCAGCTTACGCCGGAAGGGGCCAATCGCTATCTCGCGCCCCAAGGCGTTGCGCCCGCGCCGGCCCAAAGCGCTTCCGTCCGCCAGGGGGCCATCGAAGCCGCCAACGAGGACGTGGTTCAGGGGACCCTGGATCTGGTCATGATGCAGCGCCAGGCGGAGATGATGCAGCGGGCGCTGACCGTCTTCGATGGGCAGTTCAACAAGTTCGCCACCGAGGACCTGCCCAAAGTTTAGGAGCGGGGACCAAGGACCGAGAGGCCGGGGACCAGGGACTGGAGAGGGCAGGGGAAAAAGGAACCCGGGTTCGTGAGCTGAAAGCTGGACCGCCGATCTTTGACCACTGACACTGACCATTGATTACTGCGCACCGGAGGTGCGCCGCTATGATTCGAGCCTTGTACACCGCCGCCAGCGGCATGAGCGCGCAGCAGTTGAATCTGGACACCATCGCCAATAACCTGGCTAACTCATCAACGACCGGTTTCCGACAGTTGCGCCTGGACTTTGAGGACATGGTCTACCAGAACCTGGTGACGCCAGGGGCGGCGCAAAGCCAGAACACGGTTTCGGCAGGGCTGCAGATTGGTCTGGGCACAATGGCGGCGGCCACCGAGGTGATCAATACGCAAGGATCGCTGAACGAAACCGACAATCCGCTGGACATAGCCATCGAAGGGTCGGGATTCTTCCAGGTGCAGCAGCCGGACGGAAGCATTGCCTACACCCGGGCCGGCCAGTTCCAATTGAACAACCAGGGCACCATGGTGACCACCGCGGGCGATCCGCTGATTCCGACTATCACCATCCCCCCCAACGCCACTGCGGTGACGATCACCCAGTACGGGGTGGTGAACGCCACTTTACCCGGACAGCAGAATCCCTCGCAACTGGGACAGATCCAACTGGCCACGTTTCCCAATCCGGGCGGCCTGGAGAGTAGGGGCTCGAACCTGTTAGAGGCCACCCTCAGCTCCGGCGACCCGGTGCTGGGCAACCCCGGCGGAACCGAGGGCCTGGGAACGCTGCAGCAGGGCTATCTGGAGAACTCGAATGTGGATGTGGTCACCGAGTTTGTGCAGATGGTCTTGGCGCAGCGAGCCTACGAATCGGACTCGAAGGTCGTGAAGGCCGCCGACGACATGTATTCCGAAGTCAATAACAT
>JASHOC010000281.1 GCA_030041305.1 Acidobacteriaceae bacterium
CACAACGTTCGCCAAATCGCTATTCTCGTCGTCGGTGCCCGTTTCGATGCCGCATACGAGATCTACTCGCATACCGCGGTCGCTGGGCGGGATGGGATGAAGCCGGAGCGGCTGGCGACGCTGGTAGCAGACCTGAAGCCGCACGACCTGGCGCCGGGTGAGAACGTCGCCTTCGATGTCGCCTATGCACTTGTGCGGGGCGGTGCTCTGCCGGAGCCTCTTTACCAGTTGGCCGTTGCCACCTTCGGTCAGCACGGCACAAATGAGCTGATTTATCTCGTTGGCCTTTATTGCCTGGTGTCGACGACACTCAACGGATTCGACGTGCCTGTTCCTGAGCGCTGTTGATCTTCAAGGTCGCCGCTGGAGACGTTGATCGGGATTTCATCTCCCAAGCGCGGCCTGGCCTATGGCCGGCCCTTTACGATGGCGTGACCAAATAAGCCCACCTCACTCCGCATCCAACTTGACCGCCGGGAGAGAAGCCGTCGCGCAGCTCCGCTGGCAGAATTGCCGCGTGAGAAAACCGCCGGCAATTCGTTCTTGTGGGGCTGGTCAACTCTTCCGCATATCTTTCCCAGCCCGCAGCGCGCGGCACTCTCAATTAGCCGGACTGAAGATCGCTTTACCCGACTTTGTACATCAACGCTCATTAGCTGGGATCGGGGACACAATACGCCGACAGCCCGTCAGCCCTTCAATGGTCTCGACGTCAGAACTTCGACGCGGAAGGGATCCTGGCTAGATCCTCTGCATCGCAACCCCTTTCGCTTCAGCGAGGCTGAAAACCTTCCTTGCTGGCACTCGGCTTGCTTCGCTAGAAGACATGGCGATTCTCTGATGTCCAGAGACTTGCTAATTCACTAACTCTACCCGTCAGGAGAATCACGTGATGAAGGTTATCGCTTTTGAAGAGCATTACAAGACACGCGCAATCGCGCAGGCCAACAAGAATAATCCGATCGAGCAGATCTATCACAAGTGGCACGAACTGGGCCGATTTCCCGGCGATCTATCGGAAGGTGTGCCGCATGGCATCTACGATCTGGATGAAAAACGAATTGCCGTAATGGATGAGGCTGGAATCGACGTCCAGATCCTTTCTCACACATCGCCAGGGCCAGAGGAATTGGACCCATCGATCGCAATTGACCTGGCTCGACAAGCCAATGATGGTGCGCACGCGACGATAACCAAATACCCAGAAAGATTCATGGGCTTTGCGACTTTGCCCATGCGGGATCCTAAAGCAGCAGTCGAGGAACTTGAGCGGACAGTCAATAAATTAGGGTTTGTCGGCGCCTTGATCAATGGACACGTGAACGGCCGGTATCTGGATGATAAGTTTTTCTGGCCAGTATTTGAATGCGCCGAACACTTGGATGTCCCGATTTTTCTCCATCCCAACAGGCCACCTCAGCCGGTCGTTAGTGCCTGCTACGAAGGGTTCAATCCAATTGTGTCCGGCTTCTTCGCGTTGGCCGGCGCTGGTTGGCACATTGACGTTGGTGTTCACGCCATGCGGCTGATTCTTGGCGGTGTTTTTGACGCTTTTCCACGCCTGCAGATGATTGTCGGACACCATTTCGAGATACTCAGCTGGTGCGCATGGCGCGGGACATATGGATTCCCACCGAAAGATACTGGGCTGAAGCATCACATCATGGACTATCTTCGCGAGAATTTTTATGGCGGCATTCTGGCGGGAGATTTTGGAGACCAGGTACCGGGGGCGATCGATCCAACTTATAGCCTCGCCTTCAATGCTTATCTGGCGATGGTCAACCTTATTGGAATTGACCGAGTTTTGTTTACGACCGATTACCCCTATGGAGGCATGGTCGCCGCTCGAAGATTCTTCGATCAGATGCCAATAAGCCCGGGCGACAAAGAGAAGATTGGGCATCTCAACGCAAGGCGGCTTCTAAGACTTCCGTAAGATTGCTGGAGTCAGATCCCATGATCCCGGCTGACGAGCAATTCTTGATGGTCAGCCCAAAACTGACTGCCCATCCAATCGCCGTCGTGTCGACGGAGCAGGCAAGGTGAGGGGGCCGGCGCAGCGGGCTCGTGGAGGTCACGCGCATCATCCGCGGTGCGCCTTATCATACACTCATCACTGGAAACGGTGAGTCCCGCACCACGGTGTATGTGAAGTCCCTCAGCCTGCCTTGCACGCCTGGTCGCGAGCTTCGCCCAATGATCAAAATGTCGGCATCCGACTGCGCCGCCGCCGTCAACAGCGCCTCCTTCACCGGTCCCATCGCAATGCGCACGGCCGCGTTCGAGCCAACCTTTCGTTGCAGCTCTGCGATCCGCTCCATTGCCTCCCGCTTCTCCTCCGATTGGATCTGCTCATCCAGATCCAATTCTACGGGCAACTTGGGATCCGTCGACTGAATCGCGTGGATGATCCGCAGATGAGACCTTGCCTGCTGCGCCAGTTGGTTCGCGTACCGCAGCACCCGTTCCGATTCTTCCCCCAACCCGGTAGCCACCAGGTACTCCCGGTGCTCCAGCCGGCGCGGCGCAATCGTCTCTGCATGCTGGCTCGTCGCCACCGGACAATCTGCGTCGTTCAACACCTTCGCCGTCGTCGACCCGAGCAGCATCCGCCGGAATATCCCCGCGTGCGTAGGCATCACGATCAGGTCAAACCCGCTCTTACGCGCGGTCCGGGCGATCTCCGTCGCCGGGTCGCCCGCCACCAGCAGCCGCTCGTATTCTGCCGGCGGAAACTCAGTTTTCAGAAACCCGCCGAGCTGCTGCTGTGCAATCTCCTCATGCTCTGCAGCGATCTCCTGCGGTGCCCGCACCGTAATTTCGAGCCCATTGCGGCTCGCCGGATCGTACACGTGAAGCAGCGTGACTTTGGCTCCCAGCAGCGTCGCCGCTCGCTTCACATATGCAGCCATTGCCTGCGACTCAGCCGAAAAATCCACGGGGAAAAGGATATTTGTGATCTGTCCCATGCATCCTCTCTCGATTGGATCGGACTTTGGGTTTTTAGATGCGCGGTTTGGCTCGCCCGGTCCATCGAATGGAAGAGCATCTTCGATCTGAAATCTGCACTTGATGATAAGGAGTGTTGGACTGTCAACCCTCCGACGGTTTTGACATTTGAATGTCTGACGCTTGACTCCGCATTCCCCCGAATCCCGTGCATCCCTCCTGTTTTCAATGCCTCCCAGGAACCGAGAATTGGTAAGTGTGTTGCTTCCGTCTTAACGATGAGATGAACCACCAAAAGACATCACGGGGCCAGATACGCACCACGGTCGATTCGGGCTAACCTCGCGGTCAATTAGTACGTGGCCCGTATCTGCCGACCTCGCACCGCAGTGGGTGACCAGCCAATCCTCATACATCTACACTTCTGAGGAGCAATACCCGGGGAGATTTCAATGAAGGTTGTTCTATATGGTGCGACCGGACGTTCCGGAAGCCGCATACTCAATGAACTTCAGTTGCGCAAGCATAGCGTGACTGCGGTCTCCCGCCATCCTGAGGAACTTCCCCCAGCAGTGACAGCGGTGCGCGACGACCTGAGCAGCGTTGATCGCATTGCAGAGATCATCCGTGGCTCAGATGCAGTGATCAGCGCGTACATGCCGCCGAAGGAAGATACGGATCAATTGGTCGATGTAACCAGACGCTTGATTGACGCGGTGCGCAAGGCCGGAGCCCCGCGCTTGCTTGTCGTTGGCGGCGCTTCCTCTTTGGAAGTTGCGCCCGGTGTGACGCTCCTTGCTTCTGGTCATCTGCCGCAGGAATGGGTTGCTATCGCGGCTTCACATGCCAAGGCGCTCGACGTCCTCAAAGCATCCGACATCAACTGGACATACTTCAGCCCTGCAGGTTTTTTTGAGCCCGGCGAACGCACCGGCAAGTTTCGCTTGGGCGCGAACAGTCTCATTGCCGACGAAACGGGTCAGAGCCGTGTCTCGATGGAAGACTACGCCATCGCAATGGCCGATGAGCTCGAAGAGCCCGCCCACATTCGCGCCCGTTTCACCATTGGCTATTGATCAAATATTTCGGATTTCGAAGGGAGATTCGCATGATTCAGCTAAGGTCACTGGTCCTATCCCTATGCACATTTCTTGCGCTGCCGGTCATGGAGGCGCCCCTCGCAATTGCCCAGGCCGGATCAGTGCCAACTGCGGTTGGAGCGACTCCCGAGGTGGCGGTCGCTCCGCAGTACAGCACAACCCATGTCTACGTCGCACCTGCAGACGTGGATCACTTCGTAGCAGCATTCCTTGGAACGTTTGGCGGGCAAAGCACGAAGCAGGTGATTGTCACAGTGACGCCAACTGCGAGCACTACAAGTTCTCAACTGCTGCAAACGCCTGCCGGGACGGTATCGTTGTTTGGCTTCAGGACTCCGATCCCGTATCCATTCGGCGCCGAGCGTACGGGACTTCTTGTGACCGATATGGACGTGGCCATCCAGGCGGCGCGAGAGACCGGCGCCGATGTGCTCGTCGAACCTTTCCCCGACCCGATTGGACGCGACGTAATTATTCAGTGGCCTGGCGGAGTGAATACGCAACTCTATTGGCATACCCAAACCCCATCCTACGCCCCGTTCCATACCATTCCGGAAAACCGGGTCTACGTCTCAGCTATTCGAGCCGACGCATTCGTACACAGCTTTCTCGCTTTTTCACATGGAAAAATCGTCTCTGACGACTTACACGCTCCAGGGATTGAGATCGGAAGGCCCGGAGACTCTTACCGCCGCATCCGGATCGAATCGGCCTTCGGAAAGCTCTCGGTGTTCGTGACCGACGGGCATCTGCCGTTTCCCTATGGACGCGAACTGACTGGTTACGAGGTCCCGGATCTCGAAAAAACCCTGTCCAAAGCAGAATCGTTGGGAGTCACGGTTCTCGTGAAGCCATTCACGTCGGACGAGCGCAATTCGGCGATCGTTCAGTTCCCCGGAGGGTACATTGCGGAGATCCATTCAAGAGCAGGAAAAGAATGACCTTCGTCTCAACGGGGACGAAGCGGCAGCCGCCCTGCGCAGAAGGTTTCGGACTGCCTTCCTCTCCGTAGCCCCTGCATTATTCCTGGGAAGTGTTGACCAGACCATTGTTGCGGCAGCGCTGCCGGTGATTGCTCGCTCGTTTGGCGGTCTTGCCCTGGCGACATGGGTAGTAACCGGATATCTATTAGCGGCAACGGTCGCGGCTCCAATCTATGGGCGTCTTGGAGACGCGTTTGGCATGCGACGAATGTTGCTTTGGTCGCTCGGCCTGTTTTTGATCGGCTCATTCGTCTGCGCCATCGCGCCTTCACCGATCATCCTGATTATCGGGCGCTGCCTCCAGGGCTTCGGTGGGGGTGGTCTGATTACCCTTGCACAGGCGCTGATTGGCGAAGTGGTATCTCCGAAAGAGCGCGGACGCTTTCAGGGGTGGTTCGGCGCCGTCTTTGCTTTGGCAAGCACGATCGGCCCAGCCGCCGGCGGCGTCATGACCGAGTACATCGGATGGCGTTCGATCTATTGGATCAACCTGCCCTTGAGTGCATTCGCCGCGGCAACCGCATTGCGCTTGCAACCAGCGCGCGGAAGCGGGAAATACCACACCGATACCTTTGGCATCCTCCTGTTCACAATCGCAACAGTCTCACTTCTACTCAGCCTGACCTTTGGTGGACATGAGCTTGCCTGGAGTTCAATCGAGCTGATCATTTTGCTCATCGCTTCGATTCTGTGCTTCCTGTTCTTTTGCTTCGCCGAACATCACGCTCGCGACCCGCTTCTGCCCCCTCGCTTGATGAGCAAACCTGTCGTTTGGCGTTCCGCTCTGGCCGTTCTCTTCTTTGCGGCTGTACTCTTCGGAATCATCGTGCAACTGCCATTCTTCCTCCAGGTGGAGTTCGGTTTCAGCACAACTGCGTCCGGGCTTCTCCTCATCCCGCTCACAATCGCTCAAGTCGTCGTTTCGACAGCTACTGGACTTAGAATCTCCGTCACGGGCAAGCCGCGGAACTACATGCTTTGGGGGTTGGCCCTGGTGAGCCTCATGCTCTTTGTTCTCGTCCCGACGCTCCACACCGGCCCATTCCTTGTAGCGCTTCTCACCTTATTGATTGGCGCGGGATTAGGCTCAACGATGCCGGCAGCTCAAACTATGGTGCAATGGGCTGCGGGAAGTGAAGAATTAGGTGAGGCCACGGGTATCCTCTCATTCGCGCGAAGTGTCGGCGGCGTTCTCGGCACCGCGATCACTTCTGCCGTGGTCTTGGCTGCGCAATCCAACCATGCGGGCGCATCGCTAACGGCGCATTCGCCTGGTTTTGGTTGGATGTTTCTCGCCCTTGGATTCCTGGCTTTGGCGGCAGCGCTCACCACGGCCACCTTACCCAACGTCGATCTGACGAGCAAGCCAACGTAGAGTTTCTCATTGGAAGTAGTTTCATTCTGAGGACCGCGTCATCCGCACCAACAAACCTAAGCGAGAAGAGCAAAGAACGCGGTAAAAAGTGCTGCTGGTTTCATCCGCTTCTGCAAAATGCATATGAGGCTCGGCTTCAACAGTTCCGGCATGCCGACAATCAGGTGGATCGCTGCCTGGACGATTTTCTGCGTCTTGTGGGCCGCAAAAGCGCCGGCTCAAGTGACGGTTCCAGTTCCGCCGCCGGTCGACAAGCCTCGTGTTTATCAACTGCTCCGCTACGATGAGAATTGGAGTTCCCTCCAGAATCCGGCGAATCGCTCAGACTGGCTCGATCCCATCAAGTACATGCCCTTCGGCCGCGGCGGCGACTCTTCCTACGTCTCCATCGGCGGAGAGTTTCGCGGAGTTGACGAACGCATCCAGAACGATAACTGGGGCGGCACTCCTTACCCCTCAAATCAATTCTGGCTGCAACGTTTCCAGCTGCATTTCGACATGCACTTTAATCCGCGAGTGAGGCTCTTCATTCAATTCGAAAGCGGGCTGGAAGAAGGCCGCGCTGGCGGGCCCAGGACGATCGATGAAAAGCGGCTGGATTTCCTCAATGCATTCTGCGACCTCGGAATCGGCTCCTCTTCCCACCCCGTCACCCTTCGCGTGGGCCGCCAGGAATTTTTGTTCGGATCCGGACGTCTCGTGGCTCCGCGCGAAGGACCCAATGTGCGGCAGAGCTTTTACGGGGTCAGCCTCATGCAGAATCTGGGCTCCTGGTCCACTACTGCGTTTGCCGCGCGGCCCGCCGTCGATAATTTCGGTTTCTTTGACGATGTGCCGAATAGCTCAACGGAGTTTTGGGGGATCTTTGCAACGCGCCCCTGGAGCAAAGTGAGCCGCAACGTCTGGGATGTTTACTACTACGGCCTCGATCGCAAAAGTGCTGTCTACAATTCAGGAACTGAGCACGAAACGCGGCAGACGGTCGGAACGCGGATCGCCTCACGCGACCCCGCATCGACAGAAGGCCGCATCGCGATTCCGCACTTCGACCTCGAAGGCATCTATCAGTTCGGCTCGTTCGGGACAGGAAACATTCGGGCGTGGACGCTGGCGACGGAGTTCGGCGTTATTCTGCCGAAGATCGCCTTTGCGCCGCGTCCGGGTATCCGCTCCGATGTGTCCAGCGGGGATAACAATCTCAGCAGCCCCAATCTGCAGACCTTCAACCCGCTCTTCCCAGTCGGCAATTACTTTGGCGTGCTCGCCGACACGGGCCCGGGAGCGGTAAACTTCCGCGATCTCCATCCGAATTTGAAGCTCTTCTTCCCGCATAAGGTGAACGCTGAGGCGGACTGGCTGATCTGGTGGCGGCAGAGTCTTGCCGACGGCGTTTACGGCGTTCCGGGAAACCTGCTGGTGTCGGCCGGCCGCAGCAGCGCTCGTTTGGTGGGCGACCGGCCCGGCCTTGAGATTCGATGGCAGATGACTCGCCACGCCTACGTGCAGGGAGATTATGGGATTTTTTACGCCGGCCCATTTCTGCGCCAGTCGGGCGACGGGAGAAACCTGAACTACACTTCCGTCTGGATTGGTTATAAGTTTTGATGAGACTGACTCGCAAGATCTGTCTGTACCGGCCAAGGATGCATAAGCCGGAGTATGGGGCCGGTGATTTTCGGATCTCATTGCGGTCATAAAGGAACAAGGAAATGTTGCCACCGATCAATGCCCCCGACCGGCAAGCGGAAGCCTTCCCCGTTCTTAATCCGGCACAGGTCGACCGCATAAGGCCCTATGCCAAGATCCGAGCCGTTCAGGCAGGAGAAGTCCTTTTCGAACCAGGCGCGCAGGGCATGTCTTGTTTTGTGGTGCTTTCGGGAAAGCTTGATATCGCTATGCCCAGCATTTCCGGCGAACGCGTTTTTGTGACCTATGGCCCCGGACAATTCTCGGGCGAAGTGGTGCTGATCTCCGGCGCTCGCGCGCTCTCTCGCGGACGGGTTGCCGAGCCGGGAGAGTTTCTTGAGCTAGCACCCGACGCATTGCGGGCGCTGATCGCAAAAGATGCTGAAATGAGCGACATCTTTATGCGCGCTTTCATTCTGCGCCGCATGGCGCTCATATCGGAAGGCTGGGGCAATGTCACCATGCTGGGTTCGCAACATTCGTCTGACACGCTACGGTTGCGTGAATTCCTGACCCGGAATGGACATCCTTACGCGTATGTCGATCTCGATCGCGACAAGGAAGCGCAGGAGATTTTGGATCGCTTCGGCGTCAAGTTGGATGAGATTCCGGTTGTGATCTGCAGTGCCAGCGAGTCTGTTCTTCGCAATCCAACCAATCAAAAACTGGCCGACTGTTTGGGGTTGGCAAGCCGCATCGATGTATCCCGTGTTTACGACGTTGCGATTGTGGGCGCTGGGCCGGCGGGACTGGCCGCGGCGGTGTATGCGGCTTCAGAAGGGCTCGACGCGGTCATGATCGAATCTGCTTTTCCCGGTGGCCAGGCTGGCGCAAGCTCAAAGATTGAGAACTACGTTGGTTTTCCCATGGGCATTTCAGGCCAGGAGCTTTCAAGCCGCGCCGTTGTGCAGGCAGAGAAGTTTGGTGCGCGGATGATGGTCGGCGAAAAGGTAGTCAAGATTCGATGCGATGAGCGGCCTTATCAGCTCACTCTCGAAAACGGCGAGGTCATCGAGACGCGGAGCATTGTGCTTGCCACCGGAGCTCAGTACAACAAGCCCAAGGTCAAGAACCTGGGGCGGTACGAGGGACAAGGTGTCTACTACGCCGCGACGTTCATGGAAGCGCAACTTTGCACTGGTGAGGAGGTGATTGTCATTGGCGGCGCAAACTCAGCGGGCCAGGCGGCGGTCTTCCTGGCTGAGACGGTGCAAAAGGTCTACATGCTGGTTCGCGGCAAGCAATTATCCGACACCATGTCACGTTATCTGATTCAGCGAATTGTTGAGAATCCAGCGATTGAACTGCATTTTCAAACTGAGGTGGTAGCATTGGAGGGCGATTCGCACCTGGAGCGGGTGACCTGGGTGGACCGGGCGACAAGCAAAGAGTCAACACACGATATTCGGCACATTTTCGTCATGGCAGGCGCCTCGCCGAGTACGGAATGGCTGCGCGAATGTTTGGCGCTCGATGAACGAGGCTTCATCCTGACAGGCAGGGATCTGGATGCCGCTCTGGCCAGCGCACCCATCAAATGGCCGCTGAGCCGGCCTCCGCAGATGCTGGAGACCAGTTTGCCCGGGGTCTTTGCTGTCGGGGACATTCGTTCCGGGAATGTGAAACGCGTTGCCTCGGCCGTGGGTGAAGGATCGATCTCGATCCACCTCGTGCATCGCGCATTAACGGAAGTTTAATGAGGCTTCTGACTGGAGTGGTTGCAGTCGCATCAGGTCTAAAGTGTCGAATCGATAGTCGAGTCGCGCGGTTAATTAGACGCTTAGCGCGTACGGTAGGCCTGCTCGATGAATTCCTCTCGCGCGCCAGGCAGGAGGAATCCCGTTGAGAAACTTGCCCTGGTCGGCCCCTGAACCCTCACTTAGGCACTAATCGCGAATTTACTCGCAGCGAGGCGATTTGTTCAAGTCGGCTCCTGTTTACCAATCCCTGCTTATCTCCGCCAACTCACTCATCGAGAATGGTTTTCGTGAAGTTTTCGGATAGGTACTGGCAAACGCGCTTGTGACATGTGTATCGGGAGGAAACCCCGGGCCTTTCTGCCGATCCGCCACGCGGTCAGCGAGCACCACGCAAAACAGCACGCCAGTTGGTGAGCAAGGCGAATACCCCTGCAAAAAGGCTGTCTGCGCGAGTCTTCATCCTTCCTGGGGGCCGGCAAGTTGACGAAAAACGGCCGACGCGCTCTCTTGGTTCCAGGATAGGCGGCCGGCTGCGGCACAAGGCACCGTCGCCGACTTTACGTCAAGGTAAATGGCCGCGCCATGTCCGAGGCTCACTACCCATCCACTCTCCCCGGTGAAGCAACGGGTCTGAATGAGTGACTCGCCTTGTTATCGTTACTTGAGATCTGAGTCGCCGAGTCATTCGCTCCGTCGACTCAGCATGAATGCGTGAGGAGTCGCTCTACTTCGGTTCGCTAATCGTCGTTTCAAACCACTTCATGAACGCGCGCGCCTTTGTGCTCGTCAGCTTGCCTGAGGGATAAATCGCCCACAATTCCATTGCTGGCAGGGTCCACTCCTTCAGCACCGGTACGACGGCGCCCGATGCCAGTTCCGGCGCGAACATCCAGCGCGATGTGATCGTGAATCCCTGTCCAGCTAACACGGCCTCGCGTACGCCCTCGGCAGCACTCAATGTCAGCCGTGCGCTCAGCCGGATAGAAGTCTCCGAAGTCCCACGCCGGAAAAGCCACTCCTGCCCGCCCGAGACCTGTCCATAGATAATCCCGTCGTGTTCCAGTAACTCCGTGGGGTTCCTCGGAATCCCTCTCTTTTTGAAATACGCAGGAGTCGCCACAACGTATCGCTCCTCCTCCGCTAGTTTGCGCGCTCGCAGCGACGAATCGCTCAAGCTTCCCAGCCGCAGCGCCGCGTCGATGTTCTCCGCCACCAGGTCGACCATTCGATCGTCCATTACCAGTTCTAACCGAAGCCTCGGATGCGCATCCAGAAACGCACCGAGCTTTGGCGCCAGATGCAGCCGTGCAAACGTCACCGGCGCACAGATGCGCAGTCGCCCTTCCAGTCCCGCGCCCGCCCCCTGCGCCGCCGCATCCGCTTCGTTGGCCTCTGCAATCGCGCGCAGTGCGCGCTCGTAAAACGCCGTCCCCGCCTCCGTGGGCGCTAGCTGCCGCGTCGACCTAACCAGCAGGCGCACGCCAAGCCTCTCTTCCAAAGCCGCGATCGTCTTTGAAACCGCCGGCTGTCCCAGCCTCAGGTCCCGCGCCGCTGCAGAGAAAGACCCCGTCTCCACCACCCGTACAAACAGCTCCATTTCGCGCAGTCGATCCATGCTCGCCTCAAACATTTATTCCAAACACGAATAGATGATATCGCAATTTGCCGCCTACTCAAGCCGCATCGGAATCGATACGCTCACATCTGTTGACGCAGGGAAGGAGTTCGACAATGACCAGCACATTGACCAGCAAATTCGCAGGAAAAGTCGCAGTCATCACAGGTGGTTCCACAGGCATGGGTCTCGCCACTGCCAAGCGCTTCGTTCAGGAAGGAATGGACCACGTATTCATCACCGGCCGCCGCAAGGACGCGCTCGACGCCGCGGTCGCCGAAATCGGCAAGAACGTCACCGCCGTGCAGGGAGACGTCGCCAGCCTCGCCGACCTCGACCGGCTCTATGACGCCGTCCGCACTCAGAACCGCAAGATCGACGTGCTCTTCGCCAACGCCGGCGTTTCCCAGCCGCGCCCGGTTGAAGCCGTCGACGAGCAGTTCTTCGATCTTCACTTCGACGCCAATGTGAAGGGGCTCTTCTTCACCGTGCAAAAGGCTCTGCCCCTCCTGAACGAAGGAGCATCCGTTATCCTCAACGGCTCCGTTGCCACCGTCAAGGGGTTCCCCGGCATCACTGTCTACAGCGCAACCAAGGCCGCCGTACGTTCCTTCGCGCGTACCCTGGCAAACGAGCTGCGCGACCGCCGGATCCGCGTAAACACTCTCAGCCCCGGCCACATCGATACACCGCTCCTCGGCCAGTGGCAACAGGGCGACGCACTGACCCAGTTGAAAGAGGACTTTGCAAAGAATGTTCCCCTCGGCCGCATGGGCACTGCCGACGAAATCGCCAAGGCCGCCTCCTTCCTCGCTTCCGATGAAGCCAGCTACGTGAACGGCGTCGAGCTCTTTGTAGACGGCGGCGTCGCCCAGATCTGACACGAAATCGCAAACGGAGAAACAGCCATGCCCCTCAAAGCAGAACTCGATGCATTCCGTTCCGAATTCATGAGCAACGCGCCGGCGGAGATTCGCGAGGCGATGACCAGCGCCGACATGGAATTGGCCGCCTCCGGCATCGCCCGCCGGGCCATCAAGGCCGGCGATCCTGCTCCGGACTTCCGCTTGCCCGATGCCCGCGGCGGCCACGTCAGGCTCCGCGAACTCCTTGCCAAAGGCCCGATCGTTGTCAGCTTCTATCGAGGCGGCTGGTGCCCTTACTGCAACCTTGAGCTGCGCGCGCTGCAAAACGCGCTACCCGCAATCAAGAGGCTCGGCGCGGAGCTTGTGGCCATCTCGCCGCAAACGCCCGATGAGAGCCTTTCGACAGCCGAGAAAAACGAGCTCGCATTTCCCGTGCTGAGCGACGTCGGATCGGTCACCGCCAAGGCGTACGGAATTGCGTTCGACCTTGCCGAAGAGCTGCGGCCGATCTACACGCGCTTCGGACACGCGCTACCCGACAAGAACGGCGACGACAGTTGGGTGCTGCCCATCCCGGCAACCTACGTCATCGACACCAACGGCATCGTCGTTCTCGCGTTCGTCGATGTCGATTACCGTAATCGCCTGGAGCCGGCGGAAATCATCTCCGCACTCGGATGCCTGCGCAATGAGCGTTGCCCGGCAGCCGCTCGCGCCTAAGAACGCAACATAACCGATTCGACCCCGATAAGGAGCAGAAGCAATGAGCAACTTTCCCTCAGTACATGCAACGAACCCGGGCAGCCAGGAAGCGTATAGGTGACCTGGTTTCTGCCGCCGCCCTGTCCGAACAAGCAAAAAGCCTTTTGACCCGAGTGGCTGCGTGGATCAGCGATCGCAATGTCGCGTTCTGGATCACCAGCCTGGGCATGATTGTGATGCTTCTTTGGGCCGGCTCTTTCAAGATGGCGGCGCCCGGAGCCGAAGGCATCATTCCCCTGGTTTCCAACAGCCCGCTCATCTGGTGGCACTTCAAACTCTTCGGCCCCTACATCGGCTCAGACATCATCGGACTTACGGAATGGGTCGCTGCCCTGTTGTATATCGCCGCCTATTTCAGACCGAAAGCCGGTGTGATTGCAGGGCTCATCACAACATTCATGTTTTTCACCACCAGCTCCTTGCTCCTTACCACGCCGGGCGCCATTATTTCTGTTCCGGGGATTCACCTCATGAGGTACATGAGCAATCTGGGCCTCTTCCTCTTCAAGGATTTCATCGCGCTGGGAGCATCCCTTTACCTGATCGGCTACTTCGGCCGCAAAGCCATCGTCCACGAAAACAAACACTAATACGGTCCAGCTTCTTCGTCGGAGGCGGGCATCAGCCGCTGCGGAATGCCAGAGGATATCGCCGCTCTCATGGCATTTCGCGAGCAGACATAATCTATCGCCATCGTGCCAGATGATTTTGATCAGGTCGCCTCTGCGCCCGCGAAAAATCTACACATCGCCAGCCAGTGGGTTCTTGTCTAACGCCGTTTGCACTGTGGCGCTCAGTCCAGTGAGACCCCGCCGCATATCCGTCACCCCGGCCACAATCCAGATGTGAGTGTTAGCCGGAATCATCCGCGAAGACTCTCCAGAACGATGCGCACCAACGCAGCGTCGGAACCACTTTCCACGTTGACCAGCGCCCGTGATGTAAAGATTCGGAAAGGCCACAAGACCGATTGGAAGGACAGCCGCCGGCTGGCCCACCTCTTGCGGCATGGCATGATTCGCCCCAGCTTTATCCCTGAACGAGGTATTCGCGAACTGCGCGGCCTTACCCGCAGAAGGAAGCAACTCACCCACGAAGCGATCGGCGTCAAGAACCGGGTATCGAAGGTCCTCGAAGAAGCCAACATCAAGCTCGGAAGCGTACTCTCAGACATCTTCGGCGTAACCGGGAGAGCTATTCTGGAGGCCCTTCTCGATGGCAAGATGTCTCCCTCCGAAATGGCCCATTTCGCGAAGCGAAGCGCCAAGCAGAAGATCCCCGAGATCACGGCATCCCTGGAAAGGCATCGCCTCACCGATGAACAGCGATTTCTGATCCGTCAGTCTTTCCGGCAACTGGAGTTTCTTGCTTCGTGCATCGATGAACTGGAGCAGGAGATTCGACACCGCATTCTGGCGGTCCCTGAATACAGGGAGGCATCCAGTCTCTTGCAGACCATCCCCGGTGTTCGCGAAGATGCTGCTGCGGTGATCATCGCCGAGGCCGGCGTGCACATGGAGCAGTTCCCCTCTGCAAAACATTTCAGCTCCTGGGTCGGGCTCTGCCCTGGCAACAACAAAAGCGCCGATGTTGAAAAGACAGGCCACACCACCAAGGGAAATGCCTGGCTTCGCGCCGTAATGGTCGAAATCGCGTGGCCCGCTTCCATGAAGCTTGGCTCCTACTTCCGGGTTCGCTACCAGAGGCTCGTTCCGCGCATCGGTAAGAAGCGTGCCGTCGTCGCTGTCGCCCACTCCATGCTCACGCTCATCTATCAGATGCTCAGCACCAAGACGCCTTATCGGAAAGCGGTCGAAGAACAGACCCACGAACTCGGCAGGCAGAAATACATCCGACAGCATTTGAAAGCTCTCGCCCGACTGGGCTACATCGTTCATGAAGTCATTCCGCAGAACCCAGGGTGAGATTTTTCGGAACAATCCGATGAGCGAGATGCGGTTCTGATACATGGTGAAGTCTCCTGAGGTGAATTCCCGGATTGGCCGGGTCACCCATTGGCGAAGCCGAGCGAGTGGTCCCGGCTCCCAAGCGCCGCCGGTCTGCTTTTTCGGAGGGCGCCCGCCGGGAGGAACCGAAACCCGAAGGGCGTTCGCCGCAACGAACGAAGCAGAAGACCAAGTGCCGCCGGGCGCCGGTATTGACCCGAAGCGTGTGACTGGACAAGCAAGGGAGAAACCGGGGAGACAACTGCATCATGGAACGCACCGCCGCTCGGTTGCGGACTGGGATGACAGCGCCTGCCGCAGTGTTGCGGAAACCTCACTTCGTCACCATGGTGAGGATGGGCCGGCGAAATCGGCCACCTGCGTTGAACCACTGCGTCTGGGGACGTCGGTTGCGCTGAAGCTCTGTGGGGGCATCTTGGCCGCCGAGTTTGAGACCCGCAATCGGACACGAAGGATCCCTCGTAGTGCGAAGTGAATTCGATTTCTCGATCGCTCCGCCGGGGGGCGGCTTTAAGGCAATCGCCGCGTCTCCGGGGTATCCTCGGACGTATGGCGGTGATCCACATATCGGAAGCGGACGCTGCTCGTGACTTCGCGGGAGTCATTGCCCGTGTGAGCTCAGGCGCGGAGGTTGTGATCGATCGCGGCACTGCGCCCGCCGTGGTCATGCGTGCGGCCGTCGATTCGCACTTGCGTCGGCTTTCCGATTCGTTGCGCCTTGCGGAAGAGCATTGTTCGACGGCAACACTCGACGCCGATTCTGGGGTATCATTGTGGACATGGAAGTGATTCACATTTCCGAAGCCGAAGCCGCCCGCGATCTTTCCGGGTTGCTCGCACGAGTCCGCGCCGGCGCCGAAATTGTCATCGAGAGCGAATCGCTCCCGCCAGCAATTCTTCGCGCAGCAGGGCTTCCGAGGCGTTCGATGTCCGAGTCCATTGCACTGGCCGAGGCGCGCACCAGGGAACTGGGCTATAAGCCAGTGATGGATGCCGGCTTCGCGGCGGATCTGGAAGAGATTGTTCAGAACCGCAAGCCGCGCGACCGGTCGGCATGGGAATAGTCTTTGAGCCTGATTCTTCATACCACAGTTCTGATCGATAGCGAGCGACGCGGCGAAGGAGTCGAGGACATCGTTCGCCGCGCTCGTGCGATGCACGGCGAAGGTGATATTGCGTTGTCTGCGGTGAGCGCCGTGGAGTTGACGCACGGTATTTACAGGGCGAAGAGCGATGCCGACCGCATTCGCAGGCAAGTCTTTGTCGAGGGCGTCTTGAATGGCCTCATTGTTTATCCTCTGACCTTGGAAATCGCGCAGCTTGCCGGCCGGATCGAAGGCGAGGAAGCGGCAAAGGGAAACACAATCGCTTTTGAGGATTTCCTGATTGGCGCCACAGCCCTGCATGTGGGATTCGCTGCCGCAACGCGCAACGTGCGCCATTTCCAGGCGATCCCCGGATTGAATGTAGTTTCGCTCTGACGAAGCTAAGCGAATTGCGAGACTTTTCCACCGAGTTGTGCGAAGCGGAGCCATAGTTCCTCACTCGAACGCCTGGTCGGCCCGGAAGCGTACGATGGTTAACCCCAGTGGGTTCACGGCCAATTCTTCATACCTGACCTTCTCTTGGAAGACGTAGGTCACGCTTGCGGTCCACTGCTCGCGCTTGATGACGGACTGATCCGCGGCATTGGTGAACACTTTTTCGGACTGGATCCGCGCCGAATGGAGCGACTGCCGCAAATCGTCGAGAATGACATTTTTGACCTCCACGTCCACGAAGGGCAGCGAGTTGTCGGCGCGATAGTCTGCAATGATGTCTCTTCGCTCCTGGCTCGCCGTGCGCGGACTCATATCCGCCAACGACGATGGCGATCAAACTGGCAACCTTCGCGACAGTTCCAGTGAAGAGGGTTTGGAGATTGGTGAGTCCGGTATCGAACGGCGATCCGCCGATTTGAGCCTGCGCTAACGCAGGGAAGAGAACAAGCAGGAAGAACAGGGTGACGGATTCGCGAGCTTGACGCAGCCTTCGCCATGACCCAATACGGCGGAGCGGAACGGACGGGAAATGGGCGATCATCGGGCACCTCCAGCGGCCCGCTGAGAGGCCGCGTTATGTCGCGAACGTAGGCCGAAATTCAGCCCCGTGTCCAATAACTTTTTGTCTTTTCGTAATAGCTTTTTGGCATGAAGGTTGGCCACGTGGACCGGATCGTCGCGGCATTTGCGCATGCATTGAGCGCGGAAAAGTGCGCTATTCAATTGTTGTGAAAATGATTTGCCGCAATGCCATTTTGGATCGGCCATAGTCGTAAACGGGAAGTCGCGTGCACGATCTCTTTGGCGAGCAACTTCTGGTAGCGCAACTCGTTCGGAAGGTCTGCGGAATGCGCCTTCCGAATCTGCTCTTGAGCCCAGGAACTTTTGCCAACTCCGCGAACTGCGAGAAGGAAAAAGCTCCCTTTCCGGGGGGCGCGGTGAGGGGGGATACTGACGGTTGCCAACCTTGGCGTCATTCTACCGCGCATTATCACGGCGATATTGTGGCAGCGTCTGCGGCCTTCTGCTGGCCCTTTTGGTTTTTCGGGCTCCGCAGGGCCGATACGACGAACTCTTTCACCGCAGTCACACATGTCGCGGGGCGACACCGGTGACGATGAAAACTCGGAGTCATTTCTAAGTCGTTGATTCTACGTAACACAGTCCGAATTTTCAGGGCACAATGTTTACCGACCCCGCCCTACTTTAAGCGGCGAACACGCGGTTTACGCCCGAAGTCTTTGTCAAGGGTGATGATTTCGCTCGCGCCAAACTCAAAGGAGATTTCCGCAATCAGGTGGTCGGCAAACCCCACAGGGCCTTTGCGGGCAGCTTCCAATGCCCTTTTGGCTAAGATCGGAGATTCGACCGCTACACCTCGCGTCTGCAGGAGACCCTCGATTGCGTTCAGGACCTTTTCTCGCTCCCACCGGCTGCGGAGCACCCAGGACAACTCGGCAAGAACAATGAGAGGAACAAAGACGCCGTCCCGGGAGCGAGCCTGTGCAAGAGCGGAACGCGCTTTAGACGCCTGGGCGACGTCGTCGTTCAGATATGCCCGAGCCCATGCGTTAGTATCGGCTGCGAGCATTACCACTTCCTCCAGGCCTTCGCCGCGTCCATTTCCTCGAAGGTCAGTGTGGCTCCGGGCTTAACGCCGTGATCCGCCATTCTCCACAGGTCTTCAAGGTCATACAGCACGGGCTCGACTTTGACCGCGCCATGCGTGGGGATGCTGAACCGGATTCTGGCGCCTTTTTGGATACCGAGGCGATTCCGCAACTCTTTGGGCAAGGTTACCTGTCCCTTGGAAGTCACCGTGGCTTCAATAGTAGTGGACGTATTGCGAGAGGCAAGAGGCATAATAGCTCCACCTTACATTATAGGTCTGTCCTCCTTACATTTGTGCACCATTTTCAGGGCAGCTTATGTATCCATAAATGTAACCACTGTTTGCAGCTGGCGCTTGCTGAGGCTTACCGCCGCTGCCTGAAGCAGGTTCCGGTAACTTTTTGATTCAGAAGGAGAAATCTCAGTTTTTTAAGGGGTTGTCGGGAGGCTCGGGACACGCTGGGTTCAAGATGGTGTGTCTGCCAATTTCACCACTTCCGCGCACTGCGGACCCTCTGAGTATAGCAAAAAGACGAAGAAGCTTTGGCGCGGCGGATGGTAGATCGTGAACCCAGCCCATGGGCTCAGCAACCTTGATGTTGGACAGCAGCGTCACATAGGATCCCGTCCGAATTGTCAGCTATGTGCCCGGTCCGTACCACACTTGGCTTGCCACCCCCTCCCCCATTCTGTCGATAAGCGAAATGCTTTCAGGGGATTGCGGGCTGGAAATCGAAGTAAATATAAGAAAATAGACCGCTTATTGCCAGATTAAAGAAAATGCAAGAGTTACGGACCGATTTTTGACGTCTGAACAATTTTCTGCGTCTCCCGCCTCAGAATCTGGCGCTCGCAATGGCCGAGGTTCTCACCAGAACCAGTGTAGCGAATTTGAAGAAGTGGGGTAGCTCCCTTAATACAGTAGACTCAAGATATTGTGGTTCGCGCGTCTGAAGTTTCAAAACAGCTTGATTATCCAGGCACTTGGCAGCAGTTTCGCGCGTGGTTTCCCGACGAGCAATCGTGCGTTGCCTATCTGGAGCGGCTGCGTTGGCCGACGGGTTTTCGCTGTCCAGGATGCGCTGGCGAGAA
>JASHOC010000282.1 GCA_030041305.1 Acidobacteriaceae bacterium
CAACCGGCGTGCAACAACAGCGTGCGCAGCAAGGCTTCAACGGAAGCAAAACCCCGCAAACGCCTTATGGCCCCGCTGCTGCGTCCTTCCTGTTCCCAGCCGGCCGGAAAAAGGCCCAGCAGCACCTGCCAATCTTCCATCTCAGGCATGCACCGACCCTACGCCTACTCCGAGTCAGTGTCAATCGTTATCTTAGCTCTTATGCCACCCCCCTACCCCCCGCCCCCGGGCGATTCCGGCAAGTTCCAGAATCAAAGTGGGTTGCGGGCATGGATCTGAGGTAAGTCCCGCGTTTTGAGGAACTTGAATCCCAAGTTCCGGAAAATACGGAACTTAAACAGATTAACCTACGCATTTCGGGCTGAGGCGACGCTCGGAGCGCGCCTTCCGAGCCCGATTTCTGTCGCCGCCGGCACCGGTGAGCTTGCGCCTCCCACCCTTGCGGCAAAAGCAGAAACGCCACGAGGATGGGCTCCCACATTATTGGTACAAAAAACGGGCATTGGTACAAAGACAAGCGGTTGGGAACCTGGTTGGCGCATATGGAAACATGGTACAGATTGCGAAGAAATAACCCGCAATTTTGGCGTGCAGGGAAGTTGCAGAAAATAAAGGAGAAGAAAAATATTTCTGGGGCGGGGGCTTGACGTGCGGCCAAGCAGACGGGCGAGATTCCGACCCGATGGACAGCCGCGGGCGGGGTCTGGAAGCGGCCCAGTTAGACTGGAAGTGCATGGTTGCGACGCTCACATGGACCGCCGACGGCGTACGATTTATCGATCAGACCAAGCTGCCTCTCGAAGAGAGTTATGTGCTGGCGGAGAATTACGAGCAGGTGGCGCAGTGCATCGAGACGATGGTGGTGCGGGGGGCGCCGGCGATCGGGGTTTCCGCGGCCTACGGCGTTGCGCTGGGAGCCATACGGAGCCGGGCTGAAACGGCGGAAGAGTTTGCGCCGGAGATGGCGAAGATTTGCGCGCGGCTGGCGGCGACGCGGCCCACCGCGGTGAACCTTTTCTGGGCCATCGACCGAATGAAGCTGCGTTTTGCGACCCTGGCCGGGTCGGGCACACCTTTGGAGGAGATCCGGGGCAAGTTGCTGGCCGAAGCGCAGGCGATGTACGAGGAAGACATTGCCGCGTGCAAGGCGATGGGAGCCTATGGCGCGGAATTGCTTCCGGATGAGGGCAGTGTACTGACACACTGCAACGCGGGGGCGCTGGCGACGTGCGGGTACGGGACGGCGCTGGGGGTAATTCGCGCGGCGGTGGAGCGAGGCAAGCGCATCGGCGTGTACGTCGATGAGACGCGGCCGTTTTTGCAGGGAGCGCGGTTGACGGCGTGGGAATTGGTGGTGGACGGCATCGCCACCACGGTGATTTGCGACAATATGGCGGCGAGCCTGATGCTCCGCGGCAGGATTCAGGCGGTGGTGGTGGGCGCGGATCGGATTGCCGCGAACGGCGATGTGGCCAACAAGATCGGCACGTATAGCGTGGCGATTTCGGCGTGGGAGCACGGGATTCCGTTCTACGTGGCGGCCCCGTGGTCGACGATCGACCTCGGGACGGCGAGCGGAGACGCGATTCCGATCGAAGAACGGCCGGCGGCGGAGGTGACCCACCATGGCGGAAAGCAGTTGACGCCGGCGGGGGTGGGCGTGTGCAACCCGGCTTTTGACGTGACCCCGGCCCGGTATGTGACGGCGATTGTGACGGAGCGCGGAGTGCTCCGGGCGCCGTATGGCGAGGCGCTCGCGCGCATGAATGGTCGCGTCAGTTTGAATTTCCAATCGGTCAGGGGCTGAAGAGGCTACGCGAGAGCTCCCCTCCGCCTTCCGAAGCCGCTCCCGGAAAGCGAGCGTTTAGGATAGTATTTATAGATTTTCTTCGATGCGGCGAGATACCGTTGAAGCCTCGGATTTTGCCCGTGAGCCCCGCATAAAACTGTCCAATCCGAATCGGCTTCCATTTCTGAGTGGAGAATCCGTGCATCCTTTACCCCTCATTTTCCGTTTGCGCCACAGGTCGTTGGTGCGGGGGATAACGCTTTCGCTGGGGGCTTTTCTCGCCGGATTGCGGCTGGCCGGGTTTCCGCACATCGAGCACATCCATGGATCGAACTGGGAGATTGCGGCGCTGGTGGGGGCGGCGTGGGGAATGGCGGAGACGGCGCGCTGCCTGCAGCGGAAATGGAGTTTGTATCACGCCGGGGTGCTGATCCTGCTGTACTCGGACCTGATGATCCTGATGGCCATTGTGGCGCTGCTGGCGCTTTCATAAAGCTTGTTTCCGGGATAAGATGATCGAATTAGGGTGTATCGACATATACGAGCGGGCAGCGACGGGAGCCATTTTTTCTCAGATCAAGGAGAGAGGAGTGACGCACACCGGGCGTCTGCTAGCGAGGAACGACACGGAGATGGGGAAAAATGGCCCCGTCCCTGCGGCTTCCACCCCATCCCGCGAGTGCACGGGATGGGGACCCCGGGGTCGCGGCGCAAATTGGGCCATACTTCGTTGTCAGCCTCGACCTTGGAGCCACCAAAGCCTTCGGCCTGCGCCTCGTCTCCACCCCTCGGACTAAGACCCGTCCGAGGGGACCCCGGTTCTGGCCCAATTTTCGCTCGCAACGCTGCCCACCCGTATATGTCGATACACCCTAAGCAAGCCGGCTTCGCGGGCGGCGGGCGGACGCATCAAGGTTCGTCCTGTCGTCCAGCTCAATCCTGAGAGGACCTGAAAGTGTTCAAAGGCTTTCGCGACTTTATCTTTCGGGGCAACGTGGTGGATCTGGCCGTGGCCGTGATCCTGGGCGCCGCTTTCAACACGATTGTGAATTCGTTGGTGAAGGACGTGCTGAACCCGCTGATTGCGGCGACGGTGGGCAAACCGGATTTCAGCGGCGTGGTGCTGTCGGTGCACAGCGGAAAGATTGCGGTCGGCAACTTCCTGAATGCTGTGGTTTCGTTCCTGATTGTCGCCGCTGTGATCTACTTCGCCATTGTGCTGCCGATGCACAAATTGATGGAGCGGATCAATAAAGGAAATGCACCGCCGCCGTCGCCGACGACCAAAACCTGCCCTGAGTGCCTGAGCGAGATCCCTGTGGGGGCCAAGCGCTGCGCCCATTGCGGGCAGCCGCAGCCGCAACCGGAGCCGGAAGTGAACGAGCCGGTACCCGCGGGCCAGACGGCCGGGTAGGAAGGGACGTTTCCGGTTAGCGCTTTTCCGCCGGCGCGATGTTCTCTTCCGCCCCGGGATGCTAGTGTGGCTGGAGGCAGGCCGCTGCGGGGAGGGTTTCAGTGTGCTCGCAGGCAGTGGCGGGGACTGAGCGGGCGCAAACCCGGCTTGCCGGGATCAAGAACAGTTCGGCGCGGGCGCGGCTTTTCCAGTTCGGTCTCCTATATAATTGAAAAACCAGTCGACTCTTCAACTCTTTCTGAAGGAATTCCAAACGAATGTCATCACCCGTAATCGCCCCGTACTCCGAGCGCGCGACGAGTGTCGTAGAGGCTCCGCTTCCCACGGTTGAAAACGAGCATCCGGTCCAGCCTCTCCACGCCCTCCGCGCCGTGCCGGCGCGGGAGCAGGTTCGGATGGGCAAGGCGGCAACGCTCCCGGAGGGACTCAACAGAACCACTCTGGCGATCATCGTCGTCTTCCACGTGGGAGCGCTGGCGGCGCTGTTCTTCTTCACCTGGCAGCGCTTGCTGGTGATGGGGATCATTTATGTGCTGGCGATCAATGTCGGCATCGGGATGTGCTATCACCGGCTGCTGACGCACCGCGGTTACCGGGTGCCGAAGTGGGTGGAATACGTGATGAGCGTGTTCGCAACGCTTTCAATGGAAGGTGGGCCGATTTTCTGGGTGTCGACGCACCGGGTGCATCACCAGCTGAGCGACCAGGAGGGTGATCCGCACACGCCACACGAGGGTGGATGGTGGGCGCACGCGGGATGGTTGCTGTTCGGCCAGTCGCTGCACGCGCAGACAAAGGCGCTGGCGCGCTACTCGCCAGACCTGAGCCGCGATCGCTTTCACGTGTGGCTGAGTAAGTGGCACTGGCTGCCGATCGTATTGAGCGGAGTGCTGCTGTTTGCCGGCGGCTGGATCTGGGGCGGACTGGTGAATGGAATCGCCATGGTGCTGTGGGGCGGCCTGCTGCGGGTGACGCTGGGCTTGCACGCCACCTGGCTGGTGAACTCGGCGACGCACATGTGGGGGAGCCGGCGATTCC
>JASHOC010000283.1 GCA_030041305.1 Acidobacteriaceae bacterium
CCTGCGCCTGCACGGGCTGATCCGTAAAGTCGGACGCACCTACAAGTACTATCTGACCCAGTTCGGCAAGCAGGTCATCACCACTGGACTCAAGCTGCGCGAACTCGTCGTCATCCCCCAGCTTGCCTGTGGCTATGCTGCATAACTCCACGATTTTCTGCTTGTTTTGTGCAGATTTTCAATGTAGAGGGACTAAACTCACAACCCCAGAATCCTCCGGTTCCGCGCAGCGTCCGCGGCCCCGCCGGCAAAATCGTCAAAGGCGCGATCGGTCACACGGATGATATGGTCACGAATGAAGTCAGCGCCCTCCGCCGCGCCTTGTTCGGGATGCTTGATGCAGCACTCCCACTCGAGCACTGCCCAACCCGGATAATCGTACTGCGCCATCTTGCTGAAGATTTGGGTGAAATCGATCTGGCCGTCGCCGAGAGAGCGAAAACGTCCCGCCCGGTCAATCCATTCTTGGTAGCCGCCGTAAACGCCGGAGCGGCCGCTGGGCCGGAATTCAGCGTCCTTCACGTGGAACGCGCGCACTCGCTCGTGATAGAGATCGAGGAACGCCAGATAATCCAGTTGCTGCAGGACCATGTGGCTCGGGTCATAGAGAATATTAGCGCGCGGATGATCGCCTACAGCCGCTAGAAATCGCTCGAAAGTCACGCCGTCGTGCAAGTCCTCGCCCGGATGCAATTCGAAGCACACATCCACGCCCGCCTCGTCGAAGGCGTTGAGAATCGGCGTCCAGCGCGCGCCTAATTCCTGAAAGGCCTCATCAATCATCCCGGCCGGCCGCTGCGGCCATGGATAAAAAAACGGCCAGGCAAGCGCGCCAGAGAACGTGGCATGCGCCTTGAGTCCGAGATTGCGGCTGGCCTTAGCCGCGCATTTCACTTGCTCTGCGCCCCAGGCGGCGCGCGCCTTTGCGTCGCCGGCGAATTGCGCCGGCGCAAAGCCATCGAGCAGCGTATCGAACGCCGGATGGCTCGCCACCAACTGCCCTTGCAGATGCGAGGAAAGCTCCGTAACGGCAAGGCCGGCCTGCGCGGCCACCCCACGAACCTCATCGCAATACGCCTGGCTCTCGGCGGCGCGCTCCAGATCGAACAGCCGGCCGTCCCAAGTCGGAATTTGAATACCCGTAAAGCCCAGTCCCGCGGCCCATCCGGCCATGCCCGCCAAAGTGTTGAATGGCGCCTGATCGCCCGCAAATTGCGCCAAAAAAATTCCCGGCCCTTGGATGGTCTTCATCTTCGTTCACCTCAAATGCGCAAGAATCTACTAGAACTCCACCCAGGCCTCGGAGCGGCTGCTCGCAATCACGCGGTCGATAAACCTCATGCCGCGCACGCCGGCCTCGATGCCCGGTAACGTCGCCGGCAACGGGTTCGCGACGCCCTGCTTCCACGCCACGAGCGCATCGGCAAACTCGCGGTAGAGCACGGCGAACGCCTCCAGGTAGCCCTCGGGATGACCCGGAGGAACGCGGGCCACGGCCCGCGCGTCGGCGCTCAAATAAGGCGCAGCCGCGTGATGAATTTCCTCCGGCCCGTTCAGCCATTTGACGACCACGCGGTTGGGATCCTGCTGCCGCCATTCGAGCGAACCGGTCTCGCCGTAAATGCGCAGGCGCACCTCGTTGAGCTCGCCCGCGGCCACCTGCGAGCAGGCCAGCGAGCCGGCGGCGCCGTTCGAAAGGCGAACAAAAGCATTGCAATCGTCGTCGAGCTTGCGTCCCGCCACCACGGTGCGCAGGGTGGCGTTGATGGCCGTCACCTGCAGGCCGCTGATGTATTCGAGCAGGTGGAAAGCGTGCGTGCCGATGTCGCCGATCGCTCCGCCCCTACCGCTGCGTTCAGGATCAGACCGCCACTCGGCCTGTTTGTGACCCGTCGTTTCAATCGGACGGCTCAGCCAGCCCTGGAAGTACTCCACTGCAACCTTTCGAATCGCGCCCAGTTTGCCCGCCGCGCACATCGCACGCGCCTCGCGCACCATCGCGTAGCCGGCATAGGTGTGGGTCAGCCCGTAGGGCAGGCCGGACTTGCGCACCGCTGCTTCGAGCTGGAGCGCTTCGTCATAGCTCGCCGTCGCCGGTTTGTCGCTCATCACGGGAATGCCGGCTTCAAGCGCGGCCACGGCCACCGGCAGGTGCAGATGGTTAGGCGTGGCGATCACCACAAAATCGATGCCGTCGGTCCGCTTGCGTTCTGACGCAATCATTTCCCGGTAATCCGCATACGCGCGTGCGGGATCGATGCCGAAGCTCACCCCCGCCTCGCGCGAGCGTTCCGGCGATTGCGAAAAAGCTCCCGCGACCAGCTCGCACTTGCCGTCCAGCTCCGCGGCAATCCGATGCACCGGGCCGATAAAGGCGCCCGGCCCGCCGCCCACCAATCCCATGCGCAGTTTGCGCGTTTCCGCCATCAGTTCCCTCCTGGGTCTTTCGCCGCCGTCGCTCTGACCAGCCACGGCAAAGCAGCCGCTCGCCCACTCTACGGCCCGCAACCATCGCTGCCCATGGCGAACGCCAGATGATGCACAAAGCTCTCCGCGTGCCAGTCTACACGATGCTCCCCGCCAGCGGCGGCCACGGGGTCGCGCTCAGCGTGCGCTTCATGCCTTAGCGCCCGCGCAAAGCCGCGGATTCCACCGCCGGTCCTTGGGGCGCCATAGGTTACAGTTATCTTTGTCCATGAATTCAATTTCGATCCCCAATTCTTCCCGCCGCTGGGACTGTCTCAGCCTGGGCGAAGTCATGTTGCGCCTCGATCCGGGCGACAGTCGCATCCACACCACGCGCCATTTTCAGGTATGGGAGGGCGGCGGCGAATACAACGTCGCGCGGGGCTTGCGCCGCTGCTTCGGCCTGCGCACGGCCATCGCCACCATCCTGGCCGATAACCCGGTGGGTCGGCTGGTGGAAGATTTCGTCCTGCAGGGCGGCGTCGACACCGCGCTCCTCAAGTGGGTTCCTTACGATGGCGTGGGCCGCACGGTGCGCAACGGCTTGAACTTCACTGAACGCGGCTTCGGCGTGCGCGGGGCTGTGGGCTGCTCCGACCGCGGAAATACAGCCATCAGCCAAGTGAAATCCGGCGACTTCGATTGGGATGCAATCTTCAGCCCCGGCAACGCCAACAGCGGCTCGCGGTGGTTTCACACCGGCGGCATCTTTGCAGCGCTCTCGGCTTCTACCGCAGAAGTGGCCGCCGAGGCGATGGACGCCGCACGCCAACACAGAACTCCCATTTCCTACGACCTGAATTATCGCGATTCTCTCTGGAAATCGATCGGCGGCAAAGCCAAGGCGCAGGAGGTTAACCGCGAGATCGTGCGCAAGGTCGACCTGCTGCTGGGCAACGAGGAGGATTTCTCCGCCATGCTCGGGGTGAAGATCAAGGGCGTGAGCGAGGACTTCGCTGAGCTGCCCATCGCCGGCTACGAAGAGATGCTGCGCGAAGTGGCCGGAATCTATCCCAACCTGAAGCTTGTCGCCACCACTTTGCGCATCGCCCATTCGGCCACCCGCAATGCTTGGGGAGCCATGGCGCTTTACGAGGGCCAGATCGTGCACGTCACACAGCGCGACGTCGACATATTCGACCGCGTCGGCGGCGGCGACAGCTTTGCTTCCGGGCTCATTTACGGACTGCTGGCCGGCAAGGATATCGATTGGGCAGTGCGTTGCGGCGTGGCGCACGGAGCCCTTGCCATGACCACCCCCGGCGACACCAGCATGGCCACGCTCGCCGAAGTGGAACGTATGATCAAAGGAGGCTCGGCCCGCATCGCGAGATAGACCGGCCTTCGCGGCGGACTCGCCCATGAGTTCAGGTACAACCCGCCAATTGGCTAAACCACTAGCTTCGCTAGCCCCGCTGACGCCGCTAGCACCGCTAACTCTGCTATTTTCGAGGTACTCAAAAAATGTCCGAAACCACACAGCAAACCATCGAGCGCGTCGGCCTTATTCCCGTTCTGCGCGCGAAAAGCATTGCCCAAGGCCGCGTCGTCGTGGAGGCGATGGTGGCAGGCGGCGTAAGTGTCGTCGAAGTCACCATGACCGTGCCCGGAGCTATCGATCTCTTGAAGGAGCTCAAGAAAGAATACGGAGAAAAGCTTTTGCTCGGATCGGGAACCGTGACCACTGCCGAACAGGCCCAGGCCACCATCGACGCCGGCGCGGAGTTCGTGATCAGTCCGAGCCTTCACCCTGACGTGATTCGCGTGACCAAAGCTAATAAAAAAATTTCCTGCCCCGGCGCGCTCACCCCCACCGAGGCCATTACGGCGTGGAACGCCGGCGCCGACTACGTAAAGATCTTTCCCTGCTCCGCGGTCGGCGGCGCCAGCTATCTGAAGGCGCTGTTGGCGCCATTCCCGCAACTCAAGATCATCCCCACCGGCGGCGTCACTCTCGAAACCGCAGCCGGCTTCATTAAAGCCGGAGCGCGCGCGCTGGGGGTGGGCGGCGACCTTGTCAACTTGGCCGCCGTCGATGCGGGCAAACCCGAAACCATCACTGAAGCTGCACGCGCTTACCTTAAGGTGCTGGCCGACGCACGCAAAAATTAAAGCCCAAACGACATCCATCATGGCTGGTTCACCGTCCGCGCATCCCGATTCATCCGACGCTTTCCGCCTCGACGGCCGCCACGCCCTCGTCACCGGCGGCGCCAGCGGCATTGGCGAAGCCACCGTCAAGGAGCTGGCGCGCGCCGGCGCTTCCGTCTGGATTGCCGACATCGACTACGCCGCCGCCCAATCTCTCGCCCAATCGGTTCCCTCCGCAAAAGCGTTGCTCCTCGACGTCACCCGCACGGAATCCATTTCCAAAGCTGTCTCCCAAGTCGGCGCACTCGACATCTTGGTCAACAACGCCGGCATCGGTCATGTGGGCTCGATCGAAACCACGGAACCGGAGGACTTCGATCGCGTGATGGAGGTCAACGTGCGCGGAGTGTACCTGGTCACGCGTGCCTTTCTCCCCTTGTTGTTGGCAGCGCACCAGCAGCACGAGGCCGTGGGGACCATCGTCAACATCGCCTCGGTCTCTGGCTTGGTCGGCATCAAGCAGCGCTTCGCTTACTGCACCAGTAAGGGCGCGGTGGTGGCCATGACGCGCCAGTTGGCCGTCGAGTACCCACGCACGCTTCGCGTCAACGCCATCTGCCCCGGCACCGTGCAATCGCCATTTGTCGAGGCTTATCTGGAAAAATTCCACAAGGACAACAAAGACGAAATGCGGGTCGAGCTCCGCGCGCGTCAGCCTGTCGGCCGCCTCGGTCGGCCGGAGGAAATCGCCGCCATGGTCCGCTATCTCGCATCCGATGAAGCAGCTTTCATCAACGGCTCCTTGCTCAACATCGACGGCGGCTGGACAGCCGCTTAACGCGCCAGGTTTCCCACCGTTTCGCCCTGGAGGGTCTGCATGAAACTCGTAACGTTTTCCGCCGCCGACGGCAAGCTTCGCCCCGGCGCGCTGCTCGACGACGGCAAAATCGTCGTCGATCTCTCGGCTGCCGGTTACGCCGATGCCTTGGCCGTGATTCACGCGGCCGTGACCGCAATCGAAAACGCCGGAGATTATCCCGGCTACAATCTGAGCGGAATCCGCCTGCATGCTCCGCTCCTCAATCCTCCGCGCCTCTTCGCCATCGGCCTCAATTACCGCGAGCACGCCATCGAATCCAAGATGCCATTCCCCGATTTCCCCGTCGTCTTTTTCAAGCTGCAAACCGCAATCATCGGGCCTGGCGAGGCCATTGTGCTGCCCACCAACTCCGCCGAGCCGGATTACGAAGCCGAACTCGCTTTCGTCATCGGGAAGGGCGGCTATCGCATTCCCGCGTCGGCAGGGCTTGAGCACGTCTACGGCTACACCATCGTCAACGATGTCAGCGCGCGCGATATCCAGCGCTCCACCTCGCAATGGTCCCTGGCCAAGAGCTTTCCCACCTTCTGCCCCATGGGCCCGGCCATTGTCACGGCCAATGAAATTGCCGATCCGCACTCGCTCGCTATCGGCCTCAGCATCGATGGCGAGACGCTCCAGAATTCGAATACCCGCGAACTGCTCTTCAAAGTTCCCGACCTGATTGAATACATCTCTTCCATCACTCCACTGCTGCCCGGCGACATCGTCTCCACGGGCACGCCATCGGGTGTGGGCCTGGGCCGCACGCCCAAGCGCTGGCTCAAACCCAGCGAAACGGTGACCGTAACGTTGGAGGGTGTGGGCTCGCTCACCAATCCCGTGGTTGCTGAAGCGGCGAAATGAGCGTGGCGGAAAAGCGGCTGTGCCTTCGCGCCTCGGCGCGGCAGCCGCGGGTGGTGTCCGGTGCGCTGCGCGCGGCAGCAATTACACTGAGCCTGTGAATTCTCTATTCCGTTCAGCTCAGCCCAGCCGTAAGGAGTTTCTCACCCTCGCTCGCGACCACACGCTCGTGCCCGTCTGCCGCATTCTTACGGCCGACCTGGAAACCCCGGTTTCGGCCTTTCTGCGGGCGGCGTGGAATGAGCGCGAGTGCTTTCTTCTGGAGTCTGTAGAAGGCGGCGAACAAGTGGGCCGCTACACGTTCATCGGCCTCGCGTCGTTCAAGAGGATCGCGGCTCGAGGGCGCCGGATTGCGATCACCGAGGGCAAGCGCACCCGCCAGTTTGAAGGCGACGTCTTCGACGCGTTGCGCGAGGCGCTTGGCGGCCACAAACCTGCGCGGCTGCCGGGGCTTCCGCCCTTCACCGCCGGCGCGGTCGGATACTTTGCCTACGATGCGGTGCGGCAAATCGAACGCCTGCCCGCGCTGGCCGACGATGAGCTTGGCGTCCCCGACGCCTGCCTGCTGTTTTTCAATGAGGTGCTGGCCTTTGACCATGTGCGCAAGGAGATCTGGCTGGTGGTCACCGCGGATGTCACCGAGCGCAATGCCGCCAGCGCCTACGACCGCGCCCTAAAACGCCTCGATAAGCTCGAAAAGCGCCTTGCGCAACCGCTGCCCAAACTCACTGGCCGGAAAGCTACTCGCCCCGGCCGGCTGAACGTAAAATATCGCACCCCCAAAAAGGATTTCCTCGCCGCCGTGAAACGGATCAAAGAGTATATTCGCGCCGGCGACATTTTTCAGGCCGTCCTCTCGCAGCGATTTGACGTGGAGCCCGGAGTCGACAGCTTTCAAGTCTATCGCGCACTGCGCACCGTCAACCCCAGCCCGTACATGTTCTTCCTGCGTTTTTCGCCCAGTGGTTTGGCCGACGCTTCGCCCGCCGGCAAGTCAAAAAATTCCGCGAAAAAGAAGAAGCAGCTCATCACCCCAATTCTGGAGCTGGCCGGCTCTTCGCCGGAGTTGCTGGTGCGCGTCCAGAAAGGCAAAGTGGAGTACCGGCCCATCGCCGGCACGCGCCGCCGCGGCGCCACCGAAAGCGAAGACGAGGCGCTCGCCGACGAAATGCTGCATGACGAAAAGGAACGCGCCGAGCACGTGATGCTGGTCGATCTGGGCCGCAACGACGTGGGGCGCGTGAGCCGCTTCGGCAGCGTCAAAGTCGACAAGCTCATGTTCGTCGAGCGCTACTCGCACGTGATGCACATCGTGAGCTCCATCGAGGGTCAGCTTAAACCGGAGCTAACCGCGGTCGACGCGCTGCGCGCCTGCTTCCCCGCCGGCACGCTCTCCGGCGCACCCAAGGTGCGGGCCATGGAGATCATCGAAGAGCTGGAACCGGCGCGGCGCGGGACCTACGGCGGCGCGGTTCTCTACGCCGACTATTCCGGCAACCTCGATTCCTGCATCGCCATCCGGTCCATGCTCGCCATCGGCGGCAAGGGCTACGTCCAGGCCGGCGCCGGCATTGTCGCCGACTCCCAGCCCGAACTCGAGCACCAGGAGTCGATCAACAAAGCCCAAGCGGTCATCCACGCCATCGAGCGCGCCCGCGAAATGTAACCTCATCCCCCGCTTCACCGTCCAGGGCGGGGGTCATGAAAGGTTACGACTCAAATGGCTGTTGAAAACACCTAAGTCACCGATGTCGCGACGCACTCAACGCACGAGATGCTCAGGAAACACAAACATTTCGCACAAATGTCCACAAATCTGGGCGCAGAACGGCGGCATGTCGATCACGGACCGAAGTTTCCCATCGCCGACCACACGCCAACAACCGCAAATCCCACCACACAGTTTCCCCTTGGGTGTTTTGACTGCTGCTGCATCCGTTGCAGACGACCGAGCAGTTCATCGCCCGGCTGGATGAGAGGATCGCGGAGTTGACGCGCCCTCTTCAGCCAGTTCTGGGAGTCGGTGGATGCGGAACCAGCGCACTGCCGTTTGCGTGTTGCGGGGGTGGTGGCGAGTTTGATATGCTGCCGGGACTCCGATGTGCGAGGACATTGCCGCATGAGCCGTCGTGTGGATCGTCGTCTGTTTTTGCAGGGATTGGGCGCTTCGGCGGGTGTGGGCGCGCTGGGACTGAGCGGATGTGCAAAGCATGTGGTTGGTGCGGCTGTGCCTCAAGCGCCTCCCGCGAATGCGCTGCCGTTTTACGACCGGCCGGGGACGATTCTCCCGATCCGCGCCGATGTGGACCGCATCTTCCGCATCACGGTGTGCACGCGGCCGTTTCGCCCCATGGGTCCGCGCATGGATGTGGAGCGCATCGGCGACAAATTTGTCGTCCATAACTATGGGCACGGCGGCAGTGGGTGGTCGCTGTCGTGGGGCTCGGCGGATGTGGTGGTGCGCAAGGCGATCGCGGAGGCGGGCGGCGGGCGCGACGTAGCGGTGATTGGCGCGGGCGCGATTGGCATGACGACCGCGCTGACGGCGCAGCGCTACGGGTTGAAGACGACCATCTATGCGCGCGAGCGTTTTCCCTATGTGCGCTCGGCGCGGGCGACGGGTTCGTGGACGCCGGATTCGCGCATTGCGTTTCGCTCCAAGATGGCGGCGGATTTTCCAGATGTGTGGGAGAAGATGGCGCGCACGTCGCTGGCCATGCATGAGAGCTACATCGGCGCGGCGGGCGCTCCGGTGGAGTGGACCGATCGCTATGCGCTGTCGGACGATGTTGCCGATACGGGCGGAGGCGCGCATCAAGCCACGGTGCACGACTGGGCTACGTTTGAAGATCGGCTCACCGATGCGATGCCGGGGAACATGCTGATGCCGCCGGGGTCGACGCCATTTCCGACCAAGGTGGTGCGGCGCAGCACGACGCTGACCTTCAACGTGGCGGACTATGCGCGTCAGTTAATGACGGACTTCCAGATTGCGGGTGGGCGGATGGAGACGCGGGAGTTTCATACGCCTGCCGATCTTACGCAGCTGCCCGAGCGCGCCGTGCTTGACTGCACCGGCTATGCCGCGCGGCAGCTATGGGGAGACGAAAGCCTGGTGCCGGTGCGCGGACAGATCGCGTGGCTGATTCCGCAGGATGGCGTGCGTTACGGCATTTACTACAACGGGGTAGGGGTTCTGGCGCGTCGTGACGGCATTGCGGTGCAGCCTGGCGGTGGCGGCGAAGAATTCGGCTGGAATGACGACACTGAGGTTCCCGACCGCGCCGCGGCTGAGGCCGGTGTGCGCGTGCTGCAGGAGCTTTATTCACGCATGGAGAAAAAAGCCTAGCGCGGTTCGTTTGCGGTTTCCCGATGCTGGGTTGTGCGGCTGCGTGGCCGCAGCAGACACCATCCCGAGGACCCTACGTTGAGCGAAGGGGACGAGGGATGTGCCGTTGCCGTTCGGAAGCCTGACGCTCACCCCACCCCCTCCCCCCATTCTGTAAGCAAATATGCTGCTTTCAGAGACTTGCGAAGGACAAGTCGCTGTAAATATAAGAATCCAGGCATGTTATTCGCAGATATAAGAGAGCAAAGGGGTTACAGTCGTTGGAGTGGTCAGTTGTCAGTGGTCAGTTGTCAGTGGTCAGTGGTCAGGATCAAAAACAGGTGTCAGGGGTCAGTGGTCAGCGGTCAGGGGTCAGGAGTCAGGGGTCAGGTAGCAGAGAAACCTCCTACCGATTTGCGATGAAACTCTGTGCTTTTGCGGCCTGATGGTTTCTATTATGCCCAAATGCGCGAAATACCCGGAAAACTGGCGATTTCTTTTAAGCTGCTGAATCTGCGAGAGATGCTGGCGCGGGCTCGAGGCCGGTGCTTGACAGCGCATGAGGGAGCGAGCGGAGGCGAGCAAATGGGGCGATGCAATGAGCTCTCCCGGGCTCAGCCCGTTGGCTCAATCGGTTTGGACGCCAGGCGGCCGTTCCATGGTGCGCGCCCGAAGTTCACGCCTTGGTGAGATGAACCCCACCCTCTGCTCGCTCTTTTTCTGCGCAAGTGTTTAAAAACATGGCATTTGTTTTTCTGCATTCTGCAAGTGTTTGAAAACAGGTGAGTTGCCTCGGATCATCGGTGCAAGTGTATGAAAAGAAGGCGGTTCTGCGCCCGGTGGAGGAGCCAAAGTCGTCGGTGGATAGGGAATGTGTGAGGGTCCATGTCGAGGCCTAGCCATGAAAAAGCCCAACCGAAGCTGGGCGTGGATTCAAGTCTCGATTTTCAAGGATACGCGCTTTGGCGAATTACGGCGGTTCTCCAATTCCCGTGAAGTTTTGAGGGGCGTGCCGGGTGGCGTTTTCTTGGGAAAAACGCCACTCAACGTTCGAGGTTCTGCTCTACACCAATTGGAGAACCGCTATAAGCTGGAAGCGCAAATCCGTAACATGGATGCTGTGACGCACGTAAGGGGAGAAGTCAAAGGGAATTCAGGGCGCGTGCGGCAGCCCGCTGCGGGCCCGATTGTGGACCTGATGCTGCGGCCATCTCAAAGGCGGAAAGGCGAGGAAGGGCAACCGGGCGGTTGTGGCCGAGCAATCGGATTCCGGCGGAATGTTCAGCTATTGCTGACCGTTAGGCGCGTTGATTCCCCGTACGCGTACACCGGGCACAGCACCTCGTAAGCCGTCAGCTGGAGCCAAGAGATTGTTTTTCCTCATTTCCCGATGACTGACGAGTTCATGCGCACGCCGCAGCCGCTCACGGCTGCTGACGAGGTGAGTACGCATAGCAGCACGAGAATCCTCCGGATCGCGCCGAACGATGGCGTCAAAGATGCGTTCATGCTCATCGTTAACGACCTTAAGATACTCGGCACGACCTTCGGGAGTTTGATGAGGGTCGAGCCGATTACGTGGAATAGATTGAGTGCCCAAGTCCCTCATAATCTGAACAAAATAGCGATTTCCAGTAGAGTTGGCGATTTGCAAATGAAATTGGAAATCTGGCTCAATGGCCATTTCTCCGGATTTTATGTTGGCGCGGAAAGCATCGAGTGCGCGCCGCATTTTGTCAATCTGCGCATCCGTTCTCCGCGCCGCCGCGAATGCAGCAGCTTCAGTTTCGATAGTTATCCGCAGTTCAAGCATCGCCAGCACATCGCTAAGGGTTAGGATTGCGGCTTGGTCGATTCGAAATTCAAAGCAGGCAGGAACCGCGCGCACAAACGATCCGACGCCGTGTCGAGTCTCGACCAATCCCGCGGCCTGCAGGCTTGTGATCGCTTCCCGCACAACGGTCCGGCTAACACCGTATTGGGCCATGATTATAGCTTCGGATGGCAATTTGTCACCGGGCCTGATCGCCGAGCTGTGAATGCTCTGCGAAAGTGCATCGACCAACGATCGTGTAAGATTCCGCGATCCACTTTTCCAATGAAGTCCGGCTTCGGAAGGAGTCACGCGATGTGCCATTAGGCCTCTCTTCTCGATAACGGTGAAAAGCAGCAAAGAACAGACAATCCAATCACTCGCGCTCCCCAAAAAAGAAAAACCAGACACAGCTTATTCGAAATCGCTATTAGTTTACCGCGATCTGTTCATGGTCGACAAGCAACATCATGTATGGTTTGTGCGCTGAAATCGCGCGCTTTCAGGACCACACTTTTGCCACGCGGCGCTAAGCAAAAACCTCTGTCCCCTCCGCCGAGTCATCTGGCGTTAACGCTTTGCGTTTCCGGAGCAAGCTCGAGCCGTTTGATTTCGCCCACGATGGGACCGTAGCTGACGATGGCGCAGAAAGCGATCAATCCCACGAAGATCAGCGCGCCGTTATACGAGTGGGTTTTTTGCACGATGGTTCCGATGATGAGCGGGGTGGTGACGCCGGCCATATTGCCGCAGAGGTTGAAGAGCGCTCCATTCATGCCCACCATGCCCTTGGGCGAGGTGTCGGCGATCACGGTCCAGCCCAGTGCGCCAATCCCCTTGCCGAAGAACGAAAGCGACATGAAAAACAGCATCACCGCCTGCGCATGGGCATAGTTGCAGAAGATAATGGTCATGGCCAGCACCATGCCCGCCATGATGGGCAGCTTGCGCGCGAAGCTGAGCGAATGGCCGCGGTCGAGAAGCTTGTCGCTGATGACGCCGCCGAGAATGCCGCCGAAGCCCCCGCAGAGCCCCGGCACCGCGGCGGCCAGCCCCACCTTGACCACCGACATGTGGCGCGCCTGAGACAGGTACAAGGGAAACCAGGTGAGAAAAAACCAGGTGAGGGTGGTGATGCAGTACTGGCCGAAATACACGCCCACCAGCATGCGATGACTCAACAGCATTTTCACCGTGCCCCAGGTGAGGGTGTTCTTTTTCACGCCCGTCTTTGCGTCGGTGTTCACTAGGCCGCCGCCGCGCTCGATGAGGTCGATCTCCGCGGGCGAAATGCGCGGGTGCTCCTTGACGCCGAAGATGTTGGTGTACCAGAGAACCGTAAACCCCGCGCCCAGGGCGCCCATGAACCAGAAGCAGCTCTTCCAGCCGGAGAGATGAAGCAGCCATCCGAAGATGGGCGCAAAGACCGGCAATGCGAAATATTGCGATGCATTGAAGATGGCCGAAGCGCGCCCGCGCTCGTCGGCCGGGAACCAGGCGGCCACGATGCGGCCGTTGCCGGGAAACACCGGCGCCTGGGCGAGGCCCGAGAAAATCCGGAGCAGAAAGATGGCCGTGAAGACCTCGCTCGCCTTCAGATACCCCGCCCAGCCGGTGAGAAACGCAGAGATGGACCAAAGGATGATGCTGAGGCCGTAAACGCGCTTCGATCCGAAGCGGTCGAGCAATCCACCCGACGGCAACTGCCCCAAGGCGTACGCCCACCCGAAGCCGAAGAGCAGGTAGCCCATGCGCGCCGCGCTCAG
>JASHOC010000284.1 GCA_030041305.1 Acidobacteriaceae bacterium
GGAGCCTGCCGACTGTGCTGGAAGACGGTGAAAACCAGCTGAGGAGCTCCAGCAGAGAACTATTTCGCGATCTCTATGAGGAATTGGTGGGGCTGGACGAGAAGATCGCCGATGCAGATCATCGGATTGAAATTGCCTTCCCAAACACCCCGGATTGCCGGCGCATCCTCCCATGCCAAGACTCTCGGCGTCCTTAAAGCATCCGATATCAACTGGACTTATTTCAGCCCCGCTGGGGATTTTGAGCCCGGAGAACGCACCGGCAAGTTTCGCTTGGGCGCGAACAGTCTCATTGTCGACAAAAGAGGACAGAGCCGTATCGCGATGGAAGACTACGCCATCGCAATGGCCGATGAGCTCGAAGAGCCCGCTCACATTCGCGCCCGTTTCACCATTGGTTATTGATTGAACGTTGCCGACTTTGAAGGGAGATTTTTATGATTCAGCTGAGATCATTCGTCCTAACCGTATGCACATTTCTTGCGCTGCCGGCCATGGAAGCGCCCCTCGCAATTGCCCAGGCCGGATCAGTGCCAACTGCGGTTGGAGCGACTCCCGAGGTGGCGGTCGCTCCGCAGTACAGTACAACCCATGTCTACGTCGCACCTGCAGACGTGGATCGCTTCGTAGCGGCATTCCTTGGAACGTTTGGCGGGCAAAGCACGAAGCAGGTGACTGTCACAGTGACGCCAACTCCGAGCACCACCAGTTCTCAACTGCTGCAAACGCCGGTTGGGACGGTATCGTTGTTTGGCTTCAGGACTCCGATCCGCTCTTCTCACCGATGAGCAATGCCGATGACAATCCTCTCGGGCCATACGTCGCAGAAGCCGATTATGCTCGTTCCGATCGCACGCCGTTTCACGGTTACTACTTCCTGATCCTTACGGAGCAAGGCGCGCATAGTTATGAGCCGTTTTTGGGGAACTTCGCCCAGCGGAAGCACCCTGTTTTCACAACGACTTAGGCGTGGTCCGGAAAACTGCAAAACCTTTATGCGCCGGTTCGATCCCGGCCCGCGCCTCCAACTTTTTCCAATTGTCTGAGTAGAATAGCGCGATTTTCGCGCCTCCCACAGGTGTGTCGCTCCCGGGTGGTCGGTTACTTTGAAGCCGATTTCAAAGTGAAACACTACCGTCTTCCTGAATTTTGGTTTCTTTTTTGCGATTCGTCCCGTCTCGCATGAAGCGCCGAACAGGAAAACGAACAAGATATCTGATTGTCCCCGCACCCGAGCGTATCGGACGGCGCGGCCACCCTCGATCGCCGATAACTCTGCTGAGCAGAATGTGATATACCTATGGACTATTACGAATCTGAGGATCTTAGGGCTTGGTGATCGGCGGTGTCGTTCAGCGCCGGTGTTCTTGCTCCCTAAGACATGATAGAGTGCATTCGGCAATGAACTGCGGCCCAGCACACGTTGCGCAATCCGAAAGACATGTTGCGCCATCCCCATCGCCGCCAGGCGCAGGTGAATAGGCTATACCGGGGTCGAGCGGGAAGGCTGCCGTCCCGCGGCAACGGCACGTTTATTTTTGTGGAATTATAGGTACGCTTCCGCGCAAGCAAGGCGGCGCGGCGGTAACGCGAGGACCACGATGAGCAAGCTCCAGCTGTTTTTTCCTACCGTATTGGCCACGCTGGCCAGCGCCGGAACGACATGCGCGCAGCAAAACCACACCTCCTGGAAGGACTATCTCGGGGGACCCGACAGTTCGCACTATTCGGCTTTGAAACAGATAAACACCAACGACGTGGCCAAGCTGGAAATGGCCTGGCAGTATCCGACTGGGGACGACGTGATCTACACCTTCAGCCCCCTGGTGATCGATAACGTCGCTTATTTCGCGGCGCAGCATGGTGCGCTGGTTGCGGTGGATGCGACGACGGGCAAGCCACTGTGGGTGCATGCCTTCGCGATGCCGGGCGGTATGCCTTCCCGCTTCGGCGGCATCGCGGGCCTGCGTGGCGCAACCTATTGGGAGAGCGAGGATGGAAAGGACCGTCGGTTGATCGTAGAGTCAGGAGGCTTTCTGCAGGAAATCGACGCGCGGACGGGTAATCTCGTGGACTCCTTCGCAGATCACGGAAAGCTAGATCTGAGGCTTGGCCTCTACCGGACCACCCGGCCGCTGCCGTCAAGAACTCCAGGCCGCGTTTACAAGAATCTCATCATCCTGGGCAGCGCAACGGGCGAGGGCTACCTGGCTCCTCCGGGGGATATTCGCGCGTTCAACGTAGTGACGGGGAAGCTTGCCTGGGTCTTTCATACGATCCCGCGCCCGGGCGAGCCGGGATACGACACCTGGCCTAAAGACGCGTACACATACATGGGCGGCGTCGACGCATGGGGCGAACTCACCGTCGATGACAAGCACGGAATCGTCTTTGTTCCCCTGGCGTCGGCGAAATACGAACTCTATGGTGGAGACCGGCCAGGTGACAACCTCTATGCCGATTGCATTGTGGCTCTGGACGCCAGCACCGGCAAGCAGCTTTGGCACTTTCAAACCGTTCACCACGATCTGTGGGACTACGACCTGAATGCCGCCCCGCAGCTGGTGACTGTGAAGCACGACGGAAGAATGGTGGATGCAGTGGCTGTCGCTTCGAAAAACGGCTTCCTGTATGTGTTCGATCGCGTCACAGGAAAGCCCCTCTGGCCCATCGTCGAGCGCCCCGTTCCACAAAGCGACGCGCACGGTGAAGTCACCTCCAAGACACAGCCTTTTCCCACCGTAGTGCCCCCCTTCGCGCGCCAGGGATGGACCCCGGACGATATGTACACGGGGTTCATGCGGCCTGAGACCATCGCCTGGTGGAAAAATCGCCTGGCCACGGCGAAATTCGGTTTCTTTGTGCCGCCGGGAGTGGGGGTCGACACCATCAACCTTCCCAGCGTGAACGGCGGCGCATTATTTTTCGGCACCGGCGCGGATCCGACCAACGGCACGGTATACGTGGTCTCGAAAGACATGCCCTCGATCGTGAAGCTGGTGCCAGCCGGAGAATCGACCACCGCGAATGCGGGGGGTCTGGTCCCGAGTTTCCCACCCAATGCGCCGCGGCGGACGAGAGGTGGGTTTCCGACCGCGGAAGAAATGGGCCGCGCCGTGTATGAGCAGAACTGTCAGATGTGCCACGGCGCAGACTTGAAGGGAGATCGCGGACCAGCGCTCGACACGATCGTCAGCCGCCTGGGCGAGGACGCGACCCGCACCACCATTGTAAAGGGCAGAGGGGACATGCCCGCATTCTCCACCTTGCCCACCCAGTCGTTGGACTATCTGATGGCATTCCTGAATCGCCCCAATCTGGCGCCTCCGGGTTCTGCGCCTTCGGCTGCTATGCAGGCCATCGTGCGGTCGATGGCCGAGCCCGATTACCCCGACGGGGTCAAGCCGCCGCCATCCCGCTACAAGACCGGCTACGGGAATGAACCCTATGTGATTACCCCGCCATGGAGCACCATCACCGCCTACGACCTCAACACCGGCAAGATCAAATGGCAAGTCCCTTATGGCGGCATTCCCCAGGCGCCCCCGGGCGATCAGATGCGGGGCAATGCGTATCCCAAGAGCGGGCCGGTGATCACCGCCGGAGGGCTCATCCTGTTTGCCGGCAACGATTCGAAGCTCTACGCCCTGGATAGCGCCACCGGTAAGTTGATTTTCAGCAAGGATCTGCCCAACGGATCCCAGGGAGTGCCTGCGGTCTATGAAGTCGATGGGCGCGAATATGTTCTGCTCGCCGTGAGCGGCGGAGGCACACGTTACCCCACGGGCGCTTACCTTCCGCCTGGCGGTGTCATGAATCCCGAGACTTGGAATGGATATATGGCGTTTGCCTTGCCCGCTGACCAGAACAAACCTTAGCCTGTTGCTACTCCAGGTGCTGGACCTTTGTCCCCGGCGGGACTTTCACGACAAATTGGTCGTTGTTCAGGTTCATGTTTTCCGTGATTTTTTCGATTGCCAGATCGAGCTGAAAGCCCTCCAGTTGCCGTTTAATGGTGATCGTCTGGGGATACGTCCCAAATCCGTACGCCTGATAGTTCTCGTAGGTTACGTGGGTCTCCTGGTTGCCTTCGCTGTCATACAAATCCTGTTCGTAGGGCAGCAAATCACTGCGGTGGAAGGTGATCACGCGTACCGGCGTCAACTGACGGCTCGCCGAATGAGGAAGCGTGATATTGAGGATGTACTCGGGAATCAGGTATAAATGCTTTCTCGAGGGATCCTCCACCGTCTCTGAGTCTGCGGTCACGGAGTAGTAATCGTCGGGCGATATTCCACCGACCACCATGGCCTCGTAAAAAAAACCCGGCCGCAGATTCTCGAGCATGCTGGCGGATCGTTTGGTCAGTGTATCCGGGCCCTCGTACGCCTTCTCATAATGGGGAATGAAGAGGGTAAAATTCTGTCCGTCGCTGGCCATATCGAACATCTCTGTGCCAATGACCGGAACCCGGCCGTAGACCCGCAACATACCGGGCTTGCGCATGAGAATATTGGCGCGGAAGGTCGTATATTCCTTTTCTACACCTTGCTCGGTTTTGAATTGCGTCGCTTGAATGTCCACGGTTGCCGTTAGACTCTTGAATCCGTCCCAACGCTGATTGAGTTGCTCGACCAACTGCTCGGGCGTGGCAGTGAGCACCGTGGACGGCGGTGCGGGTACGGGCAGATGGTGGATTCTCCTGAAGAAAAAACAACCCGAGAGCAGCAGCGGCAGAGCCAGGGAGGCAAGAGAAAGGAACCGGCGCGCCGCGCTCATCGTCCACCGCTCCGTTTCAGCGCCCTGCGGTAGCCATCCACGTTTCGGGTGTGCTGGTCCAGAGTGTCGGAGAACAACGAGCGCCCTTGGGGATTATCGCCGGCGGCCACAAAATAGAGGTAATCGGTTTCCGCCGGCTGCATGGCGGCGCGGAGCGAGGGGATGCCGGGATTGTCGATCGGTCCCGGCGGCAGCCCGGGATGGAGATAGGTGTTGTACGCCGTATCGCGATCCAGGTCGCTCTGGTAAAGAGAGCCGCGCCACAGACCTTTGAGTTCCAGCCCATAGATCACTGCGGGATCGGCCATGAGTGGCATCTTCTTTTTGAGCCGGTTGACATAGACGCTGGCCACCAGTGGGCGCTCCCCTCTGACCGCCGTCTCGCGCTCCACCAGCGATGCTAATGTCACCACGTCGTGTACGTTCTCCCGCAATCCGAGTTGCGCGGCTGCTGACCTGAAGCGCCGCACCATGACCGGCAGGATTTCGTCCGGCGAGGCCTTGGGTGAAAATCGGTAGGTATCCGGGAAGAGATAACCTTCCAGGCTCTTTGCCCCAGGATCCAAGTCGGCCACCAAGCCTGCCTGGCTCACGACTGCTTCAAGAAATGCCTGGCTCGAGCCGAATCCCGCCGCTTGCACGCGCGCGGCGACATCGAAGCAGTTGGCGCCCTCCGGGACGGTCAAAGCGATGGTGAAAACATCTCCGCGCGCGATGCGTTCATAGACCTCAATCAGCGGCAGGGGCTGACTGAATCGATATTCGCCGGCCCGGAGCGTTCCGCGCTCGAAGAGGCGCATCCCGTCGAAAGCATACCGGCTACGGATCACTCCCGCCTCTTCCAATTGGCGGGCGATGAGCACAGCGGAGGAGCCAGGCGCGATATCGACAATCGCTTCGCTTTGCCGCCCGTACGGGACCAAAATCATCCACCCCGCTACCCCGACTGCGGCGAGTGCTGCCAGAAGAATCGTCAACAGAAGATTCACCGTCCGCGAACCCTTTTTCTTTCTGCTCCCTCGGCTGGTCATTCTGCTGCGTTTCGATCCTTCATTTCTTTTAGGACGTGAAGAGCCCCGGTTGGGACTCTGTTCCTGTTTTGATTCTATCGGGCGCAAACCGGTCCAAAGATTAATCGTGAAATGAGGTTCTGCAGCGGCTTAGGAAATGCTGAAGGTGAAAACCGGAGAAGCCGAGTCGACGCGACCTCAAGCCCGGGGCCCCCGGCGATAGGTCTTTGTCGCTGGGGTGGAAGGAGCGGCGACCCTGCACGATGCTGGCAATCCCACACGATTTCCTAAACCGCCGTAAGCTGGAGAGGCGAGGCGAAATGGAGTTTGGCGGGCAGCCGCGCTATCTGGGTTTGGACGTGGGTGATCGCCGGATCGGGGTCGCCGTTTCGGACGAACTGGGCCTCATTGCGCAACCGGTTCTCACGCTCACGCGGACGAGGAAACGGCGGAACGATCTGCGTTCCTTGGCGCGGCTTTGCCGCCGTTTTGGGGTGGCCGGCATTGTGGTCGGCAATCCGCTGCGACTTTCCGGCGAGCCGAGCCCGCAGACGACGAGCACGCAGGCCTTCGCGGCCGAACTGGGAAGCCTGACCGGATTACCGATCCACCTTTGGGACGAGCGCCTGTCCACCCACGAGGCCCATCAGGTGCTCTACGAAGCCGGACGCCCCGGTCAGACGCACCGCCGTGTTGTGGATCAAGTGGCCGCCACGATCATTCTGCAATCGTTTCTCGACGGAAACCAGAGATCGGGGGACCCCGACTCCTGATTGCTGTCCACGCCCGCCGCCCAGCAATTGAATCGCCAGCCACCCTGTATAATGAGAAGTCAGATTGTTTCATTTCTCGCGAGGCGAGATATTCCGCTCGCCATGGGATCGAATGCCCGAACACATCAAAAAACAGCTTCTCGAAGAGATCAAAAGCCTGGAGCACGAGCTTGCCTACGAACTCCCTGCGGAGATCAAAAAAGCCGTGGCCATGGGCGATCTCTCGGAGAACGCCGAATACCACATGGCCAAGCAGCGTCAGGATTTCGTGAACGCACGGCTCGGCCAGCTCAAGCGGCGCATGGCCGAACTGTCGCTCGTCAACCTCGCCAACATTCCCCGCGATAAGGCGGGGTTCGGCTCCACGGTGGTGGTCTATGACGCCACCAAGGACGAGGAGTTGGTCTACCGCCTCGTCACCAGCGAAGAGTCCGATGTGGCCAAGGGACTGATCTCGACTACCTCGCCGATCGGTCGGGGCCTGGTGGGCAAGCGGGTGGGCGACGTGGCCACCATCGTGACTCCCAACGGCAAGCGCCAACTGGAGATCTTGAAACTGTCCACCATTCACGATGAAGCCGGTGAAAACGGCGACGGACAATCTGAGGCCGAAGCAACGCAGTAGCGCCCGGGGGCCGGCAGTTAGGTTCTAGCCGCTACAGCGTTTTCGATTCTCCTCTTTACAGAATCCTGGACGTTGAGTGGCGTTTTCCTTAAAGAAACACCACCTTGCGCGACACCACTACGGCCAGATTTGAATCGAAAACGCTCTAGCTGCTAACCTTGTATGCAATCAGGCAATGAACTCGGTTCTAGCGGCGAGGCTATAGCACTTCTCCTCCTGCTGTATACCGAAGCCGGGAACTTAAGTGGCGATTCCGTTAAAGAATCGCCACCTTCGATAGCAATTGCTAGGGCTAGATGTGAAGGAGAAGTGCTCTAGAAGCTAGGAGCTGGAAGCTTCAATGACCTGGACCAGCGCATTCGGGCGCGCCTGCGGGTGGCTGCTCGACCACATTGTGTATGGGCTGGCGCTTACCCGCATTTCCCCCAACGTGCTCACGTTTCTCGGCCTGGTGATCAATATCGCCGCCGCATTTCTCTTTGGCCACGCCAATGCCGCCAACGCTGACCGCATGTTTTTCTTTGCCGCGCTGGTGATCTTCGGCGCCGGCATTTTCGACATGGTCGACGGCCGGGTGGCGCGCCACACCAATCAGGTGACGGTCTTCGGCTCCTTTTTCGACTCGGTGATCGACCGCTATTCCGACGTGGTGCTCTTTTTCGGCTTGCTGGTCTACTACGGGCGCATCAACCGCTTCCGCTACGTGGTGCTGGTGGCTTTTGTCATGGTCACCTCGCTCATGGTCAGCTATACGCGCGCCCGCGCCGAGGCGCTCATTGGCCAGTGCAAGGTAGGTTTCATGGAGCGGCCGGAGCGCATCGTGCTCATCCTGCTCGGCGCCTTGTTCAACCACTGGGGCGTCATGGCCCCGGTGCTCTGGGTGCTCGCCGTCCTCTCCACCATCACCGTCGTGCACCGCATCACCTACACCTACCACAACACCAAGCACCTCGCGCCCCTGGCGTAACATTCCGTGGCGAAAGTCCGGTTTGGGATAAAGTGATACGGTAATGGCAGATTCCCGCCGGAAAGGAGGAGCGCTCATGGCCCAGCAGCCATTCCTCAAATCGATCCACCCCGTCAACCTACTCTCCTTTGGACCGAAAACGGAAGAGATCGAACTGCGGCCGCTGAATATTTTGATCGGGCCGAACGGGTCGGGAAAATCGAATTTAATTGAAATCCTCCGGCTTCTGTACATGCTGCCA
>JASHOC010000285.1 GCA_030041305.1 Acidobacteriaceae bacterium
CCCGGACCGGCACTATAGATGTTCCCCTTCGTATCAACCTTCATTCCATCTGGATTACCATGCCTCGGATCGGATGTTGCGTCGCAAAAAACTTTTCTATCCGCCAGCGTGCCGTCGGCCTTCACGCGATACCGCACCCAAAACTTCTTCGGTCCGGAGTTGTCCACATACAGATATTTTTCGCCCGGCGAGAAAGCGATCCCGTTGGGGCCGGTCAGGTCTTTGACGAGAAGTTGCAGTCGCTCGCGCATCGGCGGAGCGCCAGGCGTCTGGTTCGCGGCTCCAGCGATACGATACACACCCTCGAAATCGAGCTGTAAGTCCTGCCGGCGAACCCCATAAGTCGGATCGGTGAAATAAAGCGAACCATCCGACTTGTAGACAACATCGTTGGGGCTATTGAGCCGTTTGCCCTGGTACGTATCGGCAAGAATCGTCACCTTCGCGTTGGGACCCATTGACTCTAAGCGCCAGACATCATGTTGCGCATACCCGGCAACCGTCAATCGGCCATGCGGGTCAAGAGTCATGCCATTGATTCCGTATTCATGGGGATTAGATACCGTGTACCAGCTTGGATGGAGGAAGACGCGTGTTGTCCCATCCGGATCAAGTTCATCGATGTTGTTGTTGGGAATGTCTACAAAAAGAAGGCGCCCCTCCGGTACCCAGACGGGGCCCTCGGTGAACTTGAATCCGGTTGCTACCTGGGAGAGGGTCGCGTCCGCGGGAATGATCCGGTCCAGTGCGGAATCCAGTTTCTCGACTTTAATGGGACTGCTCCCGCTCGCGGAGGGTTGATCCGGCCTTCTCGCGCTCGTCAACCTGGTGGCGGAGCCGTGCCACGCGAAAGCCAGACCTGCAAGCATCGACAGGACGAGTGCAGAAAGCATTCTGATAACCACGAAAGGTGCTCCTGAAGTTCGAAATCGCGCGTTCACAAGACTCGAGTATGCGCTTGGTGGCGCGCCGCGCCCGCTCAACGCCTATGCTGTTGCGGCTGATCGCGGCGAGTCGATCCCCATGGTCTTGCCGGGTCCTGTCGCGACAGAGCGCAACTTGGCTTTAAACCGGCCAAGGCTGTCGGCCTCTGTTGCTTGTGGCCGATTCGTCACACAGCTTAGCCGAAGGCCGGGGCGAAAGAACGGCCGTTGTCTATGGATACCAAACCGTTCCATCGATCGTGCGCCCGGTCCCATAGGCGCCGCCGTTTCGCATCGGCCCAAGCGGATTTTTGCGCGCCAGATCTTCGTCGATCTCGACGCCAAGCCCCGGTTTACCACTGTCGTAAAGGTAACCTTTACGAATCTCCGCCATACCCGGAAACATATCATGCACGATGGGTGGAAAGTGGTTCTCTTCCTGAATTCCGAAAGCGCTCGAGGATAGGTCGATATGATAGGCCGCCAACTGATTTACCGGATCGTTGTCGGCGCCTTCCTGAAACGCCGTCTTCACCCCGCAGATTTCGCACAGCGCGGTAAGCTTCCGGACGGGCGTAATTCCGCCCGTCGCAGCGATGCGGTTGCGAATAAAGTCGATCAGCCGATCCTTCACCAGCGGCACGACTTCAAGAGGGTGGGTAAATATCTCGCCTACCGCCTGCGGCGTGGTGCAGATCTCGCGAATGTTGCGGTAATACGAGAGCTGTTCGGGGGGAAGAATGTCTTCGACAAAATACATCTGACAGGGTTCCAGACGCCGGGCCAGCTCGACGGCATTCATCCCCGTCATATGCGAGTGTACGTCGTGCAGCAGTTTCGGCCCGAAGCCCGCTTTGGCGCGCAGATATTCAAACAGCGGAGGAATGGTGTCGACATATTGCTCCTCGTCGAAGGCCGGACCCTGATAGCCGCCTTCGGCACGGTTTCCTTCGCCCTGCGGAGTAAAGCCCCCGCCGCCATAACCGCCAAGTTGAATGCGTACGTGCGTGAATCCATTGGCCAGCGATTTTTGGAGCGCGTCCAGACATTCTTCCTTGGTCGTACCCTGTTGATGATCGTAGACCGCAACGGCATCGTGAGCCTTGCCACCCAGCATCTGGTAAATGGGCATGTTCGCCCTCTTGCCTTTGATGTCCCACAGGGCCATATCCATGGCAGAGAGCACATTGTTATTGATCGGTCCATTGCGCCAATAGGTTCGAAACTGCGCCGATTGCCACAGGTCCTCGATGCGATCCGGGTCTTTGCCGATCAGCCAGGGCTTGAGATGATCTTCGAGGTCGGCGATCACCGCCATGTCCTGGAAAACATCGGCTGCTGATCCGATCCCGTAAAGACCGGCTTCGCTGGTGACAATCTTCAGAAAAACCCACCGATAGTGGCCGCCGGCGCTGGTGGCGATGACTTTGGCATCCTGGATAGTCAGCGGGGGAAGGCCATTCGAGCTTTTTTGGATTTCCTCGGCTGCGGCAACGGGAATAAGCGGCAGCGAAATTGCGGCTGTTTTGAGCAAATCTCGGCGATTCATTATTGTCATCGCATCCCTTCGATTGAGGCTGGTCCCCTTCCGTTGCCGAACAAGCGGAATGGTCCGTATGCCGTCCGAGGTGTTAATAGTACAACTTGAGAGCAAATTGAAGAATCCTAGGACTATTCCGTTGCGAACTGATTTGGCCAAAGGTGGCGGGATCTGTAAAAGTCAAATTCCCCGGCGCGCTGAAAACTACCCCATTGACGAGGTTAAACGCCTCGGCCCGAAATTCAAGGCGAGTTGTTTCATGAATGTTGAACTCCTTGAAGAGCGAGGCGTCAAGATCCTCATAGCCTGGGCCGCGTGCTTGTCCCGAATTGCCGCCAAGAAACGAGAAATTGGTGGCCGCTCCTGATAAGGGCGCCGGGTTTGAAAACGCCGCGGCATTGAGCCAGTGCGCTCGAGTATGGGCGCCTGTGTAAACCTGGCCTGGCACATAGTTCGCATTGCAACCAAAAAATGCGGAGGTCTCAACCGTGCATTCGACCGTAAATGGATTGCCAGTTTCCCAGGTGAAGATGTAGTTGAACTGCCATCCCCCAACCACGTTCTCCACCAGGTTATTCGCGTGTCCCAGGATCGGCTGTCCGCGGCCCACTGGTAATTGAAAAATTCCGGTGGCGTGCACCACATGTGTCGCATCATTGGGGCATAGCGTGTAGTCTGGGGAAATGCCGTAACGGGGTAGCCAGGCAGCACGATAGTTAGGTTCCAGCACCCCTGCTCCGGGAGACGGCTCCGTCGCGTAAGTAGGAAACGAGGTGAACATCTCTGCTGCATCCGTCATACATTTTGAATAAGTCCAGTTTGCTACAGCTGAAACACCGTGCGCCATTTGGCGGGTATATACGACCTGTAATGAATGGTAATCGGCCATCCCATTCGTGGTCTCGTAATACGAGTTGGGCGCGAAGTCCGGCCATGGGAGGTAGGAAACGAGGCTAGCGCCGGGAGGGGCCGCTTGCGAAGGAGAATTGTGTGTATTCGACACGTCGAGGTGAGTGCTCATATTGCCGACATATCCCGCCTGTATGGCATCCTGCCTGTCTATTTCGTATTGAACAGTGAAATTGAATGTTTGCGTGTAAGGCGTCTGGAAATTATACTGGCGGCCGAGTATGTCCAAACTTTCTGCATCTAACGCCGCTGTATCGTCTATATTTATGACGGAAAGGGCGTTTTCCATCGTTGCTGTCTGTCCGGTTGACAACACAATGGGACTCTCCGAGTCGGGAGCGCTAAACGCCGTGTTATACGAAAACGGATAGTTGACTCCGATGTTAGTTGCAAATCCGATATTATCCAGGGCGCCATAAGTGATGCCGTAGCCGCCCCTTACGACAAGGTTTGGCAACGCTCGATAGGCAAAGCCGACTCGTGGCGCAAAGTTCTTTTCCTGTTCGGCTCCGGTTGATAAACCAGGAACGCAGCTTATAGTAATGCCGTCAGTAGCCATTAGCGTGTTGAAAGATGTTGACCGCGGAGTGTTGCAGGTCGCGTTTGGTATATAGAATGTACCGCCCGGACCATTGCCGCCATTCGCACCGAACAGGTTGGCTTGGCGACCGCTCGTCTCAGCGTACGGCGTTGTAAAATCCCAGCGGATGCCTAGATCGAATGTCAGGGCCGGCGTTACCTTCCAATCGTCCTGGACATATGCGCCCATGTAATATCGATGATCATTCGTGGCGGCATAGTTCGACACCGCAAAGTCAGTGAGACCACCGACATCGTTGGCGCCGCCTACCGACGAAGCGGTGGGGATAAGAAGACCGTCGGCAATCCCAGTGAGTCCCGGGCTCCTATTCACTACAGAAGTATACTGGCCGCTGTATGTAAAGTCGCCTTTTCCGTATGCGGGTTGTGTGATGTCACCCCAAATGCTGTCCATTAGCCAGCCGGTTTTGATATTTTGTCTCCCGTGGATTTTTGTGACATTATCGGCGAGTTCCATCGTAATAATCTGGCGATACGTCGGTACGTACGGTGCATATCCAAGGTCAGTTAGTCCGCCGATCTCCATTGCCGGCAGGCCGCCGTTTCCGGTGGTCTGCGGAACGCCCTGAATACCATATTGCGCTGGGAGACCCAGAGTTGTCGCTAGAGATGGAATGTCGTTGTCAATGTCGTGATCCAGGCCGAAGTGAGCATCGTTCATCAGGGTGCCACTGAACACGTGGTTCTCGCCAATTGCAATGGCCCAGTGTGGGCTCGGGTTGGTTCCGGATCCGTCGTTTTGGCCATCAGCTGGTTCAGGCAAAAATCCAGGTTCAGTTGTAACCTCGCTACTGCGCGAGAACACGCCAAACAAAGTGTCCTTCTTAAAAGCTTGGTCAATGCGGACATCGTATTGGTTGAGTGTTTCACTTGAGTTTACGCTTTGATAGTAGTTATTTGTGGAAGTATTACTCACCGTAGCGGCGGGATAAAGCTTGAGAAGCGCAATGAAATTCCCATCCAGCCGCCCGGGCGGAAGCATGTTGAGTTCCGACGCGTACGGCGTGAAGTTTTGAATTCCGCTTATACTACTGCCTGTAAAGAACGGATCCCTAACGAAGATTGCATTCGCCGATGTATTTGTAAATCCGCTAACGGGATCAATTGCTTCTGCGGCGACGGTCCGGGTGGTCGCAGGGTCAAAGACGGTTCCTATGGGAAAGATTCTGCCAAGCGCGTCGGTAAGTGTGCCCGTATTGTACGTGTTGATGTCCTGAAGATTTGTAAACCCGCTGCTCGCCTCCAACGCGGTCGGAACTGTGCTGGTATGAGCCACGGGCGAAATGATACGCGTTCCCTGATAATCAAAGAACCAGAAGGTCCTGTTTCTGCCGTCGTAGATCTTCGGCAAAAGCACAGGCCCGCCTCCGGTCCCGCCGAATTGGTTCTCTCGATATTCCGATATTGGAGTACCATGGAGGTTCGAGAAAAATGAGTTGGCGTCAAAGTCATTGTTCCGGACGTATTCCCACAGATCGCCATGCAGACTATTGCCTCCCGATTTTATGGTCGCATTGATGATTCCGCCCGTTGAATGCCCGAATTCAGCGCTAAAATCGCCGGTTTGAAGCGTGAACTCCTGAATTGCATCGGGTGGAGGCGTGATCGAAGAGTTGTTGCCATACTGTTCTTCTACGTCGTCTATTCCATTAAGCAGGATCTCGTTCTGGTTGTCGCTGTTCCCATTCACGGTAAAGCTAGCGTTACTGGAGTTGCCGCCCGCCGTAGTCGCCACTCCCGCTGCTATCTGCCCCAGAGACACCCAGTCTCTCCCATTCAGGGGCATATCGTTTACCTCTTGAGTTTGAACGGTCTGGCTCACAGAGGCTGTCTCAACTTGCAAGAGCGGCGTTGCGGCAGTGACCACCACCTGTTGCGACGCCGCGCCTGGTTGCAAGGTAATGTTGACTGTTGCTATTTGCTGGACGTAAATCGTAATGTCCGGAGTGGTGTATTCTTTGAATCCGGCGCCCGTTGCCCGGAGTGTGTATGTACCTACTCTGACTTCATTGAATGCATAGACTCCGCTGGAGGTTGTTTTGGTTACGGTGGAGACGTTTGTGGCGTTGTTCGTGAGCGTGATGGTGGCGCCAACTATTCTCGCGCCCGTGGTGTCTGCAACTGTTCCCGTCAGACCGCCGGTGTCCATTTGAGTATGGCCGGTTATTGTTACCGACAGGCCAAGCAGAGCGACCAATGCCGAGAAAAGAGCATGCTTTTGCCGTCTTGTGAGAGGGCACAATGAAGGCGCTAAATTGACAAAGAATGCGGAAAAGAATGCGGACACGACTCCTCCCTCCGATGTTCGCGTCGGTCCTTGCAGCCGGGCCGGTTGCAAGGCCTCCGGCGATGACACCTCTGAGCTTTGCTTGCCGAAACCGTCGACCGATGTACTTTCTATTGTCTACGTCTTCTGTCCCGACGTATCTTCCAGCGGTAGGGCATCGCACCAATTTTCCGAGGAATACTTACCGCACTTCCGTCAGGGGGAAAGGGGCACAACTTTTGAAGTTCGGGAACGCCTTCGCTAAACAACGGCAGTGATGTTACGCTTCGGCGAGAACCATTGTCAATAAATCTGTCGAAACCAAGTTCCGATATGAACTCAAGGCGCATGTCGCCCGCAATGGCGACTCTTACTCCGTCACGTCACGTCGCTCTCACGGCGCAAGGTGGTCTATTTTCGCTCTGGCGTTGAAACCTTTCCGAGTCCCACCGGTTCGGGCAACGTGACAAAACTCCCGAAACACGAGCCGACCATCACAAATCGCATGTCACCCCACTTCGTCATAGGCACGCCGAAGCATTTGGCGCATTATGCCGATCATGTAAGCATTGTCAATGCGGTGATTGGTGTCGCTGACAATGCCCGGATAATGGTCCGGGATCAGAGACGCGTTACACCTCACCTTCCGAATCTCCCTCATGATCTGATACATGTCCGCGTAGCCATCGTCCTGATACGTTTCGTGGAAGCGTGGGAGCGGCGAGCTGACGTTGCGGAAGTGGAAGGTACGGATCTTGCCACGCGCGCCGAAGTCCTGGATCATGCCCGCGGGATCTTTGCCCATCGTATCGCCGCCTTCGAGCCAGGTGCCGAGACACAGGCAGAGCCCCCAGTATTTGTTGCCGCCCGCGGCTACGTCCTCAGCATGTTTGTACCCGTCGTAATTGATGAAGACCTTGGCCACGCCGTTCATAGGACTGATCGGGGGATCGTCGGGGTGATGAGCCAGCAGGACGTTCGCTTTTTCGGCGACCGGCAGAACTGCCTTAAGGAAGTAAGTGTAATTGGCCCAGATGTCGTCGGCAGAGTAATCCCGATCGAACATCCTAATTTCGACATCCTTGCGGAAGTCGTCGACGCTGAACTCGCGCGCTGTGTAACCGCGCGGCGTAGTGATCATGTTGGTTGTATAGGTATTGCCTGGGTGAAAATCGATGTGGGCGGTGCGAATGCCCAGACGGCCGCAGTTGGTGAGGAACTCATTAAACTTATCGATATCTTCATCCCTACCCGGCTGCCCAAGCTGGATCTTCAGCGTGCGATAGCCTGCGTTCCATACTGCACAGTCAATTTTGAGGTCATGTTCGGCAAGGCGTTCGCGCAGGACGACAAGTTCCTCGTAGGGCACTCCACTTCCGGTTAAGCCGGGACCCGCTGCCCCACCTGCCGCTGCCGCGCGCGCCGCTTCGCCTCCGCCGAAGGAGACATGAACCCAACGCAATCCTATCTGCCTGAGAAAGAGAAGCTCGTCATTTGCTGCTCGCGAGCTGACCATGGTGGCGATCTTGGTGCCCTCTTCCGTATCTTCGTCCGGATGAGCAGGGCGAGATGGGGCGAGGCCGAAGGCGGAGCTCGGAACGATCCCATATGCAGCTGCCATTAAGGGTAATTTGAGAATGCTGCGGCGTGCCGGCATTTGCGGCCTGCCAGGGGCTTTATTGTCAAAGTGAGCCATAGAAACCTCCTGTGTTTAGCCTTCAAGTAAATGTCTTAAATCTCCATCCACCCTCTGTTACGACTTCTGTTACTGCTTGCGCCCTTTCTTTGGCATATTCAAGAATTCACTGGGATAAAGTACCTGTCGTGTCTGTCGTGTCTGTCGTGTCTGTCGTGTCTGTCGTGAAAAGCGCGCCTCCGGTACCGCTCCCTTGAAATAATTCACGCGGTTTATTCGCATTTCCACCGAGGAATGTCCTGCTCCTTCAGGAACTAACTGTACATCACCTTGTCCCTGCAGCTCATCCCCAACGTAGTGCTTGAGCGTATTTCCGTCGTAGACCGCTGTCACTTTATCCCACTTGCCCAAGGGATGGAGTTTGTTGCAATTGAGCAGCACCTTCGAGTGATGATCCGAAAGCGCGAAGCTATCCAAGCACCATTGTCCCCAACGAATCCGTATTTCAAACAACATTCGTTCATCTTTCCCGGTCGACGGATCCTGGACCGATAAAGGAAGGAATCTTTGTTCCGAAGCTCCCCTAACATCCGGTCGGAAGATTACATCCCAAGTCCATGCTTGTGCTCCCGCAAGTGGATGCTGTCCGATAACCAAGACGTTGTCGACTCCGTTAAACTGCACCGCCTTTCCATAAGGCGTTTCGATCACCTCGGGGGTGTCCCAGCACCTCAGTAGGAAGTCCATCGATCGATTTAAGTTGGTTAAATCTCCAAATTTCAGGTTTTTGGTGCCTGGCTTCAGCCTGGGCCCGGATAGATACGCCGAATAGAGATAACGAGACCAGCATCACGATCGCGAAAGCTGACCGTAGCGCCCAGCTTGGCCATGGCAACTTTACTGCGGGGAAGGGCAGGAGGCGTAGGCATATACATCACACACCGTCACCTGCTACCAACCACTCCAACGAGATGGCTGGCGCGACACGGATTGGTTCAAACACGCAGCCCAGGCCGAACTCCTAGACGGCCTCGAATCATCCAGAGTCTGTTCGGCCTCGACCGTCCCCGCCCGTTCATCCTATACCCGCAGCTCCGAAACCATTTTCATTCCAATAGGTGGGTCGAAGACCGATCCAAACTCCTAGGCATTCGCCTTTTGCAGCGTCAACGACGCCTGGAGCATGCCCCGCGCATACGCCAGGTTATACAGGTACGAAACAAAATCTCCGCCCAGCCGGTCGTCGATGTCGTTCTTGCGCGGATGCTCGGGAAAGATGCCCAGCCGATACTTGCGGCGAACCAGCTCGCTCATCACGGCAAACATGTTCACCGTCCCGTTGTCCGGAAAGACCTCCACATATTTCGTCGATGGCGTCTCCACGATGTCATTGCGGTAGTGCACGTGGTTGATGCGGTCGCGGTCGGCCAGGTACTTCAGCACTTCCAGAGGATTCTCACCCAGCTCGTTCGAAACTCCGCAGTCAAACGTCATTCCGTTCGACGGGCTGTCGACAATCCTCACCAGGCGCTTCCAGCCTGCAAAGCTGTTCATGATCTGACGCGTGCCCCGACTCACCGGCGCAGGCGGATCGTTGGGATGCAGCGCCATACGCACGTTGGCCTTCTCCGCCACCGGAATCACCGCTTCGAGGAAATAGGTGATGTTTCCCCAAAGCTCTTCGGCCGTATGCGGCCCCTCTTCCGGCAACGGTTCAAGTTCTCTCGGCGCCAGCGCCATCTCATCGACCGCGCGTACCGCCGGATACGCCCAGTGATCGTCCGCCGCATCCGCCATCTTGCGGTTGTAATCATATCCTAGGTAACCCGAACCGCCGCGTCCGGGCACGTTGTAATAACCCTCGGTCAGCCGGTGCCCGTAAAAGTTGTACTCCACCACCGGCAGCTTAACGGCCCCCGCGGCGCGGAGCGAGTCCTGCACCTCCCGGATCTGTTCATCGCGCCCCGGCCGGTTATAGATGATTGCGGTCAATGTCGGCAGCATCATGTTGATGACTGTCAGTCCTTCAGCGTGGAAGCGATCCATCACCGTCCGCACGCCCTCTTCGCTCCACGGCAGTGGCGGACCACTCATGTGCACATAGTCATCGCCAAACTGCTTATGCATGCGCATGCGCGCCTCGGTAGCATCCCTCGGAATGTTCAGGGTTAGCTTGGGCGTTTCCAGCCCTTCCACAACGGGCCACTTGACCGCTTCCACAGCGGCGCTGGTCGTGCACTGACCGGCAATAGCGTCTGCGCCTTTTCCGGCCAGCGAAAGCGTCGCCAGCAACGCGCTCTTCTTCAGAAGACTTCGTCGACTGCTCATGAAATTCCCCTCTTCCAGCTCAAGCGAATGACCCAGACCGCTATGGCCTTACCACCGCTCCGTCAATCGTTCTGTCGGTATCATAATGCGCCGCCGTTCGGTATCGGTCCAAGCGGGTTTTTCACGGCCTGTGGACAGCGTAGTCAGTTATGTCCGTGCTGCACAGCTCAGATCGGGCCTGAACCTGTCCACCATCGGAGCCTTCGGCGGTAGAGGCATGGGCCAAACCTGCGGAGCCGCGGACCCGTCGCAATGGATGCGTGCATTTGGCATAGATATCGATTCCCGCTATACAACGGAAATCATTCGGGCAGCGGATCGGATTTCGCCTGCACAAATGGAGGAGCTGCAACCCCGTTTGAGCGAACTTTTCGGCACAACTCCCGCGGCAAACCAAGTGACAGATCGCTCCATCCTGTCGCTCGCGAAAATTCAATCGGGGCGCAGAATGGCTTGCACTTAATAATTAAACTGCATGGGAGTGCCCAACAGGCATTCGGTTGGAGGGGCACTTGGGGATGCAGAATTAGAGCATTTCTCCTAATGCTGTAGAGCATTGAAGGGGAGTCTGAACCAAGCTTTTGCATCCTCGTCCGTGAGCAGCGGCAGCATTTCGGCGATGGCCTGATCGAGTGCCTCTTTGGTCCGCGCCTTGGCCGCGCGCAGCAGTTGTTTGAGCTTGGCCCAGGCCTTTTCGATCGGATTCAGGTCGGGCGAGTACGGCGGCAGATAGAGCAACTGAGCTCCTGCCGCCTCGATTCTTTCGCGCACCCCTTTGACCTTGTGCGAACTGAGATTGTCCATCACCCCCACGTTGCCGGGGCGCAACCTGGGGCACAAAACCTCATCCAGATAGGCCAGGAAGATCTCCCGGTCCGTGGCCGCCTCGACGGTCATCGTGGCCATCATGCCGCGGGTGCTGATGGCGCCCAGAATGGTGAGGATTTTCCATCGCCCATCGGGGGTGGCTTCACGAATCCGCGCGCCTCCCGTGCAACGCGCATACAGGCGCGTCATCTGCGTCGAGACGCCGCTCTCATCAAGAAATATCAGCCGATCGAGGTCGATCCTGCCTATCACCTTGATGAACTCTTGACGCCGCTTGCGGTTCTCTTCCGTGTCCCGCTCTTGGGCGTGGAGTGACTTTTTTTGAGCCGGAAGCCTAGCCGCTTCACTACCCGCCACAGGTGCTGCGTGCTCACCCGCAGGCCAGTCTTGTTCTCCAACTCCGCCTGTAGCTCGACCAAGGTCGCGTCGGGGTGGGAACACAATATCTCGGCCAAGGCCTGTTCGTTGATCCGGCGCTTGGCTCCGGGCCGATAACTGGGCCGCTCCATCCGCCCGGTTCGCTTCCTCGTCGCCGAGACCTTCCACGCCCAGCCCAGGCTCACGCCAAAATCCCCGGCCAACTCGGACAGACCCCCCTTGCCCTGGTCGAATGCTTCAAGCAGCTTCCGCCGCAAATCATCCGAATTGGCAGGGCAAACGCATCTTAGTTCTCCACCCCGAGGAGGTGGAGCAGGTAGCTGTGGTCCCAGGCGGCCTGTAGGCGCTTGCCATGGATGCCGAGTTTGCAGGTTCGATCTTGCTTGAGCAAGTTGAGGGCGATGCGGTTGAGCAGGGAGAAGTTTTGCGCCGCATGGCCGACGCGTTTGCGGCTGTGGTCCTCGTTGAAGGCTAC
>JASHOC010000286.1 GCA_030041305.1 Acidobacteriaceae bacterium
AGACCAGCAGTACACAGCAGTCCTACGTGTCCACCATGGAGGGGCGTGATGGGCCGGCCGATCGCCATGTCCTCTCTTGGAAGGACGACCTGCGCGGCTTGTTTCCATGCGGCGGAATGCGGCAATAGATCCTCAATCAGGTTGTACGGCAGGCCGCGATAGGCTAATGACGCTTCTCCCGAACGCGGCACAGCAAAACGCTCGGCCACATCAGGGGCCAGTTCAGGAAGTCTCGAAAAGCCGCCGTTCGCCGCTAGCGCCCGAGTCCTCCTCAGGTTCTCTTCGTGGGCTGCGCCTCGCATGTTGCGTCGGACGCCGAACACTACGATCTGCCGGAATCTGACCGACTCCGGGTCTGTCATCCGGAAGGCCGCAATTCGGGTGAAATTCCCAGCGAGGAGGCCGGCACAATCCGCAAGCTGGTCGAAGGAAATAACGAAGATCAGCACGCCATGCTGCACCAGCCAGTGATGCGTATGTTCGAGGAAAAGCCGCTCCATTCGACGGTTGCCGCTCAGATCGATCTCCGAGTCATACGGTGGATTGAGATAAAGCAGCGAGAAGCTCTCAACCTTTGACTGAGCGTCGAACGTGTTGCCCTGGATCATCCGAATCCCGGATTTCGCTGCCTCCTCGGCGCGTGCAGTGTCGAGTTCCACTCCAAAGCGAACGACGGGCGCGCCGGCCGTGATCAGGTTGAGCGCCGTCCCTTTCCCGGCGCACGGATCGACCACACAACATGGGTCGGAAAAGCTCAGCAGAAGACTGATCTTGAGAGCTTCCTCCTCCGGCAGCGGAAAATAGCCCATCTTGAGACGGGCTGCGCTTCTCGGCATAACGCCTCCTGCACGCTTGTACGTGGAAGAAGAAATCGATGCGAATCTGAATCGGTGGAGCCACGACCTACGCGCCAATCGCCCTCACCAGTGAAAGCCTCGTCGGGCGGCAGCTAAGTGCCGGCGGGTCGGGGTTGCTGTCGAGAACGCCTTCAAGCCGCATGACCTTCCCACTACCGCACAGGCTACACACGAGTGGTCGTGAGTTCGAGACCATAAGGCAAGCTCGGCAGTAGACCGCGTGTTTCAGAGGAATGCAGCAGATACTTTGGTCAGTGGGAAGTTCGAACAGCTTTGCCATCGCGGTTTCTCCCTTCCTTCTTTAGGGCAGCTCTTCTCGATACTCGTCCTCCGCTTCGGAAGGCACATTCAGCTTCTGTTAGCCTCCGGACTCGGAACTGATCGACGCCAGCAGCCTCGATGATCAATTCCGTATGGCCTTCACAGAAGACTTCGGTGTCGATCAACCATGCCGCGAGCCGCCGGCACATGGAGCATTCAGTGACACTCATTGGGTTGACCTCAAAACAGAGAGGGGCGCGATCGCTCGCATCCCCTCTCCAGTCGGCTATTCAGTTTTCTGGGTTAAGCGGCGGGCCTTCTCGATTGAGCCTCATTCATTCGCTCGACGAGCTTTGCTAGAAGCCCAAAGTTCGGGACCTCATCGAGCCGCGGAATGCTGAGATCATCGAGAATTCCGTAGAACTCCGTCTCTGGAATCTCCGCGGCTACACGGCGCACCTGCGCCATGCCACGGACGCCGCTCTCCATCCATTTCAGGACTTCCTGCTGGATGCGCTGATTTGGGATGTCCCGAGCGGACTTTACCTTGGCCACAGAGCCCAGGATGTTATCGTAGAGCTTCTGCCCCAAATCCCGGCGAGATCCCTCGATCCTGCTGGTGATGCCGGCGTCGAGTGGGCCTTTTGGTATAGAGCTGGCCGCGTTGCCAGTCTCTTTCCTTGGTGCTCCGTTCGGAACAGGCACCCGCCGCTCGCTCTCCGGCAAAGCCCACGACGGCAGCGTCGGAATTTCCCGCGGGTGCTTGTATTCATCGAGATCCACCCACATCTCGGCAAAGTTGTAGAAGTAGCGGCCGAGACCGAAAACCGAGCAGGCCCGCTTAAATGACTGGGCTTCAGCCGACGTCATCGCATTCTCGTCGTCGGCCCACTCTTCGCCGCTCCCACTGTGTGTTCCAACACCAGGGATGGACACGACACAGGTCACCAGCACCTTTCCTGTCCGAATGGGCTTGTCTTTCTTCAACCGCGTGATCGGCGAAACGGTGTGGACCGTGTATTCCCTCGTCCAGCCGCTCGGGGTGAAGATGTGGTTCAGGCGATCCGTGTACGCCCGGGGATCGGCATACGGCGTCACACGGCCCTTCCGGCCATCTCTCGAAGTGGCGGCGACGAGCCACTTCACATCTTTCGAAGCAAAAGGCTCCTCCAGACGCGCGAGGGCTTCTGCGGTTTTCAATGTTTGTTCCATAGTTGAACCTCTTGGTTGGAATTGAATGAGAAGATTCGGGCAAACGAGGCGGAGCCCCCGTGAATCGGGAGCGATCGTCAGGCCCTCAAAATGATCAGTATGAGGAGAGCGATCGGCGAAGATGCTTTGGCCTCAACCAAGAAGGAGCTTTTTAGCGTTCCCGACAATCCGACCGGAGAGCCGAATACTGTCGCGAGATCCGTTGTCAGGAGTAACACGCAAAACGGAAGTTTCTCTCTGTCGATGAGCGTCTTCCCCGGTTGGCAACGGTGATCTGTCAAGCTATGCCTTCGGCAAAACTACCCCACGAACAAATCGGCCGGCCGGCTTGCCGGTATGTGACATCAAGCTTGGAAGACCCAAAAAACAACCGGAAGTCTTTGTTGTCATTGAGGTCAAATAATCTTCTTGGATCCTCTCAGCCAGAGACTTTGACAAACACATACAAAAGTAGTAATTGTACATACAGCGGTATGAGGAGGGCGATTTGGCCGGCCCGAGATTATCCAGGATGGAATACCAAATCATGGAGGCGCTTTGGGAGAACAGCGAGGCCTCCCTCCGCGAAATCCAGGAGTTTTTCCCCGCAGCGGCGCGCCCAGCCTATACAACTATTCAAACCATGGTTTACCGGATGGAAGCGAAGGGAATCGTACGCCGTGTGCGGAAGGTGGGCAACTTCCACCTTTTTGCCTCTTCGATCACGCCCGACGCGGCCCAACGCCGCTTGGTTGATGATTTGCTGTCGCTCTTCGGTGGGCGCTCTCAATTGGTGATGGCGCATCTGATCAAAGGTGGCAAGTTGTCTCTCGCAGACGTGAAAGAGGCGGAAAAGATGTTGCGCCAACTTTCTCCGAAGGAGAAGCAGCCATGATGTTTACCGAGTTCTGGAAGGAGAGTTGGTCCCTAGCGGTCGCAAATCACTTATGGCAATCGACGCTGGTCATGATTGTGGCATGGCTGCTTTCGCTCGTGTTAAAGGGGAACCGCGCGGGGATCCGTTATTGGGTTTGGATGGCAGCCTCCCTCAAGCTACTGGTGCCATTCTCACTCTTGGCTGCTCTTGGTCGATGGCTTCGCCCCGAAAGTGTGGCTCCGATCAGGAACCCGCAGATCACCACCGCCATTGTGAAGATGGCGTATCCTTTATTGCCGAGCACGCCAAATCCAGAATCTTTCACAACCGTCTTTCCTGATTCAGCAGCCGTTGCTCCGGCCCTGCACCATGGCATTTCTCTCGCTGAGATCTTCGTCGCCGTTTGGCTGTGTGGATTGCTGTTTCTGCTTCTGCGCTGGTCACGTGATTGGTGGACGATTCGCGCTATCCGGCGGTCGGCTTCCCGGGCCTCTCTGCCCATCGATGTGCCCGTCTTTCTGACCTCGCGCACGATTGAACCCGGAATCGTCGGCATTTTCCGTCCGGTGCTCTTGCTGCCGGAAAAGATAACGGACCATCTTACCCCCGCTCAGCTTCACAGCATTCTGGCACACGAGAGTTGCCATGTTCGCCGCCGCGACAACTTTACGGCTGCAATCCACATGGCAGTCGAAGCGATCTTCTGGTTTCATCCCGGAGTTTGGTGGATTGAGCGGCGTCTGATCGAAGAGCGCGAGCGCGCCTGCGACGAAGCCGTGCTCGAACTAGGCAACGAAGCGGAAGTCTATGCGGAGAGTATTCTCAACGTCTGCAAGTTCTATAGCGAATCGCCCCTTGCATGCTTGTCCGGCGTTACAGGTTCGGAATTGAAGCAGCGAATTCTCCGCATCATGACGAAACAGATGGCACGCAAGCTGGATTTGAGCCGGAAACTTCTGCTCAGCGCCGCAGGAATTGCGGCGATCTCAGTTCCCGTGGTCTTTGGGCTACTGCATATCACGGAAGCCGGCGCTCAGTCCGCGCCGACAAACCCAGCCCAGAATATCGCCGCTACCTGGCAGGGGGTATTGCACGCGACTCCGGACATGCGCATCGTGGTTAAGATCACGAACGTGGGTGGCGGAACGTGGAGAGCCGTCTACTACAACATTGACAACATCAGGGAGGCGCCAAACGGCACACCGGCCATCTCTACCACGTTGAATGGCTCCGTGCTGAAGCTCGAACTGCCCTTTGGCACGTACGATGGTACTGTGAGCGCCGACGGCGACTCCATTGCAGGAAAGTGGAGGCAAGGACCGAACTCACTGGCGCTGAATCTTGCGCGCGCGACATCGGAGACCGAGTGGACGATTCCTCCGCCTCCGCCGCGTCTGGCTCCCATGGTAGCGGACGCGAATCCTACATTCGAAGTTGCCTCGATCAAGCTAAGCAGGCCTGATGAACACGGCCCCAGATTCCGGTTTGAGCAGCGGCGCTTTTCGGTCATTCATACCTCTTTGAGTGACCTCGTCAAGTTCTCGTACGGAATTCAGCAACGCCAGATTGTGGGCGCGCCCGATTGGTTCAATTCAGAGTCGTACGATATCGCCGCTGAACCAGACGGTGAAGGTGAGCCAAGCATCAAGCAATGGCAATCGATGGTCAAGAGGCTGATGGCGGATCGGTTTCAGCTCAAATCTCACTACGAAACACGAGAACTCCCCGTATACGTACTCACGGTTGCAAAGAACGGGTCCAAATTAACCAGGAGCCAAGGCGACCCTGGTGGCCCCCCAGGTCTGGGATTCGGAGCACCTGGGAGTTTTGGCGCGACCAATGCAACGATGTCGGATTTTGCCCAAGCAATGGGACAAGCTGTTCTGGACCGGCCCGTCGTGGATAAGACCGGTCTCACAGGAAGATTTGATTTCCGATTGACATGGACGCCGGACGAGTCACAGTTCGGCGCAGTCGGCGGGTATAGACCGCCGCCGACCGAAAATCCCGACGCGCCGCCGGATCTTTTTGCCGCAGTCCAGGAAGAGTTGGGGCTGAAGCTCGAGCCAGCAAAAGCTTCTGTCGCGGTTCTCGTGATTGATCGTGTGGAGAAGCCCTCGGCGAATTAACTAGGACAGACTCAACCCTTCATAGCTACGGTCGCGTGCTTCGGGTTATTGGCCGCTTATCTTCGCCGATGCGCTCACCGACCGGATCAGCATCGAAAAATCGGCGAGTGTCGAGGAATCCGAGCAGCTTTCAGTCCCACTCGTAGAGTAGGCCACTGATTTGAAGTGATCTCCTCAGCGGCCCCTCGTCAAACCGTGCGTGCAGTTTTCCCGCACACGGCTTTCCGACTGTCTTCGGCCTGCAGCTTTACGACGGCGTAGGGCGGCCATACCGTTGCTGGCTATCGCCGACTACCGAGAGGCTGTAGAGCTTGAACAGCCCCTGATAGTCATAGAACC
>JASHOC010000287.1 GCA_030041305.1 Acidobacteriaceae bacterium
AACGGCGCGGCCTGCTCGAGCGCTTTGTTACGGAAAGCCCGGAGCGCGCCCAAGAAGGCGACGAAGCCCTGTTTTTCGACGAGAACACGTACAAAGTCCTGTTCGGCCGCGAACAGGCGCTCCTTGATCCGGAGTTTTTCGAGACCAAGGTGCGCGAAGAGCAAGGCCTGCGCAAGGCGGTGGACGTTAATCCTAAGCTTGTCGCCAATCGCTCCGCCTGGAATGACATTGCGCAAATTCAAAAAGTGCGCGCCAACGATTTCGACGAGGGATTCGCCACGGCGCTGTTCCGCTATTCAGACCTGCTGAGCGACGCGATCACGCTGGTGCGCTCGGCTGATCAGCGCCTGATGCCCAATGGCGAACGCCTGCCTGGATACACCGATCAGGCGCTCGTCGCAATTCAGCACGATCTCTCCGCGCCGGTCCCGATTTACAGGGACCTCGAAGAAGTGGAGCTCGGCTGGATTTTGTCCGAGGCGCGCCGCCAGCTCGGCGTCGGCGATCCGCTGGTGGTGAAGATGCTGGACAAGGAATCGCCTGAACAGCTCGCCAACCGGATCGTCAGCGGCACTCATCTGGACCAGGCGGGCGTCCGCGAAGACCTTTACAAGGGAGGCAAATCCGCCATCGAGGCCTCGAGCGATCCGATGATTGTGTTCGTCCGCGGCATCGAGCCCGACCTGCTCGCGATCGTAAAACAGGCGGAGGCTCAGATTGACGCCCCCACGCGCGCCGCCGCCGAACGAATCGCGAAAGCGCGTTTCGCTATTTATGGCACCAGCGTGTATCCCGACGCGACGTTCACTCCGCGCCTAAGCTACGGGACGGTGAAGGGCTTCACGGACGCGCGCGGGAGTTTCGTCGAGCCCTACACCACAATGGGAGGGCTCTTCAAGCGCGCCACCGGCGCGCCGCCGTTTAATTTGCCCCAAAGCTGGCTGGAGGCCAAGCCAAGCGTGGACTTGTCGACGCCGATGAACCTGTGCACCACAAACGACATTATTGGCGGCAACTCCGGCAGTCCGCTCATTAACGAGGAGGGCGAGATCGTGGGCCTGATCTTCGATGGAAATATCTTTTCCATTGGCGGCGATTACGGTTACGACGCGACCAAGAACCGCGCGGTGGCCGTCGACAGCCGCGCCCTGCTCGAAGGGCTGAGCCAGGTTTACCACCTCACCCGCATCGTGGATGAGATCCAATCCGCCCGCCAGTAGCCGTGGGTTGGCGGGGAAGGCGGCGTGTGGCGAAGGCCAATACGAGAATCTCCAACGGGATTCCATCTCTCATGCTCTTGAGGCCGGCAAAGGGCGGAACTGAAAAGGGGTCTTGACATTTTCTCAAATTAGACAGATTCTAAGACTTCATGGACGCGGAGACGATTCAACGGTCCTTGGAGGATGGCGGGCTGAGGTGCACACCGCAGCGATACGCGGTGATGGCGTTTTTGATGGAACACGCCGAGCATCCCACGGCCGCGGAGATCTTTGAGGCGGTGAATCGGCTCGATCCGCGCTCCTCAAGAGCCACGATTTATAACAATTTGCGCGACCTGGTGGAGGCAGGTTTGGTGCGTGAAGTGGCCGTCGAAGGACGGGCAGCGCGATTTGACGCCAAGGCCGTGCGGCACCACCACTTTATCTGCGACCGGTGCGGCAATGTGGAAGACATGGAATGGTACGACGTGCCCAAACCAGACGCAGACTCCCTCGGCAAACGCGTTTTTCGGGAGTATGAACTGATTTTCAGAGGTCTCTGCGCGCGGTGCGCTCCGCGGCGCGCGTCCCGTCACGCCTAATGGCGGCTTGAACACCGGATGAACGGCGCACGTTGACGAAGCCGCGATGGCTGCGTGGCGCGCCGCGTTTTTCAGGAAACCTTTTGCACGAACTTGGAGACTCAGGCAGCAACTCAACCTAACACCGGGGCGTGTGTGCGCCCGCGATAAGGAGAAGAACGTGGCAACGGAAACGAAATGCCCGGTTATGCACGACGCCGACCCTCAGAAGAGGGTCGCGGCGCGGACCAATGCGGACTGGTGGCCGAATCAGTTGAACCTGAAAGCCCTGCACCAGAACTCACCACTATCCGATCCGATGGAGAAGGGTTTTAGCTACAAGGAGGAATTCAAAAGCCTCGACCTCGATGCTGTCATCAAGGACCTGCACGCCTTGATGACGAGCTCGCAGAGCTGGTGGCCGGCCGATTACGGTCATTATGGGCCACTGATGATTCGCATGGCGTGGCACGCCGCGGGAACGTACCGCATCGGCGACGGCCGCGGCGGGGCGGGCTCAGGCGCGCAGCGCTTTGCGCCTCTCAATAGCTGGCCGGACAATGTGAACCTGGATAAGGCGCGCCGGCTGCTGTGGCCGATCAAGAAGAAGTATGGGCGGAAGATCTCCTGGGGCGATCTCATGGTGCTGGCCGGCAACGTGGCGCTGGAGTCGATGGGGTTGAAGACTTTCGGCTTCGGCGGAGGGCGCGAGGATGTATGGGAGCCGGAAGAGGAAATCTTCTGGGGCCCTGAGGGCACGTGGCTTGGCGACCAACGCTACAGCGGCGATCGCGAGCTGGCCAATCCTCTGGGCGCGGTGCAGATGGGCCTGATTTACGTCAATCCAGAAGGACCCAACGGGAAACCGGATCCGATCGCCGCGGCGCGAGATATTCGGGAGACGTTCCGGCGTATGGCGATGAACGACTACGAGACCGTAGCGCTGATTGCCGGCGGGCACACATTCGGCAAGGCCCACGGCGCCGCGGATCCGAAGACGTATGTAGGTCCTGAGCCCGAAGGCGCTTCCATCGAGGAGCTGGGCCTGGGTTGGAAGAACACCTTTGGCAACGGCCACGGAGTGCATACCATCGGCAGCGGGTTGGAAGGCGCATGGACCAGGAACCCGATCAAGTGGGACAACAACTATTTGGAAAACCTGTTCGGATACGAATGGGAGCTGGGGAAGAGCCCGGCCGGAGCGTACCAGTGGTTTCCCAAGGATGCGTCCGCAGCGGACACGGTTCCGGATGCCCACGATCCGACCAAGCGGCACGCTCCGATCATGTTCACCACCGACCTTTCGCTGAGAATGGACCCGATTTATGAGCCAATCGCGAGGCGCTTCTACGATCATCCGCAGGAGTTCGCCGAGGCGTTCGCCAAGGCGTGGTTCAAGTTGACGCACCGCGACATGGGGCCCATCGCGCGCTACCTAGGCCCGCTGGTTCCCAAGGAGCCGCAGTTATGGCAGGACCCGCTACCCGCGGTGGATCATGAACTGATCGGGGATGAGGATATTGCTGCTTTGAAGGCAAAGATCCTCGCATCGGGGCTGTCGATCTCCGAGCTGGTGACGACTGCCTGGGCAGCGGCAGCGAGCTTCCGCGGCTCTGACAAGCGCGGCGGGGCCAACGGAGCGCGCATTCGCCTGGCGCCGCAGAAGAATTGGGAAGCCAACCAGCCGGAGGCGCTGGCGAAGGTGCTCAAGAAGCTGGAAGCGATCCAAAAGGAGTTCAACGGCGCGCAGGCGGGCGGCAAGAGGGTTTCGGTGGCCGATCTGATTGTATTGGGGGGCTGCGCGGCGGTGGAGGAAGCGGCGAAAAAGGGAGGGCACGAGGTGAAGGTTCCTTTCTCGCCGGGGCGCGCGGACGCCTCGCAGGAGCAGACGGATGTGGAGTCGTTCGCGGTGCTGGAGCCGAAGGCGGACGGATTCAGGAACTACATCCGCAACGGGAGACCCGTTTCACCTGAGGAGTTGCTCGTGGATCGAGCGCAGTTGCTCAGGCTGACCGCACCGGAGATGACCGTTTTGGTCGGGGGCCTGCGCGTGCTGAATGCGAATTTCGAGCGTTCCAAGAACGGCGTCTTCACCAGCCGGCCCGAAACATTGACGAATGATTTCTTCGTCAATTTGATCGACATGAACACCGAGTGGCAGCCATCTTCTGCGTCGGAAGGCGAGTTCGAGGGACGTGATCGCGCGACCGGCGCCCTCAAGTGGACAGCCACGCGAGTCGATCTGGTCTTCGGTTCCAACTCGCAGCTCCGGGCGATCGCGGAAGTTTATGCATGCGACGACGCGAAGGAGGCGTTCGTGAGGGATTTTGCGGGCGCGTGGAACAAAGTGATGAATCTTGATCGCTACGATCTTGCCTGAGATCGAAGCTGGGCGCGGAAATAGCGATCGGCCCGGCGCCTGACCTCTGTTCCTGTTGTTTGGATCGGTGAAAGTGAAGTTCCTCATTCTCCTGCTCGCGCGGGCCAGCTACCCGGCTTGCGTGGGCAGGGTGCTGTGTTTTCGCAAATGTGGAAGGCGTGATGATGCGCTGATGCATTGCGCTCAAACGCGCTCCCGCACGGCTTCCAGGGACGACACCAGTTCTTGCGCTTTTTCGAATACCCTGGAAGCTGAATCGCCGGGCTTGAAGATTGCCGAACCGATTCCCACCCCTATGGCGCCGGCTGCAAGCCACGATGAAGCATTGCGAGCATCGATTCCTCCGACAGCAACGACGATCGTATGAGCGGGGAGCACGACGCGCAACGATCGTAACATTCCCACACCGAGATTCTCGGCGGGAAAAAGCTTAATGGCGTCAGCTCCGGCGTTCAGCAGGGCGAATGCCTCGGTTGGACTGAAGGCTCCGGGAATGGCGATCAGGCCGGCGTCCTTTGCGGCTTTCAGAATAGAGAGATCGGCATGAGGAGTAACGATCAACCGCCCCCCGGCGGATGCGATGCGTGAAACCTGCTCCGGCTGCGTAACGGTTCCGGCGCCGACGAGCATCCGTTCCGAGAACTTTTCCGCCAGAATCGAGATGCTTTTCAATGGCTCAGGGGAATTGAGGGGAACTTCCATGATGCGCACGCCGGCACGTTCCAGAGCAGCGCCGATGGATTCCGCCTCCTCGGGACGGATTCCCCTGAGGATGCTCACGAGTGGGCAAGCGCCGAAAAGCGCTCTCAGGTCCATTTGATTCCGGCTCCGATGGCGGCGAGGCCGCGCGCGGCGGCAAAGCCCTCCTCGACGCAAGCAAGCCCTCCGCAGATCTCGATGGCGCGCGCGTACAGCGAACAAAGCGATGTTAAACCAACCAGGCGCACTTCCGCGCCCGCGGGCATGGCGGAATGAATTTCATGTCCGATGAGAAGGCCGGACAGGTAGGATGCAGAGGCATTCTCTTCAATCTGGCGCATCAAGGTCAGCGTGCGAACGCCGAAAAGGTGATGAAGGAGGCCTCCGGACTCGACCGATCGGCCTAGGCCGTGTTCGAAGGCTGCGCCGATGGTGGCATCGGAACCAGCCATGGTTCGACCGAGAATGGTGCAGTTGCGGAGGGCGGCGAAGAGCTCGCCGGTAAGGTAGGTGCGGAAGCTGGATATCTTGGAATGCTGGAGGTGAATCCATTTGGAATGCGAACCCGGAAAACAGACAAGGCCATCGACATCGCGTCTGTCCAGGATGCCCATGGTTTCAGTTTCTTCGCCGCGCATCACTTCGGGGACACCGCTCTCATCGGAACCTGAGACGCCTGGGATCAAGCGCACATGCGCTCTACTGAAAGGAACGCGGACAGCGGCGCGCGCCAGATCGGTGATTCCCACCGGGCAGGAAAGGTAAGGCGCTTCAACCCAGCCCTGCCGGCTGCCGACCATGCCACTGAGCAGGATATGCGTTTCGCCCTCGCGAAGCCAGTCGCCGATCTCTTCGCATAACACCGATTCGAACTCCTCCTTCTTGACATGTAATACGCCCCGTGGCGATGAACGCTGTTCCCGAATGCCGCCGCCCGGCTCAAGACGAAACGCCCGAAAATTGCTGGTGCCCCAATCCACCGCGATCAAGACGCACGCTCCTCTGACGAGTCGGAAATCATGATAAACGCAAAGGCGGCATGGGGATCGAACGCCGGCCACGCTCGTATCTCATGGCAAAATCGAGGCTACGGCGGTTCTCCAATTCCCGTGAAGTTTTGAGGGGCGTGCCAGGTGGCGTTTTCCTGGGAAAACCGCCACTCATCGTTCGCGGTTCTGCTCTACACCAATTGGAGAACCGCTACAGGGGTTTTTGCGGGGATTTCCCCCGATTTTTGGGGTGCAGAAAACCTTACCGCCGATGGCGGAATCCTCTGTGTACTGCCGTCAGGAATTTCCTGAAAGTAAATTTTACCCGAAAGGTTTTCCCTCCCCCATGGCCCCCAAAACCTTTTTCGCACTCGTGTCCTGTCTTCTGTTTACTGCCGGTATGGGCGCTCAGAATGTCCCGCGATCCTCGTACGGTGTGAAGGCGCTCAGTGGACTGCAAGTGGCATCTCCCGTCTCCAACGAGACATTCGACTCGACGACGGTGCACGTATTTGCGGAGGCAAAGGAATCGGTTCCGGTGAGTCAAATGCAGGTTTGGGATAACGGCGTCAAGCTGGGCCGCTATATCGGCTCAAGCGTGAACGCATACTTCAACTTGGCGCCAGGATCCCATACCATCACGGTTACGGATCTCGGTGATCAGTGGAACGTGATTCATTGGACGAGCGTGGGGTATTCCGTGAAATAAGCAGCTATCCACCTTTCGAGAAGCGGCGGGAGCAATCCGGCCGCTTCTCGCTGCTCACCTTGCTCGATCGCGGGCGCGAAGAAGAACGGGTCAATTTATGTTGCCCGGCCGCTCCAGATCCTCGGAACGAGCCTTAGCGAAAGGGCGAAGCGGCGCCGTGTACATCCTCATTCCGCCATTTGGTGCGGTAAACCGGTAGATGACGGGAAACGGCGCGGTATCCCGGCATCTGCGGCTGGCGCGTGTTTCCGAAAATCTGGCGCAGAGTTGGTCAAGATGAGAGTGGGCGAGATATCACTTCGCCTACTCTAACAGGACCATCGATCAAGCATGTGCGGAACTCGGGCTCGGTCTGCTACCCGATCAACCACTTCAACTGAAGCGTGCCATTCGAATTGAATGAGAATTGCCGTTCTTCGAAGCCCAACGCGAAGAGCGCCAGGTTCTGATCATAGTATTGGGCTGGTTTTCCGTACAGTCCGGTTTGCGAGTTCAATTCCGACTCCACATGCGACATCAGCTGCTTTCCAATCTGCTCATCACCGAGAGCCGAAACATACGGCAGTAACGCCGCGAAAAACCCCACTGGCCCTCTTGGATCCTCGATGCCTCCGTCGGGCCGCACCTTGGCCGGCGGAGTCGGGTTGGTCCGGAGATAGTTTTCCATACCCGAAAGAGACTTGAGTATTTCTTCCCGCTGCGGCGCCACTGGATTCAGCATGCCGGCCCAAAGATAGACGCGGATCGCATCATAACTACCGATGGTCGGAGTTACGGTCAATCGATCGCCCGTTTGCAAATCGGTCCAGTCCGACGCGAATCCATGCGGCGCAGAGTCTTTGATCAGCGCTGGAACATTCGCCGCCAACTTTTTCCAGGGGCCTGCGGGCATGAAATATTCGAGGCCGAGAATAACCTGCAATGGCGCATAACTTGGATTGAACCGATAAGTGTCACCGTGCCGGAAGCCTGTCGGCCCTGGCTCGACCATTTCGCCGAAGCCGGGCACATCTACAACCTCTTCCTCTGCGATCCGGCGAGCCAAAGCCATGCCCAATTTCGTATAAGAGGGCTCCTTCCAGGCTTGACCTGCTTCGAGCAGAGTGTAGGCCATCCAGAGGTCGGCGTCCGCCGCCGAATTGGCATCGAGCACACGCCAGCTATTGTCGGCGCCGCGTCCCCACAGCCATGCAGGCAGACGCTCACCCAGGCTCCCCTGAGCAAGATTCTGCTCCGTCCAATGCAGCAGGCCATCGAAGCGGGCGCGGTCGTTTGCAACCAGTGCAAAGAACATTCCATACGCCTGCCCTTCGGATGTGGTGCGATCGCCTGCGCTATGGTCGATCACACGCACCTGTTTGTCCATGAATGCAGCATTGTAACTCTTCCAGAGCGACTGCCAATCTTGCGCGGCGCAACTTCGGTAAACAAGCGCCATCAAGAACACACTCATTAACGGCTTCAGCCTCATCGCACCTCTTTTCCATAGAGACGAAATTCTTGTTCTTTGATGCCAACGGAAATGTCCGGGGTTTTTTCTGCAGCGCTTTTCCATCATGTGAAAAAACGCTAAGCTCCGTGTCTTCAGTCCCTTCGTGCGAGGCGCAATTGCAGAGCCCGGCCGAAACCAACCAAAACTCCAATGAGCGCACCCAACTACAGATAGTCTGGGAGAAAAAACATTCGATCGCGAAAGGCGCTGAGGACGCCGCATCACAGATTGCTGGCGCGCACGTTCAAACACCATACACGAGGATGGTCATGAAACGAGCTTCCATCAACCATGCACAACGCGAACCGCAATCTGGCGTTCGCCGTCAGTCGCCGCTGACACGCCGGAACACGCGTTTCCCGACGCTCGGTTGAGGCGTCCGCATGAGCGAATCTCTCCCTCGATCGGGGCGGACTTCAACAATGGCATCGGTGGTGCTGGGCCTTCTCGCCCTCACGGCGGGAGTTGCTCTCTGTCCGTTGCTCGTATTACCGCTTCCGTGGAAGGATCAGACCATCTTCGGCCTGGTGCTGATCGCGTTCGCAGTGGTCCTGAACAGAATCCCGCGTTCGCTTACCATCACCATGCTTCTGATGGCAATCTCAGTCTTCAGCACTCTGCGCTATGGCTACTGGCGAGTGATTCAAACCTGGAATGGAATCACCAGCGCAGGTCACATTCACCGCTGGGACACAGTCTTTGTTCTCCTGCTTTTGGCCGCCGAATTTTTCGCATTCGAGACTCTTATTTTGGGCTACTTCCAGACCCTTCGCCCATTGCGGCGGCCGCCCCTGCCGCTCGAAGGAGAACCCGACGACTGGCCAACCGTGGACGTTTTGGTCCCCACCTACAACGAACCGCTTCACGTCGTGAAGGGTACGGTTTTGGCTGCAAAAGCCATGGATTATCCCGCCGGAAAGATGCGGGTCCTTCTGCTCGATGACGGAAGGCGGAATGAATTCCGCAGCTTTGCCGAGCAAGCTAATGTGGAATACGTGACGCGCGAAAACAACGCGCACGCCAAGGCGGGGAATATCAATTATGCGCTGGGCCTTATCAGCGGCGAATTTGTCGCCATCTTCGACTCCGACCACGTCCCCGCGCAGTCATTCCTGCAAACAACGCTGGGTTGGTTTCTCCGCGACAGCCAACTTGGACTGGTGCAAACGCCGCATCACTTTTATTCCCCCGACCCGTTTGAGCGCAATCTGGGACAGTTCCGCAAAGTCCCCAACGAAGGCGAACTCTTTCACCGTCTTGTGCAGGATGGAAACGATCTGTGGAATGCGAGCTTTTTCTGCGGATCGTGCGCGGTGTTGCGGCGCAGCGCGCTGGACCAGATCGGCGGAATCGCGGTGGAGACGGTCACGGAAGATGCGCACACCGCTCTGCGCATGCAGCGCCTTGGCTGGAACACCGCGTACATCAATATTCCCAAGGCTGCTGGCCTGGCCACGGAAAGCCTGGCTGCCCACATCGGTCAGCGCATTCGCTGGGCGCGGGGCATGACCCAGATTCTGCGCATCGAGAATCCTCTTTTTGCAACCGGCCTGACGCTCCCCCAGAGGCTCTGTTACTTCAATGCGACCACCCACTTTCTTTTCGCGGTCCCGCGCCTCATCTTTCTCACTGTTCCGCTAGTCTACTTGCTCTTCGGCAAGATAAACATCTACGGCTACACGTGGGCGGTGCTCGCTTACGCCGCTCCGCACCTCGTGCTCTCGACCCTGACCAATTCACGCGTTCAGGGGCGACACCGCTTTTCCTTCTGGAACGAGATTTACGAGGTCGTATTGGCTCCGTACATTCTCTTTCCCACGCTGCTTGCGTTCATCAATCCAAAGCTCGGACGGTTCAACGTCACCAGCAAGGGTGGAATTATGCGGCGCTCCTATTTCGACCGGCGCATCGCCTTGCCGTACTTGATTCTGCTGGCGCTGAACGTGGCTGGCATTGTCATGGGCGCGCAGCGCTACCTTGCCGACCCCGCCCATCGCAGCGCCATCGTCATGAACGGCGCCTGGGCCCTTTACAACACCATGATTTTGTTCGTGGCCGTTTCTGTCGCATGGGAGCAGCGCAAACTGCGCTCCGGAGCTTCGTTGCGTGTGCGTGTCCCCGCAACCCTGCGACCGCTAAGCAACCCCTCCCTCGACCTCGGTGGCGAAATCAGGGGCGCCACGATGTTGCTCTCGCGCAACAGTGCGGCGGTCAAAGTCGCCGCCCCGTTGGAACTCCCCCGAGGGGCGCCTGTTTTGGTGGCGCTGGGCGAAGGCCGACTGAGTTGCGAGATTCCGGCGCTGGTGGCGCATTCGGCCGGACGATACCAGCACCTGTACTTCCCCGATCTCAATCACGACCGGGAGAGGGAGATCGGCGATCTGGTGCGATACCGCCGCCGCGCGTGGCGATCGTTACAGACTTCGCGTCCCATCGATCGTCCGCTGCGCAGTTTGCTCCAGATCTTTTTGCTTGGGTTGCGCGCCGTGGCCATTGTTCCCATCGGAATTTTGCTGCCTCGCCCCGCGGATGAGGATGAATCGGATCTGCGGTCGCCGGCGCGGAAGCGGAGAGCCGCATCCACCATTTTCCCAGTGATTTTAGCGGGCATCTTTGTTTCTCGCGCAACGCAAGCCTCTGAAGTCCAATCGGCTGGCCTGAAGAACGGCGCAACGCAGGCTGAGCAAACGCAGCCGGCCAACTTCCACGACGAGTTCGGACTCGGCGCGGCTGCCAACACTAAGGCGTTGTCTCTCGAGGGCAGCGGCGCCTCGCTGAACTTTTTCTTCGACGAGCCGGTCACCAAGGTCACGACCAACGCATTGCTGAACCTCAACTATGCGGCGCCAGATTTGCGCGCCAACGAGGCCCGCCTTGAACTAACGCTGAATGGCGTGGACGTGGGCTCCATTGCCCTCACGCCGGGAGCCGCGCAACAGGCCCGATTCGAGTTGCCCACCGACCTGCTGACCAGCGACAACACACTTTCCGTTGAGTTGCAGGGAAAATGCGCGTTCTGCTCAAGGAGCACGCCATGGGTGACCCTCGATGCCGCCAGCACATTGGTTCTTGACGGAACCAGCCTGCCTATTGCAAACGACCTCTCTTTGCTTCCCCTGCCGTTTTTCGATCCTGCCCGATTGCGCTCTTGGAGCCTCCCCGTAGTCTTCGGCGAGCAGCCTGACGACGCCACCTTGGAAGGCGCCGCGCTCGTTGCATCCTGGTTCGGCGTACTGTCTGACGTGCGTGGCGTTCATTTTCCAGTGAGCGTTGGCCAATTTCCCAATGGAAACGCGCTTGTCTTCGCTTCGCGCGGCTCCAGCCTTCTGGATGGCCTGGCCCTGCCGTCTGCTCCGGGCCCGATGCTTGCCATGCGTGACAACCCGCGCGACCCTTATGGCAAGCTGCTGATCATCACCGGCGATCATGCAGGCGACTTGCTTGAGGCGGCCAAAGCGCTGGCCGGCGCTCGTTGGTTCCCCCACGTAGACAGCATCCGCGCCCATGGCGGCCCACCTGCCGCGCGAGCGCAGTACGACGCTCCACGATGGCTGCGCGCCGACGCGCCCGCCGCGATCGGCGCCTACACGACGGCTGCGCATATGAGATTGCAGGGCGCCGGGTCGATTAATGTCTATTTCCGCTTGCCTCCTGACTTGTTCCTGAGCGCCCACCAATCCGTCCCGTTACTGCTTAAATACCGGTACAGCGGAGCGCCCGAAGATTCGGAACCGGCGCTCAACGTGCGACTGAACGGAGACAATATCGAAACCATTCAGCTAGAGCCGGCGGTTGGTCTTGTCGAAGGGTCGGCGATCTTTCGCCTTCCCACTGGCAGCCTGCAACCATACGTCAACACGCTGACCGTCGACTTCTATTTTGGCGGCAATGCATCAGCCTCGAACCTGCGGCCAACATTCGAAGTCGACCGCGATTCCATGCTCGACCTTCGCGGGCTCCCGCACTCGGTCGTGCTTCCTCGCCTCGAATTGTTTGCAGATGCGGGCTATCCCTTCACCGAGTGGCCTGATTGCGGCCGAACCGCCGTCGTTATGCCCGATTCCCCAACGCCCGCGGAATACGAAACCTTGCTGGATATGGCCGGCTTCTTTGGCGCGCAGACGGGGGCGCTCGCCACCGGATTAGAGGTTGTTGGGCCCGACAACCTGGAGAATAATCTGGACCTGACGCAACAGAAAGACCTCGTGCTCATCGGCTCGCCCGCGTCCCAGCCGCTCATTTCAGATTGGGCCGGCAACATGCCGCTCGATCTTTCCGGGCGGGGGATGCGCGTGAACCAGGCTTCCGAGTCGACTCTCCTCCTGAATCCGGAGTGGCCTTTCCGCGAGTATGACAGCACGCGCCTGCAAAGCCTGCTCACCGGAGGCGCAACCAACGCCAACCTCTTCCTCGAAAGCTTTTTGTCGCCCCTGCATTCTAACCGCGCAGTGGTGGCCGTCATCCCCACGGGACCAAATGCCGTCGGCGCCGTTCGGGCGCTGTTTACCCCGTCCGAGCGCCAGGGGCCAGTCTACGGCGGTGTGGCCATTGCGCAAAACGGGCAATTCGAATCTTTCCTCGTAGGACCGCAGGCATACCATGCGGGCAATTTCAATCGTTATCAATTCGTAGCCGTTCTTCTCTTCGAACACTACCGTCTCATTCCGCTACTTCTCCTCATACTTTCTCTCGTCATTGTTGCCTGGTTGCGCCTCTTTACCGAACGGGTCGCCAAACGGCGTTTGGCGACGTTCGTAACCAACCGAGGCTGACTGAAATGACATTCATGTTTCGTCTTAGTCTTCCGCTGATCCTTGCGGTCATTGCGCCTGGATCAGCGCCGTCGCAAACCCAGGGTGGAGTTGAGATCCTGCTGGCAAAAGCCCGGTCGCTGGAGGCGCGAGGACTGATCGACCTGGCTGCGGACAACTGGCGCAAGGTTCTGCTGGCGAATCCCAATCAGACTGAGGCCCTTGCCGGTCTCGCGCGCGCCGCCAAAGAGGACGGTCAGAGCGCCAATGAGACTAGCTACCTTGACCGCCTACGTAAGATCGATCCTCGGGATCCCGACATCGAAGCGGTCGAGAGGCTGCGCGTGTTTACGCCTGAGGAGCGGAACCATCTCGATAAGGCGGGACGCCTCGCTATGCAACACAACCCCGACGCGGCGATGAAGATCTATCGCGAGGTCCTGGGCAATGAGCAGCCGCCGCTGGGCAAATGGGCGCAGCCGTTCTACGAGACGGAAGCCGCCAGCACCGGCGGGAAAGAAGAGGCAATTTCTCAACTTCGTGAGCTTTGCGCGCAGCATCCCAGGCAGGAAGCCTATCGGTTATGGCTCGCCTCCTTGCTGAGTTACGATCCGAAGACGCGCATGGAGGGATTTCAGCTTTTCGAATCCATCAAGGATCCTGGGTTTTCCGAGCAGGCCCGCGCCGTGTGGCGCCAGGCGCTTGTGTGGGAGGAGAAGAATCCTGAGGCGCTCGCCTCGATGGAGGCCTATCTTCAACGCTATCCCGACCCGGAGTTGCAGAACGCCGCAGCGGAACTCCACGCAAAGCAACAACAGACTGCAGTCGATCAGGATCGGGAGCAGGGCTTTAAGGCGCTCGAGAGCCGGCGCCTTGAAGCGGCGACGGCGGAATTCAATGCGGTCCTCCGTCAGTCGCCCAATGACGCCAACGCACTCGTCGGACTGGGCTATGTGCGCCTCGACCAGATGCAGTTCAGCGAAGCATTCAGCCTCTTTGACCGCGCCCGCAAAATTGCCCCTCAAAGGCAGGATGTCCGCGACGGATATGACAGCGCGAAATTCTGGATGGCCATCGAACGTGGAGCCAGCGATCAACAACAACACCAATCTGCAGCCGCCGTGCTGGCCTTCCAGGATGCGCTGGCGCTGCGGCCTTTCGACACCGGAGCGCTGTTGGGACTCGCCAACGCCTACGTGGAGGAGCGGAGGTTCGAGGCCGCCGAAGCGAATTTTCAGCAAGTGCTGACTCGCGATTCAAACAACGCGGATGCGTTAGCAGGCCTGGGTTTCGTGCGCTTGAATGAAGGCAAATTCAACGAGGCGCAGAAACTATTTGCCCAGGCGCGCAAAGTTAACCCGGCGCGCAAGGATGTTGACCAGGGCTATCGCAACGCCCGGTTCTGGGGAATCATGCACGAAGCCGAGGCGGCGCTCAATCAAGGTCGCCCCAAAGCGGCAATCGCGGACTATCAACAAGCCACCTTGCTCAATCCATCCGACCAAACCGCTTGGCAAGGACTGGCAAACGCATGCATCCGCGGGGATGACTATCCCGGCGCAGCCAAAGCATACTATCGTCTCGTCGCCACATCTCCGGCCGACCCATCAAATTGGCTCGGCCTGATTCGCGCCCAGATGGATGAACAAGCTCCGCAGGCTGCCCTATCGACCGCGCAGCGCATTCCTCCGTCGGTCAAACTGAAATTGGAGAGCAATTCGGCTTTTCTCTCTGAAATGGCTCTGGTTGATTACCGCATGAACCAGACGGCCGCCGGCGACCAGGCGCTGCGCGCCGCCTTGCAGCTCGCCAGAACATCCGACAGCAGCGACGCCCTGAATCTGCGTCTTCAAATTGCCGGAGACTTCATGAATCAGGGCAGTACAGCGCGCGCAATCGAAATCTATATTCAGGCGACCCAGTTGCATCCCGATGACCCGGGTCCATGGGAAGCGCTCGTCGGCGCATACACGCGCGGAAACGACTTCTCCGACGCCATCGCGGCGGTCCGCAACATGTCTCAGCAAGCGTACAACGCAGCCATCAAACACCCGGGCTTCCTCAATTCCGTAGCCTTGCTCTATTCAACAAGGGGGCAGTGTTCAGAGGCGGAAGGTTTCCTGCAACGCTCAATTCAACTCGATCAAACCGCCGGCCGCCAGCCCGAGGAAAGCACGCAGCTCCAACTCGCCGATGTTTGGATGCGCGAACACAGTTACACCCAGGCGCAGAACCTGTACCACGAGATCGCCGGCAATCACGAAGATTCCATGCAAGCATGGCGCGGCTATCTCGTGGCACTCCACCAGGGACATATGGACCGCACTTTGGTCGCCGAGATTCCTCACATCCCGCCCGCAGTTCGCTCGACCCTTGAAGCCGATCCCCCCTTCCTCATTCTTGAGGCAAGCGCCTATTCATCCGCAGGCCGCAATCAGGACGCGCTGCCGCTGCTCGAGCAGGCGCGTTCCCGCTACACTGCGCACAGCGCGCTTCCTCCGGTGAACCTCGAAATCCAGACAGCCTGGACCATGCTTGCCGTCTCTCCAAACCAACCTGGCCTCGGCGATCTGCTGCTCGACGCAAAATCGCGCACCGGAATGACAGCGCAAGACCGCGCCGCGATTGAAGAGCTCTGGTCCACGTGGAGCATCCGCCGCGCCGACCTGGCCTTTGCAGCAAAACCGCAGTCGGCCTTTTCCATCCTCGCGGATGCCTCACGCGTCTATCCCGGGAATCGGAACATCCAGATCGTGCTCGCCTCGCTTTACCTGAAGCATCACGATAAGGAGAAAGCCCTCGACGTGTTTCAAACCTGGGGCATGACGGGAGCGCAGGCCTCGGATTTTCGCATGGCGGCGGGCGCAGCTCTTTCCGCGCACAGAAACGATTTAGCCGAGCAGTATCTTCAGCGTGGACTGGCTCGCTTCCCTCGTGATCCCGGGCTGATGCACATGTCGGCCCAGCGAGAAATCGCGCATGGGGACTACGATCAGGGCGAGCGCGAATTGCGTTCGGCTCTCCTCGCCCTCCGTTCGCAAGGCATAGCGGAGCCCAATCCCGGGGATCTAATCCTGCCGAAAGCGCCGGAAAATCCAGCCGCTTCATCCGCCGCTCTCGACGACTCCGGCAAACCCACAGGTTCTTTCGAATCCGCGCCGCCCTGCAGGGCGCAGACGACAGGGGATCCAAACCAGGGACGCATCCGCCCCATCTCCCTGAGGTTCCTTGCGCTCCAGGATCAGACTGGAGGCGCGCCGCCTGCGAGACTTGGGCAGCCGGCCAGTGAAGCCCCGACGCAAAACCAGAAAGAAGCACAGCAAATGGAGGATGAGGTCGAAGCCGTCGACGATCGTAATACGCCCCTTATCAATTTTGGCGACACGGGCAGAGGCCGCGTTGGGGATGCAGGAATCGATCGCCTCGTCATTAACGACAGTGTCGTCAGCGCCTCCTACACCGTCTCGAATCTCGCGCGGTTCACACTGGAAGGTCACGGCGTGTATGCGTACAGCGGCACTCCCGACGGCAGCGCCAGCCAGCCCTTCGGCACGCTGCCTGCCTACTCGGTTTTCGGTCAACAATCCCAAATCGGATACGGCGGTCTTGCCCAGTTCTCTACGAGCACCTTCGGAATCGCCGCCGGCACTTCTCCGCAGAACTTCCCCGTACACCACCTGATCGGCGGAATCCGCTTCCAACCGCTCAACGGCCCTTTCACGTTCATGGCCGAGCGTGACAGCGTAAAAGACAGCCTGCTTTCCTACGCCGGCGCGCGCGATCCGGGCACCAACCTTCGATGGGGAGGAGTGGTCGCCAACACCGGCACGGCCAGTTTCAGTTCAGCTCCCCGAAACAACGCCGATTACCGAGCGGTGGGCGTTTACGCCTCCGGCAGCTACTCGTTTCTCCAGGGAGCGAACGTTCCCGACAACTGGAGCCTCTTCGGCAATGCCGGCCTCTACTGGCAAATGGTGGAGGGCTTCACGGTCGGCGTAAACGGGGGCGCCATGCATTACAACCGGAACCTGCAATACTTTTCCTTCGGACAAGGCGGATACTTCAGCCCACAACAGTACTATCTCGCTTCCATTCCGATTTCGTGGTATTCGCGGCATCCGCGCTTCGAATACGCAATCAGATTCAGCGGGGGAATTCAGTATCTGCAAGAAGACCAATCTCCGCTCTATCCCGTGCCGCCCGGTTCCGGCCTGACGCCCCAGGCCGCGTATGCGTCCAATAGCACCACGGCTCCGAACTACGACCTGGATCTGCGCGTCGGCTACCGGGTGACTCCGCACGTGTATTTCGGCACGTTCGCAACCGCGAATAATGCTCGCGACTACTACGATCAAAGCGCCGGGTTCACCTTGAGGTTTATGGTCGATCCCATTCCCACCCGCACCGACCTGCGCGTGAACACCATTCCCGACTGGAAAGGACAGCAACCATTTGCAGTCCAATGAAAGTTTGCAGTTATCGCAAAGTTCCGGCCAAAGGCTTCTGAAGGGTTTAAGGCGGTTCTCCAATTCCCGTGGAGTTTTGAGGGGCGTGCCAGGTGGCGTTTTCTTGGGAAAAACGCCACTCAACGTTCGAGGTTCTGCTCTACACCAATTGGAGAACCGCTATAGAACTGCGGGAGCATAGGCGAAATCTTCAATAACGGTTCAGCCGCGCATTCGCGCCCTTGCCAATCAGCGCTTGTATCTTGAGGCAACGCCAGGCAATTCCCGACGCTCACCGGCTGATCGGCGACAATCTCAATGCGAAGCACATCTGATCGCACTGGGAACGAAAAGCTGCGTTGTGTCGCCCGCATGCATCAAGCAGCCACTATCCCGGCGCGCTCCTGCGCATCGCGAAGGACTCCATCCCCAAGCAGCCGGAGGGCATGAGCGGGTATTTCCGCATCCAATCCACGAGCTTGCCGCCGCGAGAGGTCTAACATAGAGACGGGGCGGCACATGCAGAGGGCTGCAGGCGGGAAAAGACGGGATGGAGGATTTGGCAATGAAGACGGCGCAGGTGGTGGCAGTGACAATCGTCAGCGTAGCGAGCATTCCGCTAATGGGGCGGCAGTTCCCGAATGGGGAGATGCAGGACGCCAGCGGGTCACCCAGCCTGAGCGGCAGCGCCGGTTCGCAATCGCCGCAGACGAATGCTGCGGGGGCGGGTTCGGCAAGCAGCCCGCAGAGCGCCAATGCCGCGGCGGCGCACGCATACTCTCTGGTGGTGAGCGAAATGCGGCCGGTGAGTGGAGAGCTCGAAGGCAAGCTGAATTCGCAGAGTGCGAAGCCGGGCGATCGCGTGGTCGTGAAGACCACGCAAAGGATGATGACCGCCGACGGAACGGAAGTTCCCAAAGGCTCGCGCCTGCTGGGTCACGTCACTGCGGCGCAGGCGTACACGAAGGGTGGGGCGAATTCGCAATTGAGGATCGCCTTCGACCGCGCGGAATTGCACGGAGGCGAGAACGTGGCGATCCATTCCATGATTCAGTCTGTTGCGCCGCCGCGCCGGGAGGCGAGCGACTTAGGTTACGGGGGCGCCGGCGCGGGGATCGGTAGTGGACCAGCGATGGGCAATGGACCAACGATGGACGGAGAAGCCGGGGCCATGGGCGGCGGCATGGGTGGTCGGGGCGGCTTAGGCGGGTCGGCCGGCGGCTTGGGCGGGTCGGGCGGCGGAGCCATGGGCTCCGGTGCGCCTGCCGCGGGCCAGGTAGATACGAGTGCTGACAGAACAGCCCGCGGCTCTGGGGACGCGACAAATCCGATGGCCGCAGATATACCTGCCTCGATACCCGGGCCGATGTATGGCGTGGTGCAGCTCAGCGACTCGCTGGCGCCTCGTTACACGGGGTTTCCCGGCGTGATGCTGCAGGCAGATGCGTCGGGCGCCGCCTCGGGAACTCTTTTTGCGGCCAACCAGGACATCCGTCTCGATGCGGGAACTCGGGTGGTGCTGGGCATTGTGGCCACCGGCAATTAGGGCGTTTCGAAGTTGACGCGCGCTTCGGCGCCAGTTTTCACTATGTCGGCGACAAAGTGAGTCGCTGTAGAGGGGCTGCCTTCATTGTCACAAGTGTAGATCTGCCGGTCTTTGGCTCGCGCCTGCTGCATCCATCTAATCATTTCGCGGAATCAATGTTTTCGATTGCCGTCAGAAGCTGGAAGCGATACTGCTCGCAGAGACTCATGAACACCTGCTGCTTTCTGGACGGCATTGCAGGACGGATACGATAGACCAGAGGGTGATCTTAGGCACGGCTGCAAAGTTGCAGAAGTGCTATACAATTCTTGTTTTTCTCCACCTTGCGCGTGCGAACGGCGTGTACCGGCAGTACGTCCTCAGTCCGCTTCATGAAAGGAGCATGGTGAGGGCTCTATCTGCGAATAATCCTGACCCACGAATCGACTGTTGAATACTCTCGCGATTGACATTGGCGGAACTAAGTTCTCCATGGCGCTGTTTGAAGATGAGCGCATGGTTCTGCGCCAGACGCACGTCACACAACGGGACAGTGGTCGTAGCTGGATGCTCGAACAGATTTTAGCGATCGCCAAACTGTGGCGGAAGGATTCAGATTTCGACTGCTGCGGGGTAGGTTTCGGAGGCCCCGTGGACTTCCTATCGCAACGAGTCACCACTTCGAACGTCGTCGAAGGCTGGCGGGAATTCCCACTAGCATCATCGGTTCAGAATGAATTGGAAGTTCCGACAGTCATTGATAATGACGCCAACGTTGGGGCTCTGGGAGAGGCTATCTATGGCGCCGGCGCCGGTTGCGATCCCCTTTTCTATATGACCCTATCCACCGGGATTGGGGGTGGTCTCGTTTCCGGAGGACAGGTCTACCGCGGGGCAGATTCCTTTGCTGGCGAAATCGGACACATTACCGTCCGGCCGGGTGGTCCTCAATGTGCGTGTGGCGCCGAGGGCTGTTTGGAACGGATGTGTTCAGGCGTCTGGTTGGAAGCGGATCACGGGAAGAGCGCTAAGGATTTGCTCACCGATTCGGCCTTTGTGGAATGTTACGTCATCGATTTGGCCATCGGGATCAAATCCGCCATCCTTCTCCTTAACCCTGCACGAATCGTCATTGGAGGCAGTATAAGCAAAGCCGGTGATGCTCTATTCCTCCCTCTGCGCAAGGAATTGCGACGCCAGATCACATCCTGGTCACGGGCGCGCATAGACGTCGTCCCTTCGACGCTTGGCGATGATGGTGTCCTCTATGGCGCCCTGGCTCTTGCTCAGTCTTCGCTCCGTCCGCAACACACGATGAAGAACCGACCATAATAGCCCAGAAGACAAAGGAATGCTGGCACTGTCCGCGTAGGTCTTGAGCACAAGGGACCCGTAATGTCCAATAGAGAGGCGCCGCGCCACAGCAATCACAAACGCATGCTGAACTCCGACCAATCGGCCAGTGCGACTAGCAGCGCCGGCATAATTGTCGCGCAGACAATCGACGTCCGGGTCTACCACCGCGCGAGTGGAATGACTTCTGCCTCTGCCGGCGCGAGAGACATCAGAATCGCCACGCGGGTTTGATCCGCGGCGTCGTGCACGGTCACGATCAGCTGATGGAAGCCGGGATTCGGTTGTTCCATTGGGGTGGCGACTGTGGACGATCCCTGGAAGTCTGCGGTTAGCGGCGCAAGAATCCGCACGTGCAGGGTTCTACCCTCTTTGCTGAGAACGGCTGTTTTGCCTTGAATAGCGATCCCCGCGTCCGTGGTGAGCTGCCAGCGGAGCTCATGCTGCTTTGCTTCTGGCGACCAGGCGACTTCGTCCTGAATGAGGACTCCTGTCTCGCGGACCAACCGGATGCCCCGGCGCACTGCGCTGGCATCGCTTGAGTAGGCCTGCCCAAGATCAAGGACGACCGACTGTGACTGACCCTGGAAGCTGGCCTGGGCAATCGTGGTTTGGCCCAACGGATTTTGCAGATGACCGTTCAACATGAGCGTGCTGTGGGAGCGGTTATTGAGCCGGTAATAATTCCAGCGGCCTCCGCCGCGTCCATGATCCCAATAGCCCGGCAGATCGTAATCGTCAGGACCGAGATCGCTAGACCAGCGTACGCCGGCGGCGTCGAGCACGAAGGCGCCAAAATCGAGATGCGCGTGATCGGTCTGTCCGGAGCCTGCTTTGGCGCCTACGAAGAACGAATGCGGATCGTTCCAGGATGTTCGCATGCACGCGATCTCGGCGCGTTTGAAGGCGACGCCGCACGGAAGTTCGATGTGCTGCGTTGGCCGCTCCTGGTACCAGATGAGATCGAAAGCCTGGACGCGATCGGGGTGCTCCTGGAGCCTGCGATGATTTTCGGCGACGCACTCAGGCAGCCGATAGCGCTGGCCGAGCCAGAAGAGAGAAGCCTGCGGCAGAGCTGCGACGTCTGCATCCGCGAAGTTAAAGTAGAGCCGGCTGGACCCAAGGCAATGCAGGGGAAAGAGTCCTGCCCGGTCGAGACCGGGGCGCTCCGCCAATCCAAAGTCGTGACCGAGGGAGGTCTCGAGGGCGTCGATGGTCAAAGCGCTGTACCAAGCGCTGTATTCCCAATAGTGCGGACCGCCCTCCCACGCGCCATCGGGCGCGAAGCTATCGAGAGCGATGGGAATGTTTTTGACGGACTGGGCGAGGATGGTCGAGGCCAACTCCGGCAGCGCATCGGCGACAGCGAGCGCGCCGATGGCCAGTCCGCCATTGCAGACCAGATTCCAGTTGTGCGTGACGCGCACCCACCATTCGGGCTTCTCCTGAGCGCGGACACCGGGCACGAGGCCTTTCTCCACGAGAGTTTCCTCGAAAGCGCCGCGCTCGGCTTCCGAGAGCGCGTCATGCAGCCAGTCGAGGCCGATGGCGAAGGCGGTGCAGAGCTCGGCAGTATCGAGAAAGTGGCTTGGATTCCAGTGCGGGTATTCGCGGACGGCGAAGAGCTCCTGCTTGGCACGCTCTGCATACTGGGGAAGCTGGACAAATTGATAGGCCAGAGACAGCGTGGCTACGCGCGCGAAGATCTGCTGGGCCCGCTCAAGCATGCGTGGGCCGACGATGCGAAATTCGGTGGCAGGCTCGTTGAGTAGAGCATCGGCTTGACGAAAAAGACGGCCTTTCAGGTTCTCGAACACGGCATCCGTCTCGAGGCCGGACTGCAACCTGAAGAGACGATCCTGGTTAAGAAACAGCCGCGGGTGCTTCGCTGCCAGCGCCGGCAGTGAAATGGGGCTATGCATGCGGTTTGACCTGCGTGGCGAGAATCTGATCGATCGCGCTGAGCTCGCTATTGGAGAAAGCGAGGTTCTTCAGCGCACTGACGTTCTGTTCGAGCTGCTCGGGGCGGCTTGCGCCGATGATGACGCCAGTCATGACAGGATTGCGAAGCGCCCAGGCTATGGCCATCTGCGCTAAGGTCTGGCCGCGCTGCTTCGCGATCTCCCCGAGGCCGCGGATCTTTTCGAGCACCTGGGGGGTAATCTGTTCGGGTTTGAGGAAGACCGACCGCGCGGCGCGTGAATCTGCAGGAACGCCCGTGAGGTAACGATCGGTGAGCAGCCCCTGGGCGAGCGGACTGAAGGCGATGCAGCCGACCTGCTCTTGATTCAGCACGTCGAACAGGCCCTGCTCCGGCGTGCGATGGAACATGGAGTACTTGACCTGATGAATCAGGCACGGCATGCCGAGCTGGCGCAGTATCTCGATCGCGCGTTTGGTCTGCGCAGAATCGTAATTGGAGATGCCGGCGTAGAGGGCCTTGCCCGAGCGGACCGCCTGATCGAGAGCCGCCATCGTTTCTTCTGCCGGCGTGTTGGGGTCGGGGCGATGCGAGTAAAAGATGTCGACGTAGTCGAGTTTCATGCGGCGCAGGCTCTGATCGAGGCTGGCCAGCAGATATTTGCGGGAGCCCCAGTCTCCATAGGGCCCCGGCCACATGTCGTAGCCGGCCTTGGTGGAGATGATGAGCTCGTCGCGATATACGCCCAGATCGGAGGCCAGGACCTGGCCGAAAGTGGACTCGGCGGATCCCGGAGGCGGCCCATAATTGTTGGCCAGATCGAAGTGCGTAATTCCGAGATCGAACGCGCGCAAAGTGATGGCGCGACTGTTGGACAACTTGTCGACGCCGCCAAAGTTGTGCCACAAGCCGAGAGAAAGAGCGGGTAAGTGAATCCCGCTTCTTCCGCTCCGACGGTAGGGCATAGAGCTGTAACGATCTTCCCGTGCAAGATACATAGCGATATCTCCCGGCCCTGGGCTACTCTGCGAAGACCCGGTCGCGCAGCGCGACGAGGAACTGCAGCGTTTTGGCCGATTCCGTGCGGTAGTCGAACGGCCCCGGAATGGTGTTGATCCAGGGGTGCGCCGACGAGACGGTGCGCTGATAGCCGACGTCGCGCAGCACTCGGAAGATATGGAGGATCTTCTCTGTGCAGTTGCCGTAATTGGGTTGATAAGTGTCTCCCTGGATGTGCACGTGCACGCAGTACGAGGAATCGATGGCGATGTCCTCGAAGGGCTCATCGACAGCGATGAAGTAGTTCAGGTCAGCCATGACGCGGATGTTGGACAAGCCTAGCCGCTTGACAAAAGCGAGACCATCCGAGTACTTGGGAAAGACCGTGCGTGGATTGGCAGTGGGCTCGAGAGCGATCAAGATGCCGTGCCTCTGCGCGTACTTGTTGATCATGCCGCAGTACTCGACGGCCTGATCGGCGGCCTTGGTTCTCGAGTAGCCGTCGGGCACGCCAAAGAAGTTGCCCCAGATGCCGGCAACCATGCCCGTACCCAGTTCGGCAAGGCGGCGGCAGTGCTGCTCCGCCTGCCGCTCCAGCTCCGCAAAGGGCGTGGGATTATTGCCCGTGATGCGCTCGTCTTTGAGCCAGTGGCTTGCCGCAGTGAAAGGGGGCTGCCGCCAGCTCTTGATCTCGTCGCGCTTCTTGCGCCACACCTCTTCGCCGTCGTATGGAAGCACGAGTTCGGTGATGGGCACCTCGGCAGCTTCCCATCCTGGAGCCAGCTCGAGGGGTGGTTTTTGGGCGACGTTGTCGATATTCAGTCCCAGCTTAAATTGCATCATTGCATTTCTCTTGGGCTACTCGCTGTAGACTTCGTCGCGCAGGCGGCGCAGATAGGCGAGGGTCTTGGCGGTCTCGGCCGTCAGGTCGAACTCTCCGGGCCCGGTGCCGACCCATGGACAGGCGCACGACACCCCGCCGCGATAGTCGATCTCGCGCAGGACGCGGAAGAAGGCCTTGTGCGTCTTCTCAAGATCGCCTACGCCAGGCTGTCCATGATCACCGGCGATATGGCAGTGGAGGCAGCGCTCGGGCGCCAGCATGATGTCTTCGAAGGGCTGATTGAGCTTGAGGAAGTAGTTCATGTCGGCCATGATTTGCACGTGCGGATGGTCGACGCGCTTCACGAAGTCGAGGCCTTCCTTATAAGTGGGCCACAGCGTGTCGGGATCGGCCATGGGCTCGACCATGATGTTGACGCCGAGGGGGCCGGCAATTTCACCCATCAGGTTCGCGTAACGAATCGCCTGATCCATCTGCCGCATCGGCGAGTATCCTTTCACCTTGGGAAACCAGAGGCCGTAGACTCCCGCCCTGGTGACGCCGATCTCGGCGAGGCGCTTGAGCGCGCGGCGGCTCCAGAACTCGAGCAACTCCCAGTCTGCGTTGGGGGTGGTGCAAGGCTTATTCAGCCAGTGGCTTGCTACCTCGATGGGCCCGATGCCGAACGCAGCCAGCTCTATCTTTCGATTCTCCCAGTCTTCATGCGTGATATAGGGGGAAACCAGCACCTCGGTGGGAATCTCGAACATCTCAAACCCCGGTGCAATTTTCGCCGGTTCCATCTTCGGTCCATCACCGAACAAGATCGATAGCTTGAACATACCGCTTCCTTTCGCTCAGTCATTTTTCTGCTTGCTTTTTCATCCACGAATATCGTCGCCAAGAGAGGGGAGCCACAATCGGTCTGGCGCGATCCTGCGCAGAGCCAGCGCCTTTGGGGGCATAATTCACATTGCTCCTCGCCACTGAGCCGTCACCATGGAGTCTTTGGGAATCCGGATCTCGGCTATCTTGCCGGCATCCACCACCACCGGCGCCACGCGCTCTCTTCCGGGGTTGGTGAGGATCAGGACATTCGTGCCGTCAGGGTTCCGGAAGGCGACATGGGCGACGCCCTTCGGTCCGCCCCTTGACTGGATACGCACCGCGTCGCGATCGACCGCCGTGGCGAAGTGCGCGAGAGCCCAGTATTGCCCGCTGGGGATGATCTCATGCGTGACGGAGTTTAAGGTGACGAGGCCGGCACAGGCAAAAGGCCCGATATTCGGAAAGCCTTTTTCATCCAGAGCCAGGTTCCAGGTGATGATGCATCGGGCCCAGTTCTTGAGTATGGCGATAAAGCGGGAGCCCCAGAAGACCCAGTTCGTCGTGAGCGCCGGGTCCGTAAGATCTTCCGGGCCCCCTTCGGTCCAGTACATGTGTTTTTCAGGATATGCCCGCTGAACAACAGACATGGCTGACGGTTGCCCGGCATAAGCGTGCCACGCGACTCCATCCACCATCCTGCGCATGGCGGGGTCCGAGAACTGGGATAAAACACGGCCCCAGAGATCAAAATTGTGGTCCAGAATCCAAATTTTAGGCGGGGTTTGCCGTTTGGCCATCTTTGGCCCGAGGTGCTGGGTAACGAAGAGGGTCTCGGAGCCCTGAGTCCAGATGCAGGCAGGCATCCTGCCTTCCTGATCGGTATCGACCTCGTTCTGCACCGAGACGGCGCCCACGTCGATGCCCATATCTGCGTAGGCATCGAGGAACTTGTCAAAGTACTCCGCGTAGGCAGCAAGATACTTGCGGCGCATGGAGCCACCGAACAAGGCGCCGCCAGCCTTCATCCAGCCGGGCGGGCTCCACGGCGACGCCACCAGGAACAGTTCGGGGTTGAGCTTCCTGGCTTCGCAGAGGATGGGCGCGATGTAGGCGCGGTCGTGCTTGATGGTGAAGCATTTCAGCTCGGGATCGGGGCCGCGATCGGCGTAGCTGTAGGCCTTGGTCGCGTAATCACTGGAGCCGATGCAAATGCGGCAACAGTTCAGGCCCAGCCCGGATCGGCTGAAGACGCTGGCCAGGAACTCCTTTTTCTTTTCGGCTTCGAGCTTGTCGATCAGAAAGCAAGCCGCGTCGGTCAGGGCAGCGCCGAAGCCGAGGATGCTTTGATACGTCTTTCTGGAATCGATAGTGATCGCGCCGGAGACATCGCCGCCATGTGTGCGCAATTCGACTTCTTCGAGAACTGCAAGCCGCCTGTCGTCATGCGTGACAAGGCTTCGGATACCCCCCTGCGAATCTGGCGTCGCTGCGCATTGCATACTGGAATCCGTCCTATAGACAATCGATTGTTTATTAATTATTAAATTTTATGCGCAACTTTTCAAGGCCGTCAAGGCGAAACCGCGGGATTTTCTCAAAAATCTTCAGCCCGTCCAAGCGAAGGTGGATTGGCGTTCGCCTGAAAGCGGTCCGACAGGCATGATCGAAGTCTTACGGCGGTTCTCCAATTCCCGTGGAGTTTTGAGGGGCGTGCCAGGTGGCGTTTTCTTGGGAAAAACGCCACTCAACGTTCGAGGTTCTGCTCTACACCAATTGGAGAACCGCTATAGCCAATCCGGCTGCCGATTAGCTCGATGCCGTTCGCAAGGGCGCGGGCGTGGTTTCGAGGACGGGACCAGACCACCCGCCAATCCGCCCCGGAAAAGCCGGCACGCAACGGGCAAGCACTATTGACGCCGCGTGGCGTGCGGACGGATTCCATTCAGGCGCCTTGCAACTGCAGATCGAAGTGGCACGCGACCGTGTGTCCCGGGGCGGTGGCGCGCAGAGGCGGTTCCTCGCGCGCGCAGATCTCCTGGCGATAGGGGCAGCGCGCACGATAGGGACATCCGGCAGCGGTCCCTTCCTGGACGCGCGCGTGGTCTTGCGCGGGACGCTGGTGTGGCTGCGGCGTGGCGTCACCCCCTGGCTCGGGACGAGGCGCCGCGGCGATGAGCGACTCAGTATACGGATGCCGAGGCGTACGATAGATGTCGCTCTTCATAGCGATTTCAGCGATGCGGCCGCCGTAAATCACGGCGACCGTGTCACAGAGATAGCGCACGACACCCAGATCGTGCGCAATGAACAGGTAGGTGACGCCAAGCTTCTGCTGCAGGTCGCGCATGAGATTTAGAATCTGCGCCTGCACCGAGACATCGAGGGCGGAGACCGCCTCGTCGGCCACCACCAGCTCGGGGCGCGTGACCAGTGCGCGTGCAATGCCGATGCGCTGACGCTGCCCGCCGCTGAATGCGTGTGGATAGCGATCGAGGTGCTCGCGGCGCAGACCGACCAGTTCCGTGACCTCGGCAACGCGGTCGCGCATCTCACTGCGGGCAGTGTCGGGCGCGGCGCGCAGGGGCTCGCCAATGATGCGCGCGACAGTCATGCGCGGATCGAGGGAGCTGTAGGGGTCCTGGAAGATCATCTGAATTTTGCTCCGCAGAGGCCGCATCTGCTTGGGGCTCAGGGCGGCAAGGTCGATCGTCTCCGAGGCTGGATCTGCGAAGAGGATGGCTCCCTGATCCGGCTCAACCACGCGCACAATCATTCTTCCGATGGTGGTTTTGCCGGAGCCGCTTTCGCCAACGAGGCCAAAGGTGCGGCCGCGCTCGACGGAGAAGCTGACCCGATCGACAGCGCGCACGACGCCATTTCCCGAGGCAAAGAATCCACCGCCCAGGCGATAGGACTTGGATAGATCGCGCACGGTGAGAAGACTCTTCTGCTCCGTCACCCCTTTTTCCTCCAGAGATGGCATCGGACCACAGTCTTATCTTCCAAGATCTCCGCGACTGGCGTCTCGCGATCGCAGACTCCTGGGATGCGCTCCGGGCATCGCGGATGAAAGCGGCATCCGGACGGCGGCGCAAACGGGCCCGGAGGGCTGCCGCTGAGCATCACAAGCGGGCCGGAGTACTCGCGATCGACGCGAGGAATCGATTGCAAAAGGGCCCGGGTATAGGGATGCTTGGGATTGGCAAAGAGGGTTTTGACAGGCGACCGCTCGACCACCTGGCCCAGGTACATCACGGCTACCTCGTGCGCAATGTGGGCAATCACGCCCAAGTTGTGTGTGATGAAGAGCACACTCATACCCAGCTCGATCTGCCTTGAGCGAATGAGGTCGAGTATCTGCGCCTCAGTGGAAACATCGAGCGCCGTGGTCGGTTCGTCGGCCACCAGGATCGCCGGGCGGCAGCTCAACGCCATCGCGATCATCGCGCGTTGCCGCATGCCGCCGCTGAGCTGGTGCGGATATTGGCGCGCAACCTCCTCCGGGCGCGGCATGCCCACCGAGGTCAGCGCCGCTACCACTGCATCGTTGCTTGCATCGGCGCCGTGCAGGCGCATGGCCTCGGCAATCTGAAAGCCGATCGTGTGCTGCGGGCCGAAGGACGACATGGGTTCCTGGAAGACCATGGCGATCTCTTTCCAACGGATGCGACGGATGGCGGCTCCAGTGGCGTCCATGCTCTCGAGATGCAGCGCCTGCTGAGGGTCTTTGAAGTAGGTCAAATTGCCCGAGACAATCTTGCCAGGAGCCTCAATGCGCAGCAGGCACCGCGACATGACGCTCTTGCCGCAGCCGCTTTCGCCGACCACGCCCAGCACTCTACCGCGCTCGATCGATAACGAGAGCCGGTCGACGACGGAGATATCGCCGCGCCGCGTATGGAAGCTGACCGTCAGGTTACGTATGTCGACAACGGGATCGGACATGCGCCAGTTCTACTCCTTGAAAGGGTCCGCGGCGTCGCGCAACCCATCGCCGAGGAAATTGAACGCCAGCACGCAGACAACCACCATTAAGGCCGGAAACATGAGCCACGGATAGCTTGAGATGGCGGCGAGATTCTGCGCATCCTGCAGCAAAACGCCCCAGCTCACGGTCGGCGGCCTCAATCCAAGTCCGAAGAAGCTTAGCGTGGTCTCGCCCAGAATCATGCGGGGAATCTCGACTGTGAGGTTCACGATGAGGTAGCTGGCGAACCCCGGCAGAAGATGGCGCAGGATGATCCCCCAATCCGTGGCGCCGGCCACGCGCGCCGCGACAACGAAGTCCTCTTCCCGCATCTCCAGCAGCTTGGAGCGGACCTGCCGCGAGAGGCCTGTCCAGCTCCGCAAGGCGAGAATGACGGTGATGGTGAAGTACACCTTCAGATTGCTCCACGAGGCCGGGATGGCCGCGCCCAGGGCCATCCACATGGGAACCGTGGGTAGGCAGGTCACAAACTCCATGAAGCGCTGGACGACGTTATCGACTACTCCGCCGTAATAGCCTGACGCCCCGCCGATCAGGCATCCGAGCACAAACGTAATGAAGACGCCGATCAGCCCCACGGTCAGCGAGATCTGCGTGGCGATCAGGTCGCGGGAGAAACAGTCCCGGCCCAGAATATCGGCGCCCATCAGATTGATCTGCGCAGCCGCGCCGACACCGAAGAGATGAAAGTCACTGGGGATGAGCCCGAGCCACCGATAGCCGGCGCCCCGGACGAACCAATGCACTCGCACCGGCTGACTCTTATCGATCACAAAATCGCGCTCGAAGGTGGCCGGGTTGGACTGAATCTTGACCCGATAAACCATGGGCCCGACGAACCTGCCGTTGAAGAAGAAGTGGACTCGTGTGGGAGGCGCGTAGGCGTAGGGCGAGGGCTGCCAGGGCCCATAAGGGGCGAGAAACTGCGCGAACAGCGCGATGAGATAGAACGCCCCGAGAAGCCAGATGCTGACGACGGCCAGCTTATGCGAGCGGAACTTGGCCCAGATCAGCCTCCATTGCGACCAGGAGACATCTTCGGCGCCGCTCGCCACAACCGCCGGGCCGCTGGTCACAAGAGTCGGGCTGCTCATCTTATCCCAACCTGATTCTTGGATCTGTATAGGCGAGGATCAGATCCGAAATCAAAAATCCAAAGACGGTCAGAATGCTCATGACCATCACGCAGCTTGACGCAAGAAACATATCCTGGGCGAGCAGGGCGCGATACATGACCGGGCCGATAGTGGGCAGGCCCAGCACAATTCCGACGACGGTATCGCCGGAGAAGAGCTCCGCCAGCAACCATCCCCCGGAGCTGATGATGGGATTCAAGGCGACCCGCACCGGATAGCGGCGGATGAGCACATGCTCAGGCAGGCCTTTGGCCCGCGCGGTGGTCACGTATGGCTTGCCCAGCTCGTCGAGCAGCGTTGCGCGCATGGTGCGCGTGAGGTTGGCGATGCCCCCAATGCCGATGACGACCAGAGGGACCGGGAGATGCATCAGCAGGTCGCCGGTTTTGGCCCAACTGAGCGGCTGCCCTATGAACTGGGGCGATTGCAGACCGCCCATCGTGACGCCGAAGGAGATATAGAAGATCCACATGAGCACCAGCGCCAGCAGGAAACCGGGGGTGGCCATGCCGATGAATGCGATGAACGAGGCGACGAAGTCAGTGGTCGAATACTGCCGACGGGCGGTGTAGATGCCGATAGGGATGGCGATCCCGTAGGTCACAAGCATCGAGCCGAAGGTCAACATGAGTGTCCAGGGAAGCCGCTCAGCGATGATGAGGTTCACTTTTTTCCCGTAAATAAAAGAGACACCCATATCGCCGCGGGCAAAGCGTGTGACCCACTCCCAGTACTGCACGATCATCGGGCGGTCAAGCCCGTAGGCGTGGCGCAGGGCCACGAGCGTGGCCGAATCCACACCCATCCCGGACCGGCTCAGCTCCTCCACATAGGATTCGAGAAAATCTCCGGGCGGAAGCTGGATCACCAGAAACGCGAAAAATGAGATCAAAACCAGGACGACCGCAGCCCAAGCCATGCGCTTGGCGACGTAGCGGGCCAGGGGGTGATTGATGATGCTGGTCCTAGCCATGTCTCTCCGGAGTATCCCAATAGTATGTTTGCACGAAGTACGATTTTGCCCACATAGTTCCGTAGCCCATATGCACGTTCTGGGGTACGTTCTCCAGTCCGTCGGCCACGACCACCGGTTGCGGCGCATAACCGACGGTCCCGATGCACACCAGCTGCTTGCTGAAGAAATCCCACACGCCGTGGCCCAACTGCTCATACTCGGCGTCGGACTTCGCGCTGTACCAGGCGGCCATCCGATCAAACTGCTCGATCCAGTCCTGCGGCGGCTTCACGCCCGATTTGCCCTGGCTGTAGTACCACAGCCACCAGTCCACCGCATAGAAGAGAACCTCTTGGGGATTCCACTTGGTCACCCAGGGAAGATAGGCCGCAATCTCTTCCACCATGTCGCCGTTCCAGCACGTGCAATCCTGATTGCCGGCCCGGCAGAGCCACTCGCGGTATCGAAAATCGGTCTCCTTCATGACGACCTCGATCCCCGCCTGAGCCCAGTCCTGGCGGACGAATTCGAGCAGTTCGTCGGGAAAGTTTTGCTTATTGAAGACCACGACCGAAACAAAGCGCTGTCCGTCGATCCCCAGGCGGAAAGGCTCGCCCGAGACGCGAGCAAGCCCGACTTCGTCGAGCAACTGGTTCGCCTTCCCCGGATCGTACTGGGCGCAGCAATTGATCCACGCCGGATCGAAATACGACACCGTGGGGCTGATGGTCGCCTGCCACTCTTTCGCTTGGCCGAAATACAGCGTCTGGTTGATGCGCCGCCGGTCGATCGCATACGACAGTGCCTGCCGGAAGCGCAGATCGTTGTAGACCTTTCGCTTCACCGGATCCTTGTGATTCAGGTTGAAGGCGAACATGCACTCCGACCCATCCGCCAGACGCCAGTGGCGTATGCTGTAGTGTCCCCGTGGCGCGTTCTTGGTGAAGATCGAAATCTGCGACATGTCGCAGATGCCTTCCGAGACCGATCCGGTCGAGCGTCGCGCTTCCTGCAACCGTTCGTCCTCGACCACCTGCACATAGAGCCGGTCGATATAAGGCAGCTGGTTGCCTTCCTGGTCGACCTCAAAGAAGTAGGGATTGCGCTCGTAGATGTCGTGCGTGGTCGTCGAGGCGACACGCACCCACGGCGCCACGTGCGGCTTATTAATCACCGGATGCATATAATCCCGCAGCATCATGTAGTACTGGTACCAGGCGGCGAATCCATGCTGGCGCGCGATCTTGTCGGCATCCGGATTGAAAGCCGCGTGATACTGCTTCATCCAGTGTGCGGGCTGGCCGAAGTAACTGCCAAAGGCCATGTACTCCGAGGCGGAGAGGTTGAGGCAAGGCCGGAAGGGCTCGCGGAATCCGATGCGGAAGGTCAGCCGGTCGAGTTGCGTGAACTCCGCGTACTCGTCCCCCACTTTGAAGGTCCTCGGCCCTTCCGGAAAGATCGTGGGGTTGCGCGCCTCGTTCCACCACCACCAGAGCACGTCATAGGCGGTGAGGTCGACACCATCTGACCACTTGAGCCCCTCGCGGATGTGGAAGGTATACGCATGAAAATCGGGAGTCACGGTGACGGAGTCGCATAGGTGGGGCCGAATGATGCGGCCGCCGTTGTCAGTCTCCTGCGCGGCCACGATGAGGGCGCCGTCCAGGTGGAACCGGCCCCCTGGACTCTCGGCCTGGTCGTAGAGCGTGCCGCCGTACCTGCCGATCTGGGCCACATGCCGCACGAACGGGACCGCCGGCAGCCGCTCTTCCACCGGGGGCAACTTGCCGGCGGCAACCCGCGCCGCCAGCATCGGCGCCTCCCGATACTTCCCACCCGGCTTCCTGGCCGTCGGCGGTTCCGCCTGTGCGTGGGCATACTGCTCGGCGCCCCCGGGCAAGCTCGAAATCGTCACCAGTGACGCGGCCGTGGCGCACTGCAGAAAACTGCGCCGGCTGACCCTATTGTCCATCGCCTCGCCATTCGAAGGTGACCGTCGTGTTCGTCGGCAACGTGCTATAAAGCGCCCAGTGGCGCCAAACGATCTTGAACCTCTGCGGCTCCGCAGTGTCGTTGTACGCAATCAATACAAGCGAGCCGTCGGGATTCTGAAACGCGACGTTCAGCACTTTCGGACTGTCGTCTGACTGGATGCGCAGCGCACCGTTGGTCACGAACTTCGTGTACTGGCCGAGCGTGTAGTATTCCGTGGTGTACTCCACCGCCCCGGCCCGGGAATCGCCGGTGTGCACAACCACCAGGCCGGTGCAGTTGGCGCATCCTCCGCGGTGCGGTCCGAAGTTCTCGTCGGTCGCAACTGGCCACTTTACGAACGTCTTGCCCCAGTTGCGGAAGACATTCACTATGTCCCGCATGTCTTGCCTCTGCTGCTTGCTGCCCGCGCCGAACCCCGAACGCTCCGTAAAAAACATATCCACGCCATAGCGGTCGTGCAGCTCAGACTGAACCTCCGGCGGGCCGGAGTAGCCGTGCCAGGCGACGCCGCCGAGGTAGGGCGAGTTGCGGATCGTCTCATCGGCCAGGAGCGGCACTACCAGGTTCGCGTTGGCCCAGTTGAAGTCCAGGAGCAGGATCTTGGTCGTCAGGTGGTTCTTTTCGAAGGCGGGAAACCAGTAGTCCTTGAGCATCGTCGCCATCTCCGCTGGGGTCACGGTCAGCAGCGACGGATAATTGACCGAATCGCAACAGGTGGGCTCATTATTGAGGCTCACGTAGTTCACGTGCAACCCATGCGCCTCGTAGGCCTGGATCGCTTTCACGAAGTAGTTGGCGTGGTGGACATAGTACTGCGGCAGCACGTCGCCGGCCACCAGCGAACCGCTCGATTTCATCCACGCCGGCGGGCTCCACGCGTTGATCATCAGCGTGAGTTTCGGATTCAACTTGTGCGCCATCTGCGTCAACGGGATGACATCGGTCAGGTCGTGAGCGATGCTGAAATGCGGCAGGGTCGGATCGTTACGGTCCGCCGGGTTGTCGTCGAGCGTGTACCATTCGCGCGTCAGGTCGCTTGAGCCGATGGGGTTGCGAAGAAAGCTCATGCCGATCCCCTCCATGGGGTCGAAGAGCCGCTTCAATACTTCTTCGCGCTGAACCGGCGAAAGCTTTTGATTGATCAGCCACGCCGCACCATCGGTAAACGCGGCGCCTCCGCCCTCCATCCGCTGATAGCTCACCTTCTCATTCACGTGGATCGTCGGGACGGCATCTCCTAAATCCTCTCCGAAGGCAAGACCCGGCTGCTTCTCCAGACCGACGACGATACCGTAATCATCTGTTGTCGTGATCCACGATTGCACCGGAACCTGTTGCGCTTGAACAGCGGCTCCCGAAAAACAGACGGGTGCGACCCATGCTAACGGCCATACTGACGCGCGCACCGGATTCCACCTCACATCTTGTACCGCGCTCAACGACCCGGACTAACGCTTTGCGGGATTGCGGCCCGCGCAGATTCAATTCCGTCCGGTCATCGCATCATTGTTACCTACGATTCCCTAAACCGGACGTGAACTTGCACCTGTTTAGGCGGTCGGTGCGTTATTATATGTCCGGCCATCAAGAAGGGTCAAACAGAATCCCGAGGCGGTTTGGGACCGGCACATATAGCCCGACAGGCCAGAGGTTCGAGGTCCGGAAGCACGCTGAGGTCGCAGATCGTGCTCCATGAATTTCGCGCCCTTGGGCGGAATTCTCTTCTCAGCTCAGGATCGCCCCGAAGGGCTCTTTTGGCGAAATCTCTCTCACGCTCCGCGTGGGATAAGCCATGGATGAGCGGCGTGCAACGCGCTGTTCCGGTGCACACACTTCGGGGCAGTGATTGCGGAAGTCGGATTTACGGGGTTCGAATCTGCGGCCCCGGATACAGAAGGCGAGTTGGACCTGGGGGTCCGAAGGGCTGCGCTCTCTCGTGAGGCAACCTGGCTATCGGCGTGCGATTACATTCGTCGCGTTGGGATGCGGGTTCCAGGCCAGCTCGATCCGCGCGCGAATCTATGCATTCCGTGAAGTTAGTTATGGAGTATTGCTGCGGATCCGGTGGCCCTGGCCCCGGCTCGGCTGACCGCTCGTCCGCTTGCGGCGCGCTAAGTTACAAATCCCCCTTTATTTCCGGTCTTCGACAGTTTCAACACTTTCGACATCGACATCTTCGACTCCCGACACATCCCTGCAAATCTTCTCGTTGAAGAATCAGGGCCTTAGCGTTGCCCCGCGCTTTGGCATGGACGATGCCTTTTATCAAGAGCGCGAGGCAAAAGCAGTGTTGAAGATCTCCGTCATCGACACCAGAATGCAGCGCCGGGTGGTGCTGGATGGCAAGCTGATCGCGCCCTGGAGCACTGAGCTGCGGAGCGCCGGCAAGCAGGCCGCAGTTGGTCTTGCCGGCCGTCAGTTGGTGATCGACATGAAGAACCTCACCGCCATTAGCGAAGACGGGGAAGCCACATTGCTGGAACTCATGAAAGAAGGCGCCAGGTTTTGCTGTTGCGGTGTCTTCACCCGGCACATTTTTTCGCGCCAGGCTCTCCGTGGGCGAATTCGTACCCGCCGACCACGATGGCGATCAGGCTGGCGACCTTGGCGACTGTTCCGGTGAACAGAGTCTGCAGCGCGGTGAAGCCGGTGTCGAACGGCGATTCGCTCTGTGCGAGCGCGAGTGCCGGGAAGAAAGCGAGCGCGAAGAAAATGCAGGTTGGGCGAATCCGGCGGAGAGTATGCGAAAGAGCTACTCGGCGCCGGAGGGCGAGCATGTGGCGGGCGTTCATCGGCACCTCCTGCGGCCCGAGTGGGCCGCGATATGCCGTGAGCGTAGCGAGCGCTTCGTCTGCCGTCCAGTAACTTTTAACGAACAGGCGTTCGCTTTTTCTGATGGCAAAGGGCGAACGGGACTGTAAAGCGCCTCTCTAAAGAATCTGGAGCAAGCAGACAACACGGACAGTGCGCAGCGGCTGCTGGTTCCAGGCAATCCTGCTACCTGTCCAGCGCTATGCTGCCATTTGTTCCAGGATCATGCTGCCAGCCCTTCTATGGAATCCTGCCAGTCTGCAATCGATCTGAGAAGTATCCATCCCCGCGGAAGGAGGGCCACATAGCGGCGGCGGCCATGGAGCACCAAGAGTCGGTCCGTTAGATTTGGCGACCGCACCTCCCTGAGTGCCTCGGCGGATTTACCGCTCGTCCAAATGCGCGATGAATCGTTCGCGGCCGGGGCGGGCACAAGTCACCGTAGGCGACTCGAACGAAGCCGCTGGCGCGGCGGACACTGCCTTGGCGTGCGGCTATGAGCAGCGGTGGCTGCGATAGGTTGATTCACAAGGAAGGAGATCCTTGTGACCAACTTACGCAGGCGGATGCTGGAAGAGCTCCAGCGGCGCAACTATTCACCGGCCACGATCCGTGGCTATTTACTTGCCGTTGAGCAGTTTGC
>JASHOC010000026.1 GCA_030041305.1 Acidobacteriaceae bacterium
CACGTTGTTGATCAGCTCCATGATCACCACCGTCTTGCCCACGCCCGCGCCGCCAAAGAGGCCAATCTTGCCGCCCTTCAAAAACGGCTGGATCAGGTCGATGACCTTGATGCCGGTCTCGAACATCTCTTCCTGCGTCGACTGCTCGTCGAAGAGCGGCGCGGGATGGTGGATGGGGTTACGGTTCTTCTCGCCCACCGGGCCGAGCTCGTCCACCGGCTCGCCGATGACGTTGATGATGCGGCCCAGCGTCTCCTTGCCCACGGGCACGCGAATGGGACCGCCCAGATCGATGGCCTTCATGCCGCGCACCATGCCCTCCGTGGCTTCCATGGCCACGGTGCGCACGCGTCCCTCGCCCAGGTGTTGCTGCACCTCGAGTATCACATTGACCGGCGTGGGAACCTTGAAGCCGTCGCTGGTGACCCGCAACGCCTGGTAAATCGGCGGCATCGTCGCCTCTTCGAATTGCACGTCCACGGCCGGGCCGGAGACTTGAATCACTCTTCCGATGTTTTCTGCCATTGTTTGCCTTCTTGTTGATTAGCTCTCAGCTTTCAGCTCTCAGCTTTTCCGTCGTTGATCTCGGCTTCTGCTTGTCTCCGGCGGCCGGTTCGCCGCAACCAGCTGAAGGCTGAAAGCTGAGAGCTCGTCTTTACAGCGCCGCCGCGCCGCTCACAATCTCAATAATCTCCTTCGTGATCGCCGCCTGGCGCACGCGGTTCATGTGCAGCGTCAGCGTGTCGATCATCTCCGAAGCGTTGTTGGTCGCCGAATCCATCGCCGTCATGCGCGCCGCGTGCTCGGCCGCCACTGACTCGGTCAGGGCGTGATACAGAATGGCGAAAATGTACTGCGGCAGCAATGCCCCCAAAAGCTCCTCGGCCGGCTGCTCGTAGATGTAGTCCACGTTCGCGGTGCCGAATTTCTTGGCTTCCTCTTCGGCCTCCGTGGTGTCCGCCGCCTCAAGCTCGATGCCCGCGGAGAGCGCGGCCTCGGCCGCCCGTTCCTTCTCTTCCGCCGTCGGCTCTATGGCGCCCGCGATCTGCGGTTTGCCCACCTCGATCAGCGGCAATAGTTTTTCCACCACCAGCCGCTGCTGGATCACCGATTTGAACTCGTTGTAGACGATATACGCGGAGTCGATCTCCTCGTGCTCGTAGCGCGCGATGATGCTATGCGCCAGTTCGAGCACGCGCCGGGTTTCGAGGTTCACCAAAAGCCCGGGATAGTCGCCCGTCACCTCCACAAGCCCGCCGCGCGCCTCGCGCGCCTGCGTCGGCCGGCCCTCCTGTGCGGCTTCCTCACCGGAACGAGCCATCGGATAGCGCCGCCGCAACTGGTCGCGCCCTTTGCGGCCGATGGCCTCAATGTCGATCTGCTTCCCGGGATTGCCGTTGATGAATTGGTGCGCGGTTTTCAGAATGTTCGCGTTAAACGCTCCGGCAAAGCCCTTATCGCCGCTCACCACCACCAGCAGCACGCGCCTTTCCGGCCGCGTCACAAACAGCGGATGGCGCAGGTTGCCCGTCTTCTCGTCGAAAATATCCACGCGGCGCGCCAGCGACTGCAATACGCTCACGATCATGCGGGCATACGGCCGCGCCGCCAGCGCCCGCTCCTGCGCCCGGCGCAGCTTGGCCGCCGAAACCATCTTCATGGCCTTGGTGATCTGCCGCGTGTTTTTCACGCTGCGAATCCGCCGCCTTAGATCGAGTACGTTCGCCATACACTAGCTTTTAGCTCCTAGCCTCTAGCTTCTTGCCGTGGCGCTTCGTGCGGCAATTGGTTGAGCGCCTTGAAAAATTCCGAACTCGGAAGGTATCCGAAATCCGGTTGAGTCGTTGGTGTTCACTGAGCAGGATTTAGCTAGCAGCTATAGCGGTTCTCCAATTGGTGTAGAGCAGAACCTCGAACGTTGAGTGGCGTTTTTCCCAAGAAAACGCCACCCGGCACGCCCCTCAAAACTTCACGGGAATTGGAGAACCGCCGTAGAAGCTAGTGGCTAGAAGCTGCTGTCTCCTCCACTTCCGCCGCAAAGTTCGCTTTATACTCCTTGATCGCCGCATGCAGCCGGTTGCGCAGGTCGTCGTCCAACTGCTTCTTCTTGGTTAAATCGGCCATCAGCGCCTGTTGCGACTTTTCGAAGGATTCGTGCAACCCATCTTCGAAGGCGCGAATGTCGGCGACCTGCAAGTCGTCCAGGTAGCCCTGCGTGCCGGCGAAGAGCACCACCATCTGCTGTTGCCAGGTGAGGGGATGAAACTGCGGCTGCTTGAGCAATTCCGTCAGCCGCTGCCCGCGATTGAGCTGCTTCTGCGTCAGCGCGTCGAGGTCGGAGCCGAATTGCGCAAACGCCGCCAGCTCGCGATACTGGGCCAGATCGAGCTTGAGCGTCGAACCCACCTGCTTCACCGCCTTGATGGCCGCCGAAAACCCTACGCGCGAAACCGAAAGCCCCACGTTCACCGCCGGCCGCACGCCGGAGTTGAACAGGTCCGTCTCCAGAAAAATTTGGCCGTCGGTAATGGAAATCACGTTCGTGGGAATGTACGCCGATACGTCGCCGGCCTGCGTCTCAATCACCGGCAGCGCCGTCAGCGACCCTCCGCCTTTTTCGTCGCTCAGCTTCGAGGCCCGCTCCAGCAGCCGCGAATGCAGATAAAACACGTCGCCCGGATAGGCTTCGCGCCCCGGCGGCCGCCGCAGCAGCAGCGAAATCTCGCGATACGCCATGGCGTGCTTCGACAAATCGTCATACATCACCAGCGCGTGTCTTCCGTTATCGCGGAAGTATTCGCCCAGCGCGCAGGCCGCATAGGGCGCCAGGTAAAGCATCGGCGCCGGCTCCGACGCCGATGCGGCCACCACGATGGTGTGCCCCATGGCTCCGGCTTCGTTCAGCGTCTGCACCACCTGCGCAATCGACGATCGCTTCTGCCCAATGGCGCAGTAGATGCAAATCAGGTCGTTTTTGGCGTTGTTGATAATGGTGTCGAGCAGCACAGCGGTCTTGCCCGTCTGCCGGTCGCCGATGATCAGCTCGCGCTGCCCGCGGCCGATGGGAATCATCGCGTCGATGGCTTTAAGTCCGGTAGCCATGGGCTCGCGCACCGGCTGCCGGTCCACGATGCCCGGCGCCAGCCGCTCCACAGGCAGCGTCGCCGTGGTGGCGATCGGTCCCTTGTCGTCGATCGGCTGGCCCAGCGAGTTCACCACGCGGCCAATCATGCCTTCGCCCACCGGTACGGAGAGAATCCTTCCCGTCCGCTTCACCTCGTCGCCTTCCCTGAGCTCGGTGTACTCGCCCAGGATCACGGCGCCCACCTGATCCTCTTCCAGGCTCAACGCCAGCCCCGCAATGCCGTGCGGAAAGCTCAGCAGCTCGCCGGCCATCACCTTGTCCAGCCCGTGCAGGCGGGCAATGCCGTCGCCCAGCGAAGTAATCGTCCCCACCTCGTCGACCTGGACCTTCGCATCGTAGTTCGCAATCTGCTCGCGAAGAAGTTGTGTAATCTCGTCTGCTTTAATCTGCGCCATTGTTGTTCCTTACAGTTCTCAGTTCACAGTTCGTAGTTCATGGTTTCCGTGCTCAATCTCGAGTCTTTGCTCAAGTTCTCGGCCTGAAGCCGTTACTGCGAACTACGAACTGAGGACTTCGAACTGAAATTTGTGAACTTCATCCCTCTGTTAATGTCTCTCTGAGCCGCTCCAGCCTTCCCCGTACCGAGCCGTCATAAACGGTCGACCCAACGCGCACCACCGTCCCGCCCAAAATCGACGCGTCTTGTGTGAAGCGCGCGTCGATGCGCGCTCCGGCCAGTTTGCCCACCTCGGCGGTCAGCGCTTCGCGCTCGTCCGGCGTCAGCGCGCGCGCGGTGATGATTTCCGCCGGCCGAATCCCCATCCGCTCCTGCAAAAGGCTGCGATAGGCCGCCGCCACCTCGCTCACCTGCCCAATGCGATCGTTATCGATCATCACGGCGATCAGGTTGCGCAGTTCCTTCCGCATCTCCAACTTCTCATTCAACGTGTCCAGAAACCGCACCTTCTGCGTCGCGGGAATCGCCGGGTTCCCGAAGAAATCGCGCAGCTCCCGGCTACCTTCCCAGGTGGCCAAAAAATCGGTCAACTGCCGGTCGATGGCGGCCGTGTCAAGCTTGGCCTCCGTGACCACATCCAGAAAAGCGTTGGCGTAGCGGGCGACAAATGCGGCCATTTAATTTCGCCCTCCCTGGTTGCCGCTCTTGTCCGCGCTCTTATCGGCGCTCTTCGCCGCGCCGTTGCCCCCCTCATGATCGGCGGCAAGCTGGCCGATGAACTCCGTAATCAGGGCGCGATCCACCTCCGGCGTCACCGCCAGTTGCTTCCGGGCGCGCTCGATCGCCAAATCGGCGGCAAAACCGCGCAATGCGCGCATGGCGTGCTCCGCCGCCGCGCTGATTTCCTGCTCGGCCGCGGTCAAAATGCGGGCGCTTTCTTCTTCAATCGTGGCTTTGATGCGCTTCTCGTCTTCCCGGCTTTCCTGCTCCACTTCGGCGCGAAACCGGGCAATGTCCTGGTCCAGCCCCGCCAGCTTGGCTTCCACGACGCTCAGCCGCACCCGGGCTTCCTCGGTGGCGTCGCGCGCCGCCTCCAAGTCGCGCTGCAAGGTACGCGACCTTTTGCGCAGGATCCGGGGCGTAATCCGCGCCACCGGAATGGCGATGGCCAGGAAAATGATGATGAAGTTGATGATCACGAAGATCGCCGACGCCGTATTGGTGCTCGTGTGCATCAGCCGGGCCATCGTATGCACCACCGGCGCGTGCAGGTAGCCCCTGATCTGATCTTCTTCGGACTGGGGCGTCTCCGTGACTGCAGGATTGCGCGCCGGGTTGCGGGAAACATGGGCCGGCTCCTGGGCGCCGGCGGAGCGGGGCGCCACGGCCAGCCCGGCCCCCACTGCCGCCAGAACCGCCAACCACAGCAATTGCGTGAAAAACCGCCGCTTTGCGCGCGCTATCGAAGCTCTCACCGCGAACCCCCGGCGGCCTGCGGCAGCACCACGCGGACAGCCAAACGGGCCAAGTCCCCGGCGGAAGCTGCGATCGAGTTCCTGGCCGCAGCAACCTCGCCTTCCACCGTGGCCTTGGCGTCGCTTACCCTGGCGCTGGCCGCCTTGCGCGCTCTC
>JASHOC010000288.1 GCA_030041305.1 Acidobacteriaceae bacterium
CAAGTATTTCGATCGACCACTGAAGCCGCTGGATAAGATGGCCTTCACCTTCACAGGCGATCTGGGCTGCGAGTACGGCGCGGGCGTCAGTTGCCACGGGGGAACGGTGAACAACGGGGTATACAACCCCAAACAGAGCTTCGTCGGTTACATGCTCTACGACCGCTCCTGGTTCAAAAAGGATACTTACGCAGTAACCGTCGGTGGAGGAGCAATCAACAATCCGGGACTTTACCTCGTGCTTGTCCCGCCCATCAATGGCATGTCCGCGGGCTCCGCGGCGATCAATTCACCCTATTTCCAAATGAATCCGGGGGAGCAGTTCAAGGCGTGGGATACGACTTTGACCTTCGACTATATGCCGCGGGAATGGTTGACGTGGCGCTGGGAGTATGGCTACCGCAATGCAAGCATTCCCTACTGGTCGGGGCACGGGGGCATGACGCCACCGGCTTTCCTGGGGGCGCCCTACGGGACCAACAACGGAAGTCCAACTGAATTTGCCTGCATGGATGGCTCCGCCGTTCCGGCCCTTCCCGGCCAGGCGGGTCAGACGCCTGCGGGGACAACGGAAATGGGAGCGCCTGCGTATGTGACCGCCTATTGCGGGACGAGCAGCAGCCCGCATGGCGGGGTATGGTACCCCGATCTGCGTCGTGACGAGCAGTATGTGGACATCGATCTGATGGTGAAGTTTTAGGGCCTGTTAACACTATTGGGGTGGAGGGCGTTGCATGCGAAAATCAGGCCAGACGAGGCCGAGCCCGAAGGCTTTGGTGGCTCCAAGGTCGAGGGCGAGAACAAAGTATGGCCCGACTTCCACCCCAGCGACAAAAAGCTGTCGCCGGGGACCCCGGGGATTTTCGCCGCAACCCTTCGGGACGGGGCCGATTTTCCCGATTTCGTTGTCGCTCGTCGCTAGCAGACACCCGACACCCGACACCCGACACCCGACACCCGACACCCGGTATTTCACCCCACGGACGAAGAGCAGGTCCGCGGGGGCCCCGGCATGCGTCCCTCCTCGCTCCTAGAACTGGGAAAAAATTGGCTCCCGTCGCTGCCCGCCCCAAAGTTCATAACAGGCTCCAGCCGGCCAACCGGCCGGTTGCGGTGAAATTTGCGGCCAGATTCGCGCATGGTCCGTGCGAAACCTATGTCCAGGAATGGATTTGGGCGTATGATATAGCGAAGGATTCCCCAGAGGTCCTTTCTTTCAATTTGGGTGCGTCGGCCCCTTGTGAACCCAAGCCCAGCTTATTCTGCGTTTTGACCTTCGTCCTATCCGGCCGGGAAGGCTCCCGGCTCAGGTGAGATGCAGGGGAAGGCTCGTCGCACGGGCAAATCCAACCTTGGGAGCAAGACATGCAGGGAAAAATCATTCATTACGGAGCGGACGAGTACTATCGACTGCGAACGTTGCGAGAGGCGGGCTTCACGGTTGAGAGTTGCCGTTCGCTGAGCCAATTCAGGTGGGTTCTAAGTTCGGCAGGCCGGGTCGATGCCGTCGCATTTACCGAGGCGATCGGAAGAACGCCGCGCACCGCCATGTCGCTGGCGCGCGGCAAACGCTCTCCGCTGGTTCTGTTTCAGGGCTGGATACCTCATTATGAGGAATCGGAGTTCAATCTCGTCGTCCCCGCACGCACATCTGCCGACCAATGGATCGACGATATCGACGGTTTGATCAAACGCACCCGGCGCCTGATTCAAGACTCCCAGGAGGTGCAAACGATATCCCGGATTCTGTGCGAGGAAATCGCAGCTATAAAAGAGCGAACGGTCCTCGAATTTCGCCGGTCAAAAAGGGAGCGGGAAAGAAATCGAGGGTTCAAGGTTGACTTCCTGGCGCACGAGGGCAACTCTTCCGGGCTTGGCATCGTATCCGGATCGAATGGATTTCTCGGCTCACTGGGCGCGGAGGCGCTGCACGAATTTCGATCGCTGATGAGCCGCTCCTCCTATGCCGCAGGCGCGGTTCTGTTCACCCAGGGCCAGTGGGGAGGCGAGATCCATGTCATTTTCTCGGGGAATGTCAAACTCTCGGTAAACTCAAGCGACGGAAAGCGCTTTATTGTGCATATCGCGAATCCGGGTGAGATGCTGGGGCTGGCGTCGGCATTTACTTGCCTTCCCCAGGCAGCGACTGCGGAAGCTTGTTATCCATGCGAACTGGGGTCGGTGAGCTCTGCGGATTTCCTTCACTTCCTGGTCAAACATCCCCAAACGTTTCGGGCGGCCGCCAACGAACTCGGCCGCGCTTACAACCAGGCTTGTGCGCGATTGCAGACCCTGGGCACAAGCACCACGGTCATGGCCAAGATGGCGGGGTTGCTTCTGGAGTGGTCGCGCAACGGAAACGAGACCGAGCGAGGCACGCAGATTCACATCGCGCTCACGCAGGAAGAGATGGGACAATGCATCGGCATAGCGCGCGAGTCAGTGACTCGCATTCTGCATCATTTGGAGGAGCGCCAGATCATCGATTGTAAGGGTTCAATGCTCACCATTCTCGACCGGGCGGCCCTGGAAGTCTGCGCCGGCGAGCGCTAACCGCAAGATGAGCAGAATGCTCGGGCAGGGGTTTGGCTGGTAGCGCAGTTGGGGGTGATTCCCGATGGCGCAAGGTCGTGAGGTCAAATCTTCTCGAGCGCCTGCAGCGGGACCGGCTGCATGTACTCCCCCAGCAGCCGTCGCACCCACCAGGCGCGGGTTTCGCGCATTTCCCGCCAGGTGGTGTAACGGTACTCGTAGAAAAGGGCGCGCACCCGGGCGGGCGGCCGATCCGGAAAGGGATTTTTCCCCATCAGGCGCAGCGTCGGCCGGTCGCCCTCGAGCAGGCGCTTCAGCAGCCGCATGAACCAAAGCTTGTAGCCCCAAACCCGCACGCCGTTCTCGGTGGGCGTAACCGAAAACGACAGGAACCAAATCATCCAGTCGAGCCGGAGATGCCAGGGCGCCACCTGAGGCGGCGCGCGCAGCGGGTCGCCGGGCTTGGCCATGAATCCGTACTCGCGCCATAGCGTGGCCGGCGTGGTGACCGCGTCCTCCGTGCCCTCGATGACGATTTCGAACCGCCGCCGCCCCACGTGGCCGAAGGCTCCGTAGGTGTTCACCAGGTGGAAGCGATTGTAACTGGTGTTCATGGCCTGCCGGGGCGAGAGCAGATTGAGCACCGGCTGAATGCTCAGCACCGCGGTGGCTGCCGCCAACGCATAGAGCAGCATGTCAAAGGCCAGCGGTCGGGTGGCCACTACGGGCGCATGCACGGGAAGCGCCCACGCGAGGGCGCGATCGCTGAAGGCGGAGACGCCGAGGATCACGGTCAGCCAGTTCAGCCATGAGTAATTGCCGCTGACGATCAGCCAGAGCTGGTGGACGATGATGAGCCCGCCGGCGATCTCCGCTGCCGGCTGCGGCGCAAAAAGCGCGAAAGGCGCGGCGACCTGCACAACATGGCTGACCAGGGCGGAAAACCGGTGCAGGGGCCGCGGCAAGCGATGAAAATACCAGCTCAACGGGTTGGGCAGGGGCTGCGTTTCATAGTGGTAGAGGAGGCAGGTGAGCTCGCGCCAGCAGCGGTCGTTGCGCAGCTTAATGAGGCCTGCGCCGAGCTCGGTGCGAACGAGCATCCAGCGCAGGATGAGCACGGGGATGAGCGGCGCGTGGTCCTGCGCGGGCCCGAGAAAGGCGGTGAAGAAGCCCGCCTCCAGCAGCATCGACTCCCAGCCGAAGCCATAGAAGCTTTGCCCCACATTCATGATGGAGAGATACAGCGCCCAGAGGACGAGCCAGGCGACGATGGAAATCCAGACAGGCCCTGCTTCTGTGAGCCCAAACAGGGCGCAGGCGGAGATCACGGCGCCCGTCCAGGCCACGGCGTCGGCAAGCCGGTCAGAATAGCGCCAGTGGAAGAGGCTCGGCGCCTGCCAAAAGGTGACTCCGTTGAGAAAGGCGGGAACCGGCAGCAGCCCTCGTTCGCCCAGGAGGGGACGGAATTGCCGCAGGGCCACGAGGAAAGCGATGAGGTAAATGGCCGCCATTCCGCGCTGCAGCGCGAGACGCGTGATCCATACCTGGCCGAAATAGCCGCTCATCCGCCGCCCTTAGCCCATCCGCATTTGCTCCCTCGGATGCGGGCAGGCGCGTGGCGGATGCTATATAGAGTGCGGCGCAGTTCCGCCCACGGCGCCGGCTTTTGCCCTCTGGTCAGCAGGCGCCATGAGGCCAATGCTGGGTTCCTGCCGTTTCGGCGCATGGAGAGCGCATCAACGGTGAGTCTTTGCAACGCATTGGGCGAAAGACGGGGCCGACGAGAAGAGGCGGGGCCGGCGAGAAGCTGGACCGTATGGGCAGGGCCGCGGAGGCGTGGCGGTCGATTTGGGGAGGGCTGGGCGCTGCAATGGAGGTGAGCCAGCGGATATTCCAAATTCCGGGACATGCGGAGAAGACGGTGGCAGTCAACCCTGGGTGCGGTGTGATATGGTGGGTGCATTGATTTCATAACCCTGGCGTGAAGGCCGCCGGGGAGAGTTGCTTTATTATTCCGACGCAATCCTAATCACAACCGAACCACTTTCAGCGAGTTACGAACTTAAAATTGGCGCTGAGATTTTTCCGAGTTTCACGTCGGACGGCCTTGCACGCCCGACGTGGACTGATATAGTGAAATTTCGGGCTTCCCGGCCTTCCAGCTGTTTTTTGCTCAACAGAGATTTTTGTACATAACCTTTGTGACCGCCGGCACAGCGGGCGCATTTAGACGCGAAAATCAAGCAGGGAACAATTCATGCCGCAAATCTTTGACCGTAGCTCCAATGCCCTGGCTCGCATGAGCCTGGTATTGACGGGGCTCATTGTGATTGCCCTGGGCGTCATGCTGGATCAACTGCAACGCTCGCCCTGGGTAACCCGGCAGGGGCAACGGCCAGATCAGCCTGTTCCGTTCAGCCACGAGCATCACGTGCAGGGACTGGGGCTGCAATGCCAGTACTGCCACACCACGGTGGAGAAGTCCAGCTACGCCGGCATTCCGCCCACCCGCACGTGCATGAACTGCCACGCGCAGATCTGGACCGACGCGCAGCTTCTTGAGCCGGTGCGGAACAGTTGGTACACCGGCGAGTCGATTGTGTGGACGAAGGTCCACGACCTGCCGGATTTTGTGTACTTCAACCATTCGATTCACGTGAATAAGGGCATTGGGTGCGAAAGCTGTCACGGCCGCGTGGATGAGATGCCGTTGATGTACGAACAGAACACGCTGCAGATGGAGTGGTGTCTGAATTGTCATCGCAATCCGGCGAAGAATCTCAGGCCCACCAGCGAGATTTACAACATGGTGTGGGAAGAGCCGACGCCCTACCGGCCGGTATGGTGCGCGGCGACGGCCGACAAAACAGGTGTTCCCACCGCGCAGGATGTGAACTGCACCACGCGGGATCCAAACTCGGGCGAGGCGGGCGGGCAGATGGCGGCGCTGCAATCGCCGCCGGGGCCGGGGCAAGGCACGGAGGGCGCCGCGCCTCCAATTCCGGTTCCCATTCCATCGGCGGCGCCTTACCAGAAGTTCACCAGCCAGGATGAACTGGGCCACTTCCTGCTGGTCCACTACAAAATCAAATCTCCGCGGCTGATCACAAGCTGCCAGACCTGCCACCGATGAGCGAGTTGAGGAGCCAGCAAACGATGAACACGGCCGCGAACCACGCGGAAGACGCGATAGGGAATGGCGTGAAGAACGAGAAGCAGGCCGCTGCGGCGACGGACGAGCCGATGAGCCTGGCCCAAGTGCGGCAGAAGTTGAAGGGCGTGGAGGGAAAGCGACTGTCCACCCCGCAGACGAAGACCAATCTGCGGGGGCCCCGGCTGTCCACCCCGCAGACGAAGACCAATCTGCGGGGGCCCCGGCTGTGGCGTTCGCTAGATGAACTGGCCGACACGCCGGAATTTCGCGCGGCGGTGGAAAAGGAGTTTCCCACGGCGGCGCAGGAGTGGATCGATCCGGTTTCGCGGCGCGGTTTCCTGAAGCTGATGGGCGCGTCGATGGCGCTGGCCGGGCTGGCCGGCTGCACCAAGCAGCCGGAAGAGCCGATTTATCCCTACGTTAAAGCGCCGGAAGATCTGGTCTTGGGCGAGCCGATGTATTTTGCCACGGCGCATCCGTTCCCGACCGGCGCCGTGCCGCTGCTGGTCAAAAGCTCGGAATTCCGGCCCATTAAGGTGGACGGAAACCCGGAGCACGCGTATAACCGCGGCGGGTCCGATCCGTTGTCGCAGGGAACGCTGCTGGGGATGTACGATCCGGACCGCTCGCAACATGTGCTCTATCGCGGCGAAAACCGCCAGTGGGAGGAATTTGTCGAGGCGTTCACCGGGAAGGTGGCTTCGACCAAGGACGGGACGGGGATTTACTTCCTGAGCGCGACGATCACTTCGCCGACGCTGGCGCGACAGTGGAAGGCGGTGCAGACGGCGTATCCCAAGGCGAGGCTGGTGCAGTACGATCCGGCGATTGCAGGGACATGGGCGGAGCAGGGAATCGGTTTTCAGGCTGATTTGAGCTCTGCGGATGTGATTGTTTCGCTGGACGCGGATTTCATTTCGGGGCCGGCCTATCCGGGGTTCCACAAGCTGGTGCGCGATTACGCCACCCGGCGCAAGCAGCCGGAAAAGGGCATGAACCGACTGTACGCGATCGAGAGCGCGACCACGACCACGGGCATGAAGGCTGAGCACCGGCTGCTGCTGCGGGCGAGCGAGGTTCCGGCGTTTACCGCGGAACTGGCGAAGGCCGTGGGGGTGGGGGGCGTGAATCCGCCGGCGTGGGACTGGACGGCGGAACAGAAGGCGTATCTTGCCGCGCTGGTGAAGGACCTGAAGGCAAATTCGGGCAAGAGCGCGGTGCTGCCGGGACTGTACCAGGACCGTTCGGTGTACGAGCTGGCGTTGGCGATCAATGGTGCGCTGGGAAACATCGGCAAGACGGTTTTTGTTTCCGAGGATACGGTGAACCCTTTGCCCAGCGACCAGTTGGCCGATTTAAAGGCGCTGGTGGCGGATTTGAATGCGGGCAAAGTGGACTGGCTGGTGATGCTGGATTCGAATCCAATTTATGACGCGCCTGCCGATCTGGATTTCAATAGCGCTTTCAATCGCGCCAATATTGCGGTGCATCTGGGATCGCACCTGGACGAGACGGGGCAGATTTCGCACTGGCACGTTAATTCCGCGCACTACCTGGAATCGTGGAGCGACTGCCGGGCCTACGACGGAACGGTGTCGATTGTGCAGCCGATGATTGCGCCGCTGTATAACGGCCACACGGCGCACGAGGTGCTGCAGTCGCTGCTGAATCAGCCCATGTTGAGCCCATACGCAGCGGTGCGCGAAACCTGGATGCCGGTGATCCAGAAGAATGAGAAGGTTCCGGGCGACCAGGAACTCGCCTGGCGCAAGGTGCTGCACGACGGCTGGATCGAGGGAACGGCGTTCGATAAGACGGCAAAAGCCAACGTGCAAGCCGCGTATCACGGGGCCGTGCCAACGCCGACGGCGAAGGATTCGCTGGAAATCATTTTCCGTCCAGACCCGAGCGTATACGACGGGCGCTTTTCGAATGTGGGCTGGCTGCAAGAGTTGCCCAAGCCGGTGATCAGCCTGAGCTGGGACAACGGGGCGCTCATGGCCGGCGCTCTGATTACGAAGCTGGGCGTGGCCGAGGAAGACGTTGTCGAGCTGAGTGTGGGGAACGGCAAGGCGCAGGCGCCGGTGGTGGCGATGCCGGGGCATCCGCAGAATTCGGTGACGGCGTACCTGGGCTACGGACGCGCGTTTGCCGGGCGCGTGGGCTCGGGGCAGGGCTTCAACGCCTACCAGATCCGCTACACCTGGGCGCCGTTCTACGCGGCAGGGTCGATCCGGCATGTGCCGGGCAAGTGGGGCGTGGCGATCACGAAAAGCCACTACCAGGATCACCGCTCGACCGCTCTTCTGGGGCAGGGCAGCGGCGACAATTCGCTCGAAGGCGATGAGGCGCTGGGCCCGCGCGGGATTGTTCGCTACGCGACGCTCGACGAATTCAAGGCGAACCCGAATTTTGCCCATGAGGGCGAGCGCTACGACACGCCCAGCCTCGACACGTCGCTGTTCCCCAACTGGGATTACTCGAAGGCCTCCACGGAAAACGCCTGGGGCATGTCCATCGACATGAACAGTTGCGTGGGCTGCAATGCGTGTATTGTGAGCTGCTACGCCGAGAACAATATTGCCGTGGTGGGCAAGCAGCAGGCGCGCATCGGGCGCACCATGCAGTGGATTCGCATCGACACGTACTTCGAGGGCGATCTGGCGGCGCCGAGGGCGCACCTGCAACCCATGCTGTGCCAGCAGTGCGAGAACGCGCCTTGCGAACAGGTTTGCCCCGTCGGGGCCACGGTGCACTCACCCGAGGGCCTGAACATGATGGTCTACAACCGCTGCGTGGGCACGCGCTACTGCTCCAACAACTGCCCCTATAAGGTGCGCCGCTTCAACTTCCTGCTTTACTCCGACTACGAGACCGAGAGCCTGAAGCTGATGCGGAATCCCGACGTGACGGTGCGCTCGCGCGGGGTCATGGAAAAGTGCAGCTATTGCGTGCAGCGGATCCAAGAGGCCAAGATCACCGCGGACAAGGAGAACCGGCCGATTCGCGACGGCGAGGTCATCACCGCCTGCCAGCAGGCCTGCCCGGCACAGGCGATTACCTTCGGCAATCTGAACGATCAGACGAGCCGGGTGACGAAACTGCGTGCGATGCAGCGCAGCTACCAGGTGATTGCCGATATCAACACGCGTCCACGCACGACCTACGTGGCCGAAGTCTCCAACCCCAATCCCGAACTGGAAGAAACGCCGGTCGAACACGATCCGGCCAAGGGTTAATCGACGATGGCAACCAGCGAAGTCAACATTCACGACCGTGTCGATCCCGCAACCGGAGAATACCGGGTTATTGCGCCGGGTGAGAGCTTCCTGTCGGTTACCGAGAAGGTAACGCGCATTGTGCTCACGCCGCACACGCCGCTGGGCTGGTTTGGATTTTTCGCGGTGGCGGGAGCGGGCACAACCATGCTCATGGTGGCCCTGACCTGGCTCTTCCTCAAGGGCGTGGGCATTTGGGCCATTTCGCAACCGGTGGCGTGGGGATTCGCCATCATCAACTTTGTGTGGTGGATCGGCATCGGGCATGCGGGCACGCTGATTTCGGCCATTCTGCTGCTGTTCAAGCAAGGCTGGCGTAACTCGATCAGCCGCTTTGCCGAGGCCATGACCATCTTCGCCGTGATCTGCGCGGCGATGTTTCCCGTTATTCACGTTGGCCGTCCCTGGCTGGGATACTGGCTCCTGCCTCTGCCCCTCACCATGGATGTTTGGCCGCAGTTCCGCTCGCCGCTCATGTGGGACACCTTCGCGGTCTCGACCTACGCCACCATCTCGGTGGTCTTCTGGTACATCGGCATGGTTCCCGACCTGGGCACCCTGCGCGATCGCGCGCAGTCGAAAATCGCCCAGTATTTTTACGGCATCTTGTCGGTGGGCTGGCGGGGCTCGGTGCGCCACTGGATGCGTTATGAAACTGCCTCGCTGCTGCTGGCCGGCCTGGCCACGCCACTGGTGCTTTCGGTGCACACGGTCATCAGCTTCGATTTCGCCGTGGCCGTGCTGCCGGGCTGGCACACCACGATTTTTCCGCCTTATTTCGTCGCCGGAGCCATCTACTCGGGTTTCGCGATGGTGCTGACCCTGGCCATTCCGCTGCGCAAGTTCTATCACCTGGAGGCGCTGGTCACGGAGCGGCACATCGACAATATGGGCAAGATCATGCTGGTGACGGGCTTCATCGTGGGATACGGGTACGGGATGGAAGCCTTCATGGCCTGGTATTCGGCGGATCACTGGGAAGCGTTCACGTTTTGGAACCGCGCTTTCGGGCCGATGGGCTGGTCTTACTGGCTGCTGGTCACCTTAAATCTGTTTATCCCCCTGACCACTTTATGGGTGCGCAAGTGGCGCACGAACATGATCTTCATGTTCGCGATGTCGATTATCGTGAACACCGGCATGTGGTTCGAGCGCTTTGTGATCATTGTGACCAGTCTGACGCGCGACTATCTGCCTTCGTCGTGGGGCACGTATCGCGCCACCAAGTGGGACTACATGACCCTGTTCGGATCGTTGGGGTTGTTCACCTTCCTGTTCCTGCTGTTTGTGCGCTTCCTGCCCATGATGCCCATGAACGAAATTCGCCTGCTTTTGCCGGCGGCGAAGGTTAGGGCTAAGACGGGGCCGGAGGTGAGCAAGTGAAGCGGATGATGAATCCCGATCCGTTCCGAGCCGGATGGGCAATGGGCCCCAAGAACCCCGTGAGGGGTGGTTTGCTGGAGGAGAAACTCTGATGCCCCCCCGCGAAGGAACCTACGGCCTGCTGGCCGAATTCAGGACCCCGGGCGACCTGGTGCGCGCCGCACGGCAAGCGCACGAGGATGGCTGGCGGCGTTTGGATTGCTACACCCCGTATCCGCTCGAAGAAGCGGCGGAGGCCATCGGCTTCCACCGCAACAAGGTGCCGCTGGTCACTCTTATTGGCGGTTTGCTGGGCGGTGCGGCCATGTTTGCTCTCGAGACCTGGATTTCGGTGATCGCGTTTCCGCTCAACATCGCCGGACGGCCGACTTATTCGTGGCCGGCGTTCCTGGTGCCCGCTTACGAATGGACGATTTTGTGGGCCGGGCTTTCAGCCGGTTTCGGCATGTTGGCGCTCAACGGACTGCCCTCGCTTTATCACCCTTTGTTCAACGCGCCCAACTTTCGCACCGGCGCCACGACCGACAAGTTTTTCCTATGTCTCGAGGCATTGGATCCCAAGTTCGACCTGGTGGAATCGAAGGCTTATCTGGAAGGGCTAGAGCCGATTTCCGTGGTGGAGGTGGAGTACTGATGAATGCCAGGGATCAGGGATCAGGGATCAGGGCTCAGGTCCGCTCCGCTCGGGGGAGGGTTGGGCGAGCGCGCCAACCGCTGGGCCGGATTGGGCTCCTCGCCGGAATTGGCTGCCTCCTTGTGATGGCTGGATGCCGGCAGGACATGCAAAACGAGCCGAAGATGATCCCCCAGCGCGGCTCCGAGTTCTTCCCCGATCATCGGGGGGCGCGGCCACAGGTGCTGGACACCGTGGCACGCGGTCAGTTGCACGAGGACACCTACTTCTACACCGGCACCGTGCCGGGCCCCAATGGCCAGCGCGAAGAGCCGGACCTGATGCCTTTTCCGGTGACCATGACGGTGCTCAAGCGCGGACAGGAGCGCTTCAACGTCTACTGCACGCCCTGCCACTCGCGCGTGGGAAACGGCTTGGGAGAGATTGTGCAGCGCGGCTATAAGCCGGCCGGCAATTTCCATGACCAGGTGCGGCTGTCGCAGCCGGTATCGCACTACTTCTATGTGACGACGCACGGTTACGGCGCCATGCCCGACTACTCGGCGCAGCTGACGCCGGCCGATCGTTGGGCCGTAGCCGCTTACATCCGCGCCCTGCAGCTCAGCGAGAACGCGACCCTACAAGATGTGCCTTCGGGAACGCAGGTCGAAAACCTCAAGGACATTGCCCGCGAAGAGAATTTGCCGGAGAGCTTCGCGGAGCCGTGGGCGCTGCCGTCTACGGCCATACAAGCGCTTCCGCCGCCCACGGGCCAGGGAACTCCGGCCATGGCTCCGCCGAATGCAGCGTACCCGAAGATTTCGATTCCGGTAACCAAAACGGCTCCAACCAACACGAAGCCTGCAGCAAACACGAAGTAAGGATTTAGGGAATGGCTGAAGAATTACACGGCGCAATTTTCGATAGACCGCTTCCCAAAGAGTTGGGAGCGCCGGCCTTTGTGGACGGCTGGCGAAATCGCGCACTGGTCGTCTGCGTGATTTTCGCCGCCGCGACCGTGATCCTGGCCTTTCTCGGGCAGGCGCAGGACGGTCTCGGCTGGGATCATTTTCTGCGCGCCTGGATGCTCGGGCTGATGCTCACTTTCGGTTTCGCCGTGGGCGGTCTGGCGCTGCTGATGGTGCAATACTGCTCGGGCGGCAAATATGGATTGCTGCTGCGGCGGCCGCTCGAAGCCATGAGCCGCACCCTCCCGCTGGTGTTCGTGTATTGGATCGTGATCGCCATCTTCATGAAGCGGCTGTTCTTGTGGGCGCGATACACGACGGTGAGCAGCACCGCCGCAGCGTTAAAGGATGGCCTCATCAATGAAGCGCAGGCGCATTGCCTGGATTTCAAACGGCCGATGCTGAATCCGTTTGCGTTCGTCGGGGTGAGCGTGCTGTGTTTCGTCATCTGGGGGTTGTACGCCTGGAAACTGAAATCGATGGCGTTGCGCCGCGACGCCGAAGGACCTGAGACCACGCCCCGCTGGATTAAGAAATTCGAGAACTGGAGCGGTCCCGGGATTGTGGTTTACGCCGTCACCATCACCGTGGCATCCGTCTACTGGGTCATGTCGATGGATGTGACGTGGTTCTCGACGGTCTACGGACTGCTTTATCTCGTGGAGCAGGGCTTCCTGGTGCTGGCCTTTGGCATCATCGTCGCCATCGCGCTTTCAAAAGCCGAGCCGTTCCACACCCTGCTGCGGCAGACCGAACAGCACGACCTGGGCAAGCTCACCTTCGCCTTCGTCATGCTCAACATCTACCTCAACTTCGGCCAGTTCCTCATCATCTGGTCGGGCAACCTGCCCAACGAGATCAACTGGTACCTGGACCGCATCCGCGGGGGCTGGGGAGTCGTCATCACGCTGGACTTCATCTTCCACTGGCTGGTTCCGTTCACGCTGCTGCTCTCCCGCGACCTGAAACGCAACAAGAAGCGGTTGACGCGCGTTTGCCAGTTCATGATTTTCGCGGTCGCTGTGAATCTGTTCTGGCTCATCGAGCCGAACTTCAAAGACGCCGCCCGCAACCTGCACTTCAGTTGGGGAATTCTCGAATACGCTACGCTGCCGGTGGCCATGACCGCCCTGTGGGTGGCCGCTTTCTGCATGCGGCTGAAGACGCGGCCGCTGGTGCAAGTCAACGATCCGCATCTGGCGGAGATTCTGGAGCCTGAGCATGCCCACGCATAAGGGTCACTCGCCTGAAGACAACATGCCGGAACACATTCCGGGAGGACGCGAGCCGGAAGAAGTGGACACCACGGCGGGCTACGAGCGCAGCGACGTGGGTGTGACGGGAATTCTGGTGTTTCTGGTCGCCATGCTGGTGTTTGTGGTGGTGACCGCGGTCGTCTGCTATGGGGTCGGCAAGGTGTTGAACGCGCATCTGAACAGAGAAGATGGGCCCAATAGCAAGTGGGTCCAAACCGTCGATATCCGGCAGCTCGGCGATATGCCTTCCAGTCCGGAAATGCAGAACAGGGTCGCCATTCTCACGCAGAACTTCCCCACGCCGCGCCTGCTGACGGATGACGGCGATCAGGATGTGGCCGAATTACACGAGCGGGAGGATCTGCTCCTGGATCATTACAGCTGGGTCGATCAATCGAAGGGCAAAGTCCGGATTCCCATTGACCGCGCGATGCAGTTGATTGCACAGCGCGGCTTGCCGGTGGCTCCGGCTTTTAATACGCCGCCGCTGATGACCGGAGACACGCGGCCGGAAGTGACCATGCCGCTCACGGACGGATTTGCACGCACCGCGTATGAGCAGCAATTGCCCGAGTCAGCGGGGAACAACGTAAACGGAGAACCGACGCGGTAACAAGCCATGGCTGCACGAGCGCGCGGGATGACTCGGCGGCAGGCGGGTACCCAATCACCGATCAAGCGATATGGCGGCTGACGGCCGGGATCGCAGAAGGGAGCAGAGAGCAGATGAAATCAATTGAGATAAGCCGGAGAAAGTGGCCCGCAGCGGCAATGGCTGCGATGATGCTTTGCCTTGCTGCTCCGCTCCTTTCCGCGCAGATTTCAACGTATGGCGACAAAGGTCTGCCGGCGATCAACACTACTCCCGCGGGTCCGTCGAACACCAAGCCGTCGATCCTCAGCGCCGTAGGCATTGCGCAACATCTCAATTACCAGCTTCCCTTGGACCTGACGTTCACCGACGATGCCGGAAATCAGGTTCCATTGGGCAGCTATTTCGGCAAGAGGCCGGCTATTTTAGCCCTGGTCTATTACCGCTGCCCGATGCTGTGCTCAGAGGAATTAAAGGGTTTGACCAGCGCCCTGATGATGATCAACTTCCGTCCCGGCAAGGACTTCAACATCGTCGTCATCAGCATCGATCCGACGGAGACGACGGCGATGGCGGCGGCCAAGAAGCGGGAATACGTGAAAATGTACGGCCATCCCGGGAGCGCAAACGGCTGGCACTTTATGACCGGGACCCAGGCCAACATCGACCAGATCACCGCGGCGGTCGGCTTCAAATACGTCAAGTTCAAGGTTCCCGGCACCAATGTCACACAGTTTGCCCACGCCAGCTCAATTGAGATTGTGACTTCGCAAGGCAAACTGGCGCAGTACTACATGGGCGTGGAGTATTCGCCCAAGGACATGCTGCTGGGGCTGGATGAGGCTTCGGATAACCGCATCGGCTCGCCGGTGGACAACATACTGACCTATTGCTTTCACTATGATCCCCGCACCAACACGCACGATCTGATCATCTCGCGGGTGGTGGAAATGGGAGGGCTTTTGACCATGCTGATCCTGGGCGGATTCATGACGGTCATGTTCCGGCGCGATTATCAGCAGGGCGGCGCCGCGGCAGCGACATCGCAGGCGCCCCGGAAGAGGGTGAACGGATAACGGAATGAACTATATCAGTCCAGTACTTTGGCAATTCATAAGCAGATGGCTGCACGACTTCCCGCTGTTTCCGCCGGAGGCGTCGACCATCGCGCCTCAAGCGGATGCGCTCTTCTTCTTCATGGTTCTGGTGAGCCTGGTCGGACTCACGGTTGTGGTGTTGTTGATTGTGGGCTTTTCTCTGCTCTATCACAAACGGCGCCATCCCCATGCCGTCCAGATCGAGGGCTCCACGCTTTTGGAGGCCACCTGGACCATAATTCCTCTCGGCCTTTTTCTCATCATTTTTGTCTGGGGCGCGCTGGTTTATTTCCGCATCTACACCCCGCCGGCCAACGCCATGAACATCTATGTGGTGGGCAAACAGTGGATGTGGAAGGTCGAGCATCCGGGAGGCCAGCATGAGATCGATGCGCTGCATGTGCCCACGGGCCGCGCCGTGCAATTGACGATCATTTCCCAGGACGTCTTTCACAGCTTTTCGATTCCCGCTTTCCGCGTGAAGCGCGAAGCCATTCCCGGGCGCTACACGACGGTTTGGTTTCAGGCCACCAGGCCCGGAACCTATCACCTGTTCTGCACCCAGTATTGCGGCACCAATCACTCCCATATGACCGGCGACATCGTGGTGATGACGCCCGAAGATTACCGGAAATGGCTGCAGGGCTCAACCAGCGGCGCTTCGCTGGCCCAGGACGGGGAGCGGCTGTTTGCGAGCCTGAGCTGCAACGCCTGCCATAACACGCAGCCTGACGCGCGCGGCCCCAACCTGGTGGGCGTCTATGGCTCCCAGCTCACGCTCTCGAGCGGTCAGACGGTCACCGTGGACGACGCCTTTCTGCGTCAGACCATCTTGAATCCGTCGCAGGGCGCCACCCAGGGCTATGCGACGATTATGCCCACATACCAGGGCCAGATCAGCGAGGAGGGCGTGATCGCGCTGGTCGAGTACATCAAGAACCTAAGCACCGATTATCGTCTCCAACAAACTTTGAACACCACTGAAATCCCTCCGGAAATCGAGGGCAAAGCGACGGGGAAAGCTTCCGCCGGATCAGGGGAGGTTAAACCATGAGCACTGCAACTATCGTCAGTCTTCCCGATCAGTCGACAGCCAGGATTCCCAAAGTCAACTTCCTGACTAAAGAGAACGGTCTGCTCAGTTGGCTGCTGACCGGGGACCATAAGCGAATCGCCACTCTGTACCTGATCTCGATCACGTTTTTCTTCTTCATCGGCGGGGCGCTGGCGGCTCTCATCCGCCTGCAGTTGCTGACGCCGGGCGCGGAGCTGATGGCCACCGACACCTATGACAAGGTGTTTTCGATGCACGGCCTGATCATGGTCTTTTTCTTCCTGGTGCCGTCGGTTCCGGCCACCATCGGTAACTTCGTGATCCCCATTATGGTGGGGGCGAAAGACCTGGCGCTGCCGAAGATCAACCTGCTGAGCTGGTATCTCTACGTCATTGCCGGCATCATGATGATCTACACCATGAGCGTCGGCGGAGTGGACACCGGCTGGACCTTCACCACCCCGCTCTCCACGCATTACTTGAACACCCACGTGGTCTCGGCCGGCCTGGCGGTGTTTGTGGCCGGTTTCAGCTCCATCTTTACCGGACTCAACTTTATTGTGACCATCCACAAGATGCGTTGCCCGGGCATGACCTGGTTCCGGTTGCCGCTCTTTGTCTGGTCCAACTACGCGGCCAGCGTTCTGATGGTGCTGGGCACGCCGGTGCTGGCCATTACCCTGGTGCTGGTCGTGCTCGAGCGGACCTTGGGCATCGGCGTCTTCGATCCGGCAAAAGGCGGAGACCCGCTGCTGTTCCAGCACCTGTTCTGGTTCTACTCTCACCCGGCCGTCTACATCATGATTCTGCCTGGTTTCGGCGTCATTTCCGAGGTGGTCTCCACCTTCAGCCGAAAGCGCGTTTTCGGTTACACCGCGGTGGCGTTTTCTTCGGTGGCCATTGCGGTTTTCGGGTTCTTTGTGTGGGCCCACCACATGTTTATCATGGGCATTTCCAACTATTCCGCGCTGGTGTTTTCGCTTCTGACCATGCTGGTGGCGGTGCCCTCGGCCATCAAGATCTACAACTGGGCCTTCACGCTGTATAAGGGCTCGATCACTTTCGAAACGCCCATGCTGTACGCCCTCGGGTTCATGGGCCTGTTCACGATCGGCGGATTGACCGGAGTCTTTCTCGGCTCGACGGGCACCGACATCCATCTCACCGAGACGTACTTTGTGGTCGCCCACTTCCACTTTGTCATGGTTGGCGGCATGCTGATGTCGTTCCTTTCCGGTATTCATTTCTGGTGGCCCAAGTGGACCGGACGGATGTATCCCGAGAAAATCTCGCAGTTCGCGGCGGTGGTCACGTACATCGGGTTCAATCTGACCTTCTTTCCGCAGTTCATTCTGGGCATGCTGGGCATGCCGCGGCGCTATGCTTCGTATCCGCCCGAATTCCAGGTGCTGAATGTGTTTTCGACCGCCGGCGCTACGGTTCTCGGCGTCGGATACCTGCTACCCCTCCTCTACCTCACCTGGTCGCTCAAATACGGCGCCATTGCGGGCGAGAACCCCTGGCAGGCGACCGGCCTGGAATGGCAGATCCAGTCGCCTCCGTTGACGGAAAACTTCGCGGAAACTCCGATTATGGATCACGAAGCCTACGATTACGATTGGCTGGAGCGTAAACAAGCAAGCGAGGTCGCCAGTGTCTGACAGCACTACCATCGCCAACGCCGCGGTGGCGGAAGCCGGCCACCCACACCATGGAGAGCACCCGCCTTTCCAGCGCCACCACTTCGAGTCGGTGGTGCAGCAGTTCGACGCCGCCAATTTCGCCATGTGGCTCTTCCTGCTCACGGAAGTGATGTTCTTCGGCGGCTTGTTCATGTCGTACCTGATCATGCGCAACTGGTACTACCCCGCTTTTGTCGAGGGCTCGCATTTTTTGAGCATCTTCTGGGGCACCTCGAACACCGCGGTGCTCATCACTTCGAGCTTCACCGTGGCGATGGGTGTATGGTGCGCGGAGACGCGGCGCAAGAAGGGTTTGATTCTGTGTCTGATCCTAACTTTCATCCTCGGCCTCATGTTCCTTGGCATTAAGGGCATCGAGTGGCACGCCGAATGGGTGGAATACCACGTTCCAGGGTTGCACTTCAGCGCGGAAACGTTTCTCAATCCCGCCTCGGCCCCCGAGGTTTACAAGGAATATCACGACAAGCCGCTTTCGCTGGGCATGGCGAACAAGACGGAGTTGTACTTCTTTCTCTACTTCGCCATGACCGGCATGCACGCGCTGCACATGGTCGTCGGCATCGGCATTCTGGCCTACATCATTTTCCGCGCCTGGGCGGGCGCGTACACTACGGGGCATGTAACTTTTGTCGAGAATTTCGGGCTTTACTGGCACTTTGTCGACATCATCTGGATCTTTTTGTATCCGCTGCTCTACCTCATCAGTCGACACCAATGACGCGCTGCGGTGTGGACTTTAGAGGCGGGCCGCATGCTTTGAAATTTTGGAATTTTGAAAGGGACGGTCATGATCGAAGGCACCCACGAGCATAAGGACGAAACCGAAGAGCAAATTCATATCGTCAGCCCCAGGATCTACATCCTTATCGGTGCGACGCTGCTCATCCTTACGGGGACCACCGCGGCGGTGTCGTTCGTTGAACTGGGGCCCTTCAACGTCGTTGTGGCGCTGGCTATCGCCGTCATCAAGGCCATGCTGGTGGTGCTTTTCTTCATGCATTTGAGGTACAGCCCCAGACTGACGAAGCTCACCGCCATTTCCGGGATCTTCATTTTTCTCGGCCTCATCAGCATGACGCTGGCTGACTATATCAGCCGCGCCTGGGGCCGCTGGTAAGCTGCTTCCGGTTCCACAATCTAAGGCCGCCTGCGGGCGGCCTGTTTTTTGGCTTTGCGCCCGCCACGGCAGGGCCTAACTGGCCGAATCCGCGAAGCGGTGCTGGATTGCCTGCGCTGATGTGTGGCCGGTCACAATTTGCGCGTCTTCGTCTGTCCTATAATGGGCCACAAATTCAATTCTGGAAACCGCGTGTTCGGTTGGGCGCAATCCGCTGGATTCCGCGCACGACGCAGGGGAAGATGCTCGCGATGGGGAAACGCGAGATGGGAAGCGGATGCGCATGGCAGACCGGATGCTCGAGCCGAAGTTTATCCAGCTGATCCGAAGCGGCAGGGCAGGGAAGTGGGCAAGGGCCGTGGCGCTGGCAGGGATATGGCTTGCATGCGCTGCCCTGGGTGCGGCCCAACGTGGAATGTCCCGCTCCGACGCCGCCAACCGCCCTCCGCGGGTTATCGCGGCGGAGCGCTTCCTGGCTGAGCGTGGCTGGACCTTTGGCCACCGACTCAGCCGGCCGGGGGCGCTCACGAAACGCAGCCAGGGGGAACCTTACCCGGCTGGCAGCCAAAGCGTGCGCCCGCGGCCGCAGGACGCCACTGGCGCGGCCGCAACATGGCAACCTCTCGGTCCCTCCGCCGTCGAGACTGCGAACTTTGGTCTCGTCACCGGTCGCATCACCGCCCTGTCGCTCGACCCCGCCGATCTCACTGGCAACCATCTTTACGTGGGAACCACGGGCGGCGGCGTTTGGGAGGCGGAAAATGCAGCCGTCTCCACGCCGTCTCTCATTTCCTTTATCCCTCTTACCGACGCGGTCCCGGCGCTTGCCGGCGCCATGGACGCATCGATCAGCATCGGCGCTCTGACCGTGCAGCCCGGCGGGACGGGTGTGATTTTGGCCGGAACCGGCGATCCCAACGACGTGCTCGACTCCTATTACGGCACAGGCATTCTTCGCTCCACGGACGGCGGCTCAACCTGGAGCCTGGTCCAGCAGAGCGTCGATAGGGAGGACGGTCTGGGCGCCTTCGATGCGAGCTTTCTGGGCGAGGGATTTGCCGGTTTTGCCTGGAGCACCGTAAATCCGCAACTTGTGGTGGCCGCGGTTTCGCAGGCGTATGAAGGCACGCTGGTGAACGCAGTGGCAGTTGGCGCGAGCTTGGAGGGGCTGTATTACTCGACCGACAGCGGCGCGTCCTGGCATTTGGCCACGATCACCGACGGCAACGGTGACGATGTTCAGGGGCCGCTCGACGCCTTCCCGGCGCCCGATGGAAACGCGGCCACTGCCGTGGTTTGGAACCAGGTTCGGCAATTGTTTATTGCCGCCGTGCGCTTTCATGGCTATTACCAGTCCGCCGACGGCGTCACCTGGACGCGCATGACCGCGCAGCCCGGTTCGGGCCTGACGTCGCAGGCTTGTCCGAACAATATCGGCTCGACAGGCTCGATTGCCTGCCCCATTTTTCGCGGCGCGCTGGCGGTGAATCCCCAAACCGGCGACACCTTTGCCTGGACCGTGGACCTCAATAATCAGGACCAGGGCCTTTGGCAGGACGAATGCGCGCAGAGCGCAGGGGCCTGCGCCAGCCCGAGCCTCACCTTTGGACAGCAGTGGAACACCGCGGCGCTTGAAGAGAACACGCCGCTCGGGGCGGTCACCATCGCCAACGGCAATTACAACCTGGTGCTAGCCGCGGTCCCCTCTCAGCAGGAAACGCTACTCCTCGCCGGCGCGAACGATTTATGGGAGACCACTTGCCCGGTGGCGCAGGGCTGCTCCTGGCGCAACACCACCAACTCGACCACCTGCATGAGCGCGCAGGTGGGGGAATTCCAGCACGCGCTAACCTGGAACGCGGCCAACCCTCTGGAAATCCTGATCGGCAACGATAGCGGTCTTTGGCGCTCGATGGACGCAATCGGAGAAACCGGTCCTGCGTGCAGCGCCACAGACGCGAGCCATTTCCAGAACCTGAATGCCGGCCTGGGCTCATTGGCAGAACCTCAAAGCCTGTCTCAAATTGTCTCGTCACCCTACTTCATGATGGCCGGGTTGGGTGTGAATGGAACTGCAGGCGTCAAGAACACTGCCGCTATTGCCGACTGGCCGCAAATTCTGAGCGGCTACGGGGGCCCGGTAGCGATCGACCCGAAGAACACTTATAACTGGTACGTGAACGACCAAGCCGGGGTTGCTATCTATCTTTGTTCGCAATCCTCCGCTTGCACGCCGGCCGATTTCGGCTCAAGCCCGGTGGTCACCAACGCCGACGTCGGTGGAGACGGCGATGGGATGGCCACACCAGCGGCGTTTCTCGTCGATCCGCTCGATCCGACGCAACTCTTGATCGGAACGTGCCGCGTTTGGCGCGGTCCGGCCAACGGCATTGGCTGGAGCGCCGGCAACGCTATCAGCCCCATCCTCGATAGCGGAGCAACGACGGGCTCCTGCAATGGCGATGCACTGATCCGCTCCATTGCCGCCATGCCGTTGGCCAACGGCGGCGAAATTGTCTATGTCGGCATGTATGGCGCCCTCGATGGCGGCGCGAACCTGCAAGGCCATGTTTTAGTCGCGACGATCGACGCCGCCTCCGGGCTGCCGCCCGTGTGGCAGGATCTGACGCTCAATCCTGTCACAAACGACACCAACGCCCTGAACGCCTACGGCCTCGACATTTCCAGCGTCTTCATCGATCCCCATGACACCACGGGCGACACCGTTTATGTCACCGTCGCGGGCATTCCGGATCTCGAAGAGAATGTCCAAACCATCTACCGCTCCACCAATGGCGGCGCGGACTGGATGGCCATCACCGCCAACCTGCCTCCTGCGCCCTCGAACAGCGTCGTCGTCGATCCGCAAAACGCCAACACGGTTTATATAGCCACCGACGACGGCGTGTACTTCACGACCCAGGCGGCGAGCTGCGCCCAGTCCATTTCCAATTGCTGGTCGGCGTTTGGAACCGGCCTCCCCTTGGCGCCGGTGGTCGCGCTCGCCGCCGCCCCGCTCACCGCTTCGGCGCAGGTGCTGGCGGCGGCCACTTACGGCCGGGGAATTTGGCAGGCGCCGCTTTGGACGGCCGGCACGAGCCTGACCACTGCGGCGACGAGTCCCACCTCGCTCACCTTCCCCGCGCAAATTTCCGGAACCGCCAGCGCGCCGCAAACAGTCACCGTTCAAAACACGGGCAGCATCGCCCTGGCACCGACCTCAATCGCGGTGAGCGGAGACTTCAACGAGATTGACAACTGCGTCAACGCGTCCGTCGCGCCTGGCGCCAGCTGTTCGATTCAAGTGACCTTTACGCCCGGGGCCACCGGTCCCCTGACCGGCCAGATGACGATTTACGTCAACGTTGATGGCGGCCAAATCACCGTGGACCTGAGCGGGACCGGCACACCGGCGGGCGCCGTCAGCCTCAGCCCGGTCGCGGTCGATTTCGGCCAGGTCGCCGACGGTTCCACTTCCGCTGCGCTGCCGATTCAGGTGGCCAACGCCAGCGCCTCGACGGTTCCTATCAACAGCATTGCCGTTGCTCCGCCTTTCACGCTCGCTTCGAACGCTTGCGGCACGATTTCTTTGGCCGCGAACGCTGACTGCCAATTGGAGATTACATTCGCGCCGATGCAGCCCGGCCCGGTCACGGGGCTGCTGACCTTCACCGACGGTGCGGGAATCCAAACCGTCGAACTGAGCGGAGACGGAGCTGCGCCGCCGACGGACATTGTTAGCCCGGCGTCACTGACGTTCCCCGGAACCGCGGCCAGCCAAGTGTCCGCAGCGCAGCCCGTGACCATCACCAACAACGGCGACCTGGCCTTAACCTCGATATCTGTCGCCGTGAGCGCGCAGTTTCAGGCCGCGAGCAATTGCGATACGCAACTGGCGGCGCACTCGGTTTGCACGGTGAGCGTGGAATTCGCGCCCTCCCAGGTCGGAGGCATCTCGGGCATGCTTACCATCACCGACGCTCTGCGCACGCAAACCATCTCTCTGAGTGGAACGGGTCTGATCCCGGCGGCCTTCGCCGTGACGCCCACAGCCCTGACCTTCACCCAGCAACAACCCGGGACGGCGAGCGCCCCAGAAACTGTCACGATCACCAATAGCGGCGTCGCGCCCATGGCCAATATCGGATTTCAGCTCACCGGGCCGGCCGCATCGAGCTACTCCATTGGCGCCACGACCTGCGGAGCCCTCCTGAACAACGGCAGCAATTGCACCGTGCAGATTGTCTTTACCCCGGCCGCTACCGGGCCCATCGCCGCCACGCTGGCGATCTCTTCGTCCACACCCGGAGTCGCCGCGGTTTCCGTGCCCATCAACGGCGCGGGCCAGCTTGCCACGGGCCTTGCCGCCAATCCCGCACAATTGCCTTTCACCACGGTAACCGGCGTGGGCCAGGTCAGTCCCGCGCAAATCATCACCATCACGAATTCCTCAAGCTACGGTTTCGGCTCCGTTACGCTCGCCGCCACGGGGCCGTTCGCCGTGACGCAAAACACCTGCACTGGCGGCTTGGACGCGGGCGCCCATTGCAGCGCGAGCGTCGTTTTCCAGCCCAGCGCCGTGGGCGCCGCAACGGGCACGCTGACCATTAGCTCCCCGGTCGTCACCACTCCAGCTTCTGTTTCACTTTCGGGCACGGGTTTCGACTTCACCCTCACTCCTTCTGGTCCGGCCGGCGCCACGGTGGCCAGCGGACAGCAGGCTGACTACACGCTGGACATTACTCCCAACGGCGCCGAAGGCGCTTTCACATTCCAGTGCGGCTCGCTGCCCGCCAATGCAACCTGCGTCTTCAATCCGTCCACCGAATCGCTCCCGATCGGCACGCAGGGCAACGTGGAGGTGGAGATTTTTACCGGCAGTTCCGGCCCTACAGCGCGCATCGAAGGCCCTGCCCCACGGCGCGAACTCCGGGACATTGCCCCACTGGCCTGCGGACTCCTGCTCCTTCCGCTCGCGCTCTGGAAGCGCCGCAAGGGGTTTTTGTTGGTTGCGCTCGCCGTCAGTTTCGGCTTGGGTGTCTCGAGCTGCACCAGCTCCGGCGGCGGCACGGGGGGCGGTGGAGGCGGGCAAAACAACAGTTCCCAAACTCCGGCGGGAAGCTACACGATTCCGGTCACGGTCACCTCGACGGGCGTCTCGCATTCCGTCAACCTGAGCCTCACCGTGGATTGAGCCGCAGCGCGGCGGCAATGCGCGCAGGAAGCAATCGGTGACCATCTATACTTGAATTTTCGAGATTGAATTGCAGCTTCCTGCGTGCGGACCGCGCCCGCCGGAGCGGAATGGGACGCATGAGCGCCAGGGTAACCGTAGAGGAAGTGGAGCGCGTCGCCGAGTTGGCGCACCTGGAGCTTAGCCGCGAGGAAACCGGACGCATGCTGCAGGATCTAAACGCCATCCTCGAATATGTTGCGGAGCTGAACGAACTCGACACCACGGGTGTTGCTCCGCTGGCGCAGGTGGGTGAGCTGGGAGACATGGCGAGCGGCGGTGCGGTGCGTCCTGACGCGGTCGAGCCATCACTGTCTCGCGCCGCCGTCATGCAGCGAGCACCGGAAACGGACGGGGCTTTTTTCAAGGTGCCAAAGGTGATTGAACGATAAAGAACAGAGAACAGATGAGTGGGATGGCTGGCGAGGTCAGGATTACCGAATCATTGGTGGAAAAGCCGGAGACTCTGGCGGCTCTGCGCGGCGAGATTGCTGCCGGCCGGGTGAAGGCCGCCGAACTCGCAGGCAGCTACTATGAACGAATCGAAAAGAAAAACCCCCGCCTGAACGCCTACCTGAGTCTCACCAAAGAGCGGGCTTTTGCCCAGGCCGAGCGCATCGACGACCTGGCCGCCAAAGGCGATCCGCTGCCGCCGCTTGCCGGCATTCCAGTAGGCATTAAGGACGTGCTGGTGATGCGCGGCGCGCCCTCCACGGCCGGCTCCAGGATCCTTCAGGGCTACCAGCCTCCCTACGACGCAACCGCCGTCACCCGTCTCGAGGCCGCCGGCGCGGTGCTTCTCGGCAAGCTCAATTGCGATGAGTTCGCGATGGGCTCCTCGAATGAGAACTCGGCTTACGGGCCGGTGCGTAATCCCGTCGATCCCGTGCGTGTCCCCGGCGGTTCGAGCGGCGGCTCGGCAGCGGCGGTCGCGGCGAATCTCGCCGTGGCCACGCTGGGCACCGACACCGGCGGCTCCATCCGTCAGCCGGCCAGCTTTTGCGGGGTCGTGGGCGTTCTGCCCACTTACGGGCGCGTTTCCCGCTACGGTCTGATCGCCTTTGCCTCCTCGCTCGATCGAGTGGGTCCCTTTGCCGCCAATGTCCGCGACGCAGCCACGCTGCTCGGGGTGATCGCCGGGCACGACCCCAAGGACGCCACCAGTTCCCCGGCGCCCGTGGACGACTACGGCGCCGAAAGCGATAAACCGGTGGCGGGTTTGCGGATTGGTGTGCCGGCCGAGTACTTTGCCGAGGGTCTCGATCCCGAGGTGCGCGCGGCAATCGAGAAGGGAATCGACGCGCTCCGGGCCGCGGGCTGCACGATCCAGCCGGTATCATTGCCCCACACCCAATACGCGGTGCCTACCTATTACCTGATTGCAACGGCCGAGGCCAGCGCCAATCTGGCCCGCTTTGACGGCGTGCGTTACGGCTATCGTTCGCCGCACTCGACGACCCTGTCGGACATGTACAGCCACTCGCGCGACGAGGGCTTTGGCGCCGAGGTCAAGCGCCGCATACTCCTCGGCACCTATGCGCTCTCGGCCGGCTACTACGACGCTTATTACCTCAAGGCGCAGCAGGTTCGCCGGGTGCTGGCCGAAGAGTTCCTGCGCGCCTTTGCCCAAGTGGATGCAATGGTGACGCCTACCTCGCCCGTGCCGGCATTCAAACTGGGCGAGAAAGCCAACGATCCGCTGGCCATGTACCTGGCCGACATTTATACAGTCACCGCGAGTCTGGCGGGCATTTGCGGCGTCACTGTGCCTTGCGGGGCCACGGCGGCCGAGCTGCCGGTGGGGATGCAGGTGCTGGCGCGGCCCCTGCAGGAAGGCACGGCTTTCCGCGTGGCGCGCGCCGTGGAAGCCGCACAAATTTAGCCGTTGAACCGTTTTCCATCGACAGATCGGTTTTTCGGAGTTTCTCTGTCAAATTCCTGTGATTCAACTCACAGCGCCCGCAACATTCGCCGGTTTCCAATGGCTGTGCGGAGATCTGCGCCATGCGACGCTTTGCCGGACCAGCGATTCTCCTTCTTTTCTGCGTTTTTGACCTCTTGTTTGTCCACGCCGCCCCGCGCAAGACACACACCGTTGTCCTGGGCGCGGTGAGGAAAGTAGCCTACTCGAAGACCGGCGATCCGGCTGCAGCCGCGCCCGGCGAGGATTCGCTCAAAATCCGGGCACTCCTGGTGGATGGCGTGCTTAAGGAGTGGACCACCGGCGACGCTCATGACGTCACCGACCGCAGCTTCGTGGTTCGGCGCGCTTTGCGCCTGAACGACGCCCTGCCCAGCGACCAGCCCGCCCAAGAAGCCAAAGGCGAATGGGTGTGGCAGCGCGGTCCGTGGCTGCTGGTGGACCGCGTCGCCGGCCACATCACCGCCCTCAAGCTGCCCGACTACGACCCGGGCGTGAGCCAAGTCGCCTGGTTTCGCGACTACGCAGCCTACTGCGGTCTGACACCGAGCGGCAAGAGCCTCTATGCCGTGGTGGCGCAGATCGCCGCGCGCAAGCCGGTGCTGGCCAAGAGGCTGGCCGCCTTCGACGCGGCGAACCACTCTGATCCCGCCTGCGCCCAGCCCGACTGGCAGCGCGAGCCGCTCCACATTACCTTTCATCCCGCGGGCAAGGATGCAGTGGCCTACGATATCGTTCCGGGCTCGGCGGTTCTGGTCGAAGACTCGGACGACGAGGCGGAGACGCCTTCTCCGACCCAGTGAATACCTTCTCGCCTATGCGGCCACGCCACCCCTGCTCAACCGTGGCGTTCGCGCCTTGACACCCAACCGGCCACCCGTGTCTTATCTTTTTAGGCTCTCTTTTTGGATTCGGAGGGAAGGGGATTGGTGTTCGTGCTCGTTCCCGGTCCGGAGAACCAGCGGAGTGCTGTGTCGAACAGGAAGCAGACGGAAGTAGGGTCAACAGGTGTGCCGGCCAGTCTCGGGATGAAGGTTCTCCGAGCGGCGGCAAGCCGGCCCTCCTTCCCGCGCCTGGGCCGGTTGGATCCACGGTCATAGCGGTTTCTTTGATTGCAGCGCCCAGAAACCCTCTTCTTGACTTCCCACGGATTTGCTGTGGCGGACGTCTGGAAGGAGCCGTGTGGGGAGGGCAACCACTCAGGACCGTTCCCGGAGACAAATCTTTCCGTCAGACGCGCCTGCGGCGGGTGTGGCTGAGTCGGGGGCCGGTGAAATGGCTCCGGACAAGTAAAGGATGAGTGTGGCGACAACTTTTGCGTTTTGGGCGGCGGCGAGCGCCCCCGCCGGCGGGGGCTTGACGATCCTTTTGCCGCTGCTTTTGATTCCGGTGCTGTATCTGCTCATGATTCGCCCTCAGCAGAAGCGGCAAAAACAATGGCAATCCATGCTGGCCAGCATCAAGACCGGCGACCGCGTGACCACCGCCGGCGGCATCCGCGGCACCATCATCTCCATCAAGGACGACTCGATCATCATCCGCGTCGCGCCCGATAACCTGAAAATGGAAGTGGCCAAGACCGCCATTGCTTCCGTCACCACCCAGGAGACACCCTCTTAATCTTCCCGCCGGGTTTCGAGGAGACGCCGTGCAGGAAGCCAACCGGTGGCCGCGGGAGGGAACCGGCGGCCTGCGGAAGCGAGTAGGATTTCCAATAGAGAAGTGAAACGATGAAAAAGAATCTCAAGAACAAGGTTGCCCTGATCATCGCCGTTCTCGTGATCTTCCTTTACGGCATCTTCGGGGCGCCGTCCGGCGTCACCGGCAAGGATCTTTTGCAGTCCGTCCGAAATCGGATCCACCTCGGACTCGACCTGCAAGGCGGAGCACACCTCATCCTGCAGGTGCAGGTGGCCGATGCGGTGAACGCGGAGACCGACAACACGATTCAGGACATCGAGCAGCAGATGAAGAAGGCCAACCTGACCTTCTCCCAGGTGATCAAGCCCGATCCCAACAAGCCGGATACGATTCAGGTGCAGGGCACGGCGCCGGTGCAGTCGAGCGGGGTGGATACACTCCTCGATGGTTCGCGCTATGCCGATGAATACGACGTCTCGAGCGGCCTCAACAATAGCTGGACCCTGACCATGAAGCCGATCTACGAGCGCGATCTGGATCAGCGCACGGTGGTGGAGGCGATCGCCACTATTACCGATCGCGTGGACGCCCTGGGCGTGACCGAGCCGCAGATTGCGCCTTATGGTCTGGGCGCGAACCAGATTCTGGTGGAACTGCCCGGCATCAGCGATCTGGACCGCGTGAAAACCATCATCCAGTCGACGGCGCGGCTGGAGATTCACGCCGTGGTGAGCGGACCGTTCCCCAGCCAGCAGGCTGCGCTCACCAGCGCGGGCAACGCGCTTCCGGCGGATGAGGAAATTCTGCCCGCTACGGGCGAGTTGGCCGGCACAGGCGGGGGCGACGCCTACTACATCCTGCAACGGATAGCCATTGTGGCCGGCAGCGACTTTCGTTCCGCCGAGCCGGGCGTCAACCAGAACACCGGCCAGCGCACGGTCAACTTCACCCTCACCGACGAAGCCGGAGACAAATTCTGGGATTACACCAGCGCGAACGTGGGCAAGAGCATGGCCGTGGTGATGGGCGGCACGGTGCGCGAAGTGGCCACCATCCAAAGCGGTATTCGCGACAGCGGCGAAATTACCGGCAGCTTCAGCCCCGACGAAGTCACGATGCTTTCGAAGCTGTTGCGCACCGGCGCGCTGCCCGCATCGCTCAACTACATTGAGGCCACCACCGTAGGCTCTACGCTGGGCGCGGACTCGATCCGTGAGGGCGTCACCGCGGCGATTGTCGGCGTGCTGCTGGTGTGGGGATTCATGCTCGTCTATTACAAGAGCTCCGGCATCAACGCCGACCTGGCTTTGTTCCTGAACCTCGTGATTCTGCTCGGCTTTATGGGCTTCTCGCAGGCCACGCTCACCCTGCCCGGCATCGCCGGCGTCATTCTCACCATCGGCATGGGCGTGGACTCGAATGTTCTGATCTTCGAGCGCATCCGCGAGGAGATCCGGGCGGGCAAGGCGGCGGCCGCAGCCGTGGATCAGGGATTTGCCCACGCCTGGACCACGATCCTCGACACCCACGTCACCACCATCGTATCGGCCGCCATCCTGTTCCTGTTTGGAACCGGACCGGTGAAAGGCTTCGCCACCACGCTGACATTCGGTCTAGCGGCCAACCTCTTTACGGCGGTGTATGTATCGCGCGTGATCTTCGAGGCGCATCTGAACCGGCTGCGGCCGGGCGAAATGGTCTCGATTTGAAAGCGGGGACCAAGGGATACGACTGACAAATTGGCAGTCGAGGCAATATGGAACGCCGGGGCCTACGGGCGACGACGTCCACGAAGGGAAGAGCAGAAGTGGAATTCTTTCACAGCGTGAATGTGGACTGGCTAGGGAAAAAATGGTATTTCCTTGCCTTTTCGTTGATTTTCAGCGTTGCGGGCGTGATTTCGATGGGCTGGCAATGGGCGCACATTGGCAGCCCCGTGCCTCTGGGCGTGGATTTTCGCGGCGGCACAGAGGTGACGGTACAGTTCGCCGAGGTTCCCAATGTGAACCGGATCCGGCAGGCGATCGACGCCCAAGGCATCAAAGGCGCCGACATTTCCACCATTGGCAATCCGGCAGATCGCGAGGTGGTCATTGGCCTTCCCGAGCAAATGAACGAGAAGGCCCTGGACGTGGGCCGCTCCGACATTGAGAGCGCGCTACGCTCGCATTACACCACCAATTTCATCGTGCGGAGCGTCGACGTCGTGGGCCCCACGGTGGGCCACCAACTCGAGAAACAGGCAGCTCTGGCCACGTTCTATTCGCTCATCGGCATGTTGATTTATCTGTGGTTTCGTTTTCAGCTGATCTACGGCGTGGCCGCCGTGGTGGCGTGCTTTCACGACACGCTGATTACGGTAGGTGCGTTCTCCCTTGCCAGCCTATTCGGTTTCAATGGGTTGGAACTCAGCCTCACCGTGATCGCGGCCATCCTGACGCTGATTGGCTACTCGATGAACGACACCATCGTGGTTTTCGACCGCATTCGCGAAAACCTGCGCCTGAGCCGCCGCGAAGCGCTGCCCAACCTGGTCAATCGCAGCATCAATCAGACGCTGAGCCGGACCGTGCTTACCTCCGGCCTGACCTTTCTGACGGTGCTTTCTCTGTTCATTTTCGGGGGTCAGGTGTTAAAGGGCTTTTCATTTGCCTTGGTTGTGGGTATTCTGATTGGGACGTACTCGTCCATCGCAGTCGCCTCTCCCATGTTGGTGGCGTATCAGGAGTGGCGGGCGAAGAGGGGCAGGGCCATGGCTCTGCCGGCCGCCAAACGCGGCAGAAGTTAGCGGCAAAGGGCAGTTTACGCATATACGAGTTGAGTAGGGAAAGAACGGGGTATCTTAGCAGGACGCAGCTCGGAGCCAACCATCCCAAGAGTTGCGGAGCGGTTCCAACCAGCGTAAGCGCAGAAGTTTGCACCCGTTTCACAGCAACTTTGTGTACCTTGTCTTTGCGAAAGGGCGTTGGTTCTGGTAAGGTGAACACGCTCTTTTGTTACGGGTCTTGACTCCCGGGAACATTCGCCGTTTCCGCGGTGTCTAAATAGAGGTAACCAAACACTCGGATACGAGGCTGGCTATGTTTGAAGACTCCACATTTGAATCCTCGGGCAAGATCAGGAAGGCAACCAAGAGCGGTCGCTGGATGCTGTTCACGGGCGGCATCAACGGCGCGATTCTGGTTTTGCTCATTCTTATTCCGCTGATCTATCCCGAGGCGTTGCCCCCGGCGATGATGCAAACCCTCCTGTTTGCTCCGCCTCCGCCTCCACCACCTCCGCCTCCGCCGCCTCCACCGGAAGTGCATGTGGTCCACGTACAGTCGGAGATGATGAATAATCAGCTCACGGCGCCGACCAGGATCCCCAAAAACATTGAAATGGTTACGTCTAAGGAAGCTCCGCCCTCGAGCTTCGGCGTGGCCGGCATGGAAGGCCTGGGCGGCAACGGCAGCGTTTTCGGTAGCGCTTTTGGCTCCGGCAAGGGGCCGGTGGTCAAGGCTGCGCCCCCCAAGAAGGTCAACATTTCGGCAGGTGTCGCGGTAGGCATGCTGCTGCAGAAGACGATGCCGGTCTACCCGCCGATCGCCAAGGCGGCCCGGGTGCAAGGAACGGTGGTTCTGCAGGCAACCATCTCCAAGCAGGGAACCATTCAGGACCTGAAGGTGGTCAGCGGGCCGGCCATGTTGCAGGAATCTGCACTCGACGCCGTCAGGCAATGGCGCTATCGGCCTTACCTGCTGAACAACGAGCCGGTGGAAGTGGAAACCACTGTCAATGTGATCTTCACATTGGGTGGCTAAATGAGACCTCTGACCCTCTGGCGCGTCGTTGCGGAGGGTCTTGCTTTTGACCTGAGTGCGAATCCGCGAGGAGGCGCATTCCCAACGGCCCGCTGCGGCGGGCGTTCCCAATTCAAAGGAATCTCCTCAGGAGGAACGATTCAGTGATTCTTGCTCAGTTCGCACACCTTGCTTCGCATACGGTCAACAGCTTGGCCTTGCTCTTCCAGGAAGATCAGACGGTCAGCTTTAGCCCCATGGGTTTGTGGAATCACATGGGATGGCTGGCCCGGGCCGTAGCGATTGTTCTCTTCATTGAGTCGATCTGGTCCCTGGCTGTGATGATCGACCGTTATCTCTATTTCTCCGCCGCCCGCAAGCAGTCGCGCGAGTTTGCGCCCAAGGTTGCCGGCGCGTTGAAAGACAGCAAACTGGAAGAAGCCATCAAGATTGCTGATCGCAGCAAGAAGTCCCACCTTGCCGAGGTGGTCACTTCCGGTCTTCAGGAATTCCGCATCTCCGCCGGCGCGCCTACCGCGGAAACCATCGAAAGCTCCGGCCGCGCCTTGGAGCGGGCTGAAGCCATCGTCCACGCCAAGCTGAAGAGGGGCCTCGCGGTGCTGGCCACCATCGGCGCGACGGCGCCCTTTGTCGGCCTGTTCGGCACGGTGGTCGGCATTCTGCACGCATTCCAGCAGATCGCAACCCAGAAGACTTCGGGCATCGGCGCGGTCGCGGGCGGCATCGCGGAAGCCCTCGTCACGACGGCGTTCGGGCTGCTCGTGGCAATTCCGGCCGTGATGGCGTTCAACTATTTCACCGGCCGAGTGGAGGCGTTCGACGTCGAAATGGACAACTCCTCCAGCGAATTGATCGACTACTTCATCAAGCAGAGCCACAAGCGGTAGGCAAAGCGGCTGTTCGCTCGAGCGAGAATCTTAAGCCGGGCGGGATGGTTCACCCCTTTCCACCCGGCGTTTTGAAACCCGCGCGAGCTTGGTTCCAGGAAAGGCCGGAACGGATCCGGCGAAGAAATCTTATTCGAGACGCACGGAGCTTCCACAATGGCAATTGCAGTACGCGACGAAGGTAAAAAGGTCAACTCCAATATCAACGTCACACCGATGGTCGACGTGATGCTGGTGCTGTTGATCATTTTCATGGTGATTACACCCATGCTGCAGAACAAGGTGGCCATCAATCTGGCCACGGTCGAAAACGCGGTCGCCATGCCCGACGCCGACAAGGATGACGCCATAGTCGTAGCGGTGACGCGCGATGGCGGCGTGTTTCTTGGCCAGGACAAAGTCGATCCCAGCCAGCTGGGCAGCCTGGTGCAGCAGCGGCTGGCCGACAGGACCGATAAAACCATCTTCGTGCGCGCCGACGAGCGAGCGCAGTACAAGGCGGTGGAAGACGCCATTGACGATGTGCGCACCGCCGGAGTAGAGGATATAGGTTTGCTGACGCAGAGGAAGGAAGGCAATCTCGCCGGCGGCGAGTAGCGGTGCTCTTTCCCAGCCAAACGATATGGAACGGAAAAACGAGGAGTTATAGCCATGGCAATGTCAATGGGCAGCAGTGGCGGCAGCATGGCCGACATCAATGTCACGCCGATGATCGACATCCTGTTGGTGCTTCTGATCATCTTCATGGTGATCGTGCCGGTTACCCCGCACGGCTTGGACGCGCTGGTGCCCCAGCCCCCGAAAAAGCAGCAACAGCAGCAGCCGAACGACCGCACCATCGTGGTTCAGGTTCTTTATCGTCCCGGCGCGCCTCCGGCGTACAAGATCAATGACACCGATGTGACCCACGCCGACTTGCTGCCCAAGCTGACCGCGATCTTCGCCAACCGCGCCGAGCGCGTGATGTTCGTCAAGGGCGACGACGACGTCGACTTTGCGTCCATCGCCGACGTCATCGACATCGGCAAGTCGGCGAACGTGGATCACATCGGTTTGATGACGCCTAAGATCCAGGCCGGTCAGTAGCTCCGGCTTGGCGGCGCTCCCTGGCGAGAGCCGAATGCCGAATTTCGCCGCCTTGGCGGGGCCGCTCAGTTCCGCGGCGCGTCCGCAAAAGATTCCAGGCGCGCGGCCAGCCGCGCTCGCTTGAAGGAGAAGAAGACGAACATGAATCGATCCGCACGTATCATCGCGTTCGCGGCAGCTCTGGCAGGCATGGTGTTTTCCATGAGCGGTTGCCGGCAGCTTGAGGCCCGCGACCAGTTGAACAAGGGCGTCGACGCCTACAAGAGCGCGCACTACGAAGAGGCGATCGGCCACTTCCAGGAAGCCACCCGCCTCGACCCCACATTGCCCATGGCGAAGACGTACTTGGCCACCGCATTGGCTCAAAACGTTGTCCCCGGCATGGATACTGCCGATAACGTGAGGACCGCCAATCAGGCCATCGAGATCTTCAAGCAGGTCCTGGCCCGGGATCCGAGCGATGTGAATAGCATCAAGCAGATCGCGGGCATCTATTACAGCATGGCCAGCCCCAGCAATCCGACAACGTGGTTGCAGGATCTGCAAAACGCCAAGGAATGGCAGATGAAAGTGCTGGCTGTCGATTCGAAGGACGCCGACGCTGCCTACACGATCGGAGTGATCGATTGGGACATCGCCCACGAGAACCTCCTCAAAGCTTTGCAAGCCGCGGGTTTCAATGACGATGGCGAAGGCAACGTCAAGGTGCCGAAGAAGATCATGGAGCCGGTGGCCGAGCAGAACGCGCCACTGGTCGAAGAAGGCCTAAAGTATCTCAATATGGCGATCGCCGATCGGCCCGACTACGACAACGCCATGTCCTACTTGAACCTTGTTTACCGGAAGAAGGCCGACGTGGACTACGGTCATCCGGCCGAGGTCAAAGACGACTTGGCGCAAGCGCAGAAATGGAGCACCGACGCCTTGGGGACGCGCAAGTCCAACGAGGAAAAGAAGAATAAGGCATCGACTCAAGGCGGCATCGTGATGGACCAGAACGGCAATATAAAGTAAACGTTGCGTAGAGCTGCAAATGCTCGAGGCCCCCGCGGTGATCGCGGGGGCCTTTGTGCATCGGCAACCATGATCGGGGAAGCGGTTCAGGACGGCGATTGCAAGCGGGCAATGATACTTTCTGCATCGTAGACGCAGCCGCCCCAGACGCCCCCGCTGGCTTGCACCAGGGCGGCCCAAAGGCGGGTATCATCGGGAAGGCCGGGGTGGGGGCGCAAATCCTCCCGCGGGGAGCGTAGGGCGAGCCGTCGGGCCCCTTCTTGAGCGCCAAAAATTCCAGTCGCATCGCCCACCAGATCGACGGCGCCGGTGAGTGCGGATCGGTCAATGACAATTTTGATGATGTCACCGTCGCGCACCTTGCCGACCGCACCGCCAGCAAGGGCTTCGGGTGAGATATGGCCGATGCACGCTCCGGTCGAGACGCCGCTGAAGCGCGCGTCGGTCAGCACCGCGACGTGCTTGCAGTGCGGAAGCTGTTTGAGCGCGGAGGTGATTTGATAAATCTCCTCCATGCCCGCGCCCGCCGGCCCGCCGCAGATCAGGACAACCACATCGCCCCGCGCGATCTCACCGCTCTTAATGGCCTGGATGGCCGAGGTTTCAGTGACAAAAACGCGGGCCGGACCCTGATGACGGTAGACGTTATCGGCGCCGATGAGTGACGGGTCGATGGCGGTGCTCTTGATCACCGAACCCTCCGGCGCAAGATTGCCTGCAGGAAAGCAGACCGTGGAGGTGAGGCCGCGCGAACGGGCGCGATCCGGGTCCATGATGACATCCTCGGGGTCGACGAGGTCCTGCTCGCGCAAGGCGCGGCGCAAGGCGTGACGGCGGGGACTCTCGCGCCACCAGTCGAGACAGGCGCCCAGAGATTCACCGCTCACGGTTTTCGCTGTTTCGTCCAAGAGCCCCGCTGACCTCAGCTTCAGCATGACTTCTGGCACGCCGCCGGCCAGAAAAACCTGGACGGTGGCGAAATTGCGGGGGCCATTGGGTAGCGCATCCACGAGGCGCGGTGTTTGGTGGTTGACTTGGGCCCAATCGTCAAGGGTGGGCCGCTCGAGCCGGGCGGCATGGGCGATCGCCGGCAGGTGGATTAGCAAATTGGTTGAACCGCCGAAGGCCGCGTGGAGCACCATGGCGTTGCGCAGGGCGGCGGGGGAGAGAATATCGCGCACGCCCAGGCCGGACTGGTGCAGGCGCAGGAGGGCGCGGGCGGATCGGCGCGCGGCGTCGAGCCAGATGGGCTGTCCCGAAGGCGCAAGCGCGGTGTGCGGCAACGCCAGGCCCAGCGCTTCGCCGATAACCTGCGAGGTGGCTGCGGTGCCCAGGAACTGACAGCCGCCGCCGGGAGATGCGCAGGCGCGGCAGCCGACCTCAGCGGCGTAGTCGAGGCTTATCTGCTGTTGGGCGAAGCGCGCGCCAATGGTTTGCACCTTGCCCGCGTCCTCGCCGTCTTCGGGCAGCAAGGTGACGCCGCCGGGGACAAGAACCGCCGGCTTCGCGCCGGCCGAGGCCAAGGCCATCATCATCGCCGGCAGTCCCTTGTCGCAGGTAGCCACGCCGAGAACGCCTTTGCCAGTGGGCAGCGAGCGCATCAGGCGACGCAGGACCATGGCGGCGTCGTTGCGGTAGGGAAGCGAATCCATCATTCCCGGCGTGCCCTGGGTGCGGCCGTCGCAGGGATCGGTGCATGCGCCGGCGAAGGGGATGGCATGGAGGGCTTTAAGCTCGCGCGCGGCTTCGGCCACCAGCAGGCCCACTTCCCAATGGCCGGTGTGAAAGCCGAGGGCGATGGGTTCGCCGCTTTCCGCGCGCAGGCCGCCATGGGTGCTGAGAATCAGGAACTCCGGATCGAGGAGGCGGCTGGGGTCCCAGCCCATGCCTGCGTCTTGGGTCAGGCCAAAGAGGTTGCCGGAGGGTTGAGTGAGGAGCATTTCCGGCGTGAGCGGCAAACGGCCGGCGGGTCCGCGGGCGTGGGTGGCGACGTGGAGCAGGTTGGGGTCCGGCGTTTCGAGGACGGCGCTGAGGGGAATGGTTTCGATGAGGGCAGCCCTTTCCGGCGGAGCGAAGGATCGCCGATCACTGCAGCGGGTCAATTCTACAAGATGGGCTCTACGAGATCGGCGCGACGATGAAATTTAGCTATGGCCTGTGAACACAACCTGGGATGGCGGCGAAAATGCGCTTATACTTCGTTGTCGTCCTCGCCTTGGAGTCACCAAAGTCTTCGTCCTCCGCCTCGTCTCCACCCCACGGACCAAGACCCGTCCATGGGGACCCCGGTTCTGAGCGCATTTTCGCGCGCAACGCCGTCTACCCCAGGTTGTGTTAACAGGCCCTAATTTAGCCAACCGACCCCCTCCCCCTCCAGGGCAAACGCATCTTAAACGCTATATGCAGCGGGAGATAGTGGGGATGAGATGGGGACATGGAGAGTCCCCTGAGCTATTTCGCCGAGTTGAAGGACCCGCGGGTGGAGCGGACGCGGGAGCACCTTCTGGAAGAGATACTGCTCATCGCCATCGCCGCGATTCTAAGCGGAGCCAACGGCTGGAATGAAATC
>JASHOC010000289.1 GCA_030041305.1 Acidobacteriaceae bacterium
TCCTGCCCGGAATCGCCAATCTGCCCATCCAGCGCGTTGCCGCGCTCACCCCCACCGCCTACGCCGCCAGACACGCAAAGTAACCTATCCCCGACTTCTGCCCGTTGTCAACCCTGTACTTGGCCAGACGCATACGTTGAGGGTTCGAGCAATCTGTGCATAGGTTTGTTCGGTTGCCAGAGCGCGGACAAGTTCGACGATCTCGGCAGGCGTGCGAACCAAAGCCGGCGCACTCAAGGGCAGCGGGCGCTCCAGTGAACTGGTAGCTCCGCCTTTCCAGCGGATGTGAATATGGATCTTGTGTTCCTTCACGAGTGTCACGTCTTCGATCAGCAGCCTCAGCATCCACTTGCGATCTCGCGCCGAAGTGTGCGGATCATTCCACACGCGGGGCAGATCGGACGCATCTTCCTTTTGGCTGAGACCATAATTCTCCCGATAACTCCGGGTAAGTATGCTTCCCGCGGATGCGCCATAAATACCGATGTGGCGCGGCTGATAGGTCTTGAGCAGTTCCTTGTAAACGGCGACGGAGTCGTCGACAGCAGCGGGGAACGGGTGCTCGGGCGCAAGACGATAAAGAACCGAGACAACCTTGGATCGCGTTAGCTGGGCGATCGGAATCGACTCGGTCCGCGCGCCTGAGTCCGTGGTGAAGCCTCCGCCGTGAAGGCAGATAAGCACCCGGTCTGCCCTGATGGCGGGAATGGGTTCCACCGGTGTGACGATGAGCACCGGCACGCGGGCAACGGTGGACTTGGCGATGTTTACCGGATAAAGGGCGAGGTTCAGCGCGGAATCATGGGCGTGCATCGCGTCTGTCGAGGCGCGATTTTCGGCAACGCTGGCGCCTTTCCGGCGGATGCGCTAAAGGCCTGAGAAGGTAGTGCTGCGCCTGTGGGCTGACTGTCTGCGGCATTGGGACGATCCGATAAATGTATGCTGTGCCTTGCGCATCAACATAGCTCGAGTCGGTTTGTGAAAGGGAACGCGCCGCTTGCTGCGGAAAAACATTGGTAGAGAACGCGGCCGCAGCAACCAAGGCGAGTGCAAATTCGAACCTGGGCCCCCTCATGGCAGGATCCGCCAAAATAGAAGATGCCTTGTGGACGGAACTCCTTGTTCGAAGAGCAAGGTGTGTCAACAGGATACCCGAGGGTAATCGCATTTCAAAATATCTCCAGAAGGCGGTAGCGGAGAGCGTCGTCGGATTGCGTGTTCCTTTCCTCATGAGATTGGTTTCCTTCCACTTATTTGTGACCGTTTCGAAAGAGCGGGCCGTTAAAGGCCAGCGCCAATCGGCCAATCCCAACACGCGCGGAATCTCTCCAACTTGCCTCTGGCTGTTAAGTGTCTCGAGAAATTATGTATTTGTGTCCTGCGACCGTCGGAAAAATTGCGCACTCGCCATTGTCAGTGTCCAGTCGAACCGCCGCGGCTTCCGCCTTTCCAGCCTCGCGAACGACGACCTTCTTCCCTGGCCACGGATTCATAAGTCGGCATTCATGGTCGCGCCGCGCCTCGACTTCGACGTAATAAACTCCATCCGCATTCTTGCAGGCGGAAACCAGAAAGCCGCCGCTCGCCTGGAAATTGCGAAAAGCCACTTCATCCTTCTTTGAGAAGGCGTCGACGTTTGGTGGATCCCACTCAGCGACCGGAAACAAGTGAATGCGTCCACTGCGGCTGTTCAGCAACATTTCAGGATCGGTCCCGATTCTTCTTCTGTTGTTTAGCGACGCCGCCCGAGTTGCGGCGCCATATTCGTTTCCTGTTGGCGGGTCTGGCGCAGATGGCGCTACGCCCAAAACAATCAGTGCTGGATCGGTGCTTCCGGAAGGCAACATCTCAACGCTACGGATCATCATCTCCCGCTGCTCGTGTGGAGAATCGAGATTGATCTCGTCCGCCAGCAGTGCAGGATACGAAGCAGCATCCCCAAAGTGGTCAAGGGGAAATCGTATTGGTTCTAAGCCAGGCATCTCAGCGAATACCTTTCCTTCCGCTCTGTCCCAGGTTGGATATGGCGCTATTCGTGTCGCCATTTCTCGCCAATTCTCGCGTAGGTCGGCGTCCACTCCGAGGAGTTCAGCCGCTTCGGCCGCACGCGCCAGGGCCCAGCGGAACATGCAGAGCGAACTGATGACGTCCTTGTTGCGCGCAAACTTTGGATAGAAGCCCCAGCACTCTTCCTGCATGCAAGGGATCACGTGATAATAGCCGTCATCGCCCTTTTTGGCGTAGGCGGCGTAAAACAGCGCCATCTGTTTCATCAGTGGGTAGCATTCATCGCGAAGAACATTGAGGTCCCCGCCGTAGTCCCATTCGTCCCAAGCGGGCCGAATAATCTGAGCCATGGTGCCCAAGCAGAACTCGAGGGTGATTGTCGTATGAACATACTTATCCGGCTTGACAGGCGGAAGATACCCATGAGAGATCAGCATGCCGGGCAAGCCGAACATATGTTCGGCATTCTCTTTGGCTCCCGGCATCCAATGCCACACGATCTGCTTCCACATATCCTCGCTGTCGCCCCAGTTACGAACGAATCGGGATGTCGTGAATATTTCGTTGTAGCAAGGAGCGCTGTCATAGTCCTGAATATCCATTTCCAGGGCGGCATAGGATGCGCTGCATTCGAATTGCCGCATGTCGGTTTTCGTGCCGCCTCCGTGGCTCTCGGTGTAACTGCGGTAGATTTCGCGAATGTCGTCGCTGCAAGCGGCGCCGCTGGCGCCGTGAAAGATGCGTCCGCTTTCACGCCGGTCATAGAAATTCGACCACCATTTGATGTTTTCCTTCACAACGCCGTCAAACCCGGCTGTTTCGGCTTCGGCCAAGCGCTTTTTCGCCATGGCCAGCAGATCGGGGCCGTCCATCGTCGTCACAATCGTGACCAGGGCATCGAGTTTTCTATTTTCTGCTGGCGAAAGGATTGCCGTCGCGGCTGCGCCTGGTGCATTGGCGATGGAGGGCCTTGTCAGGCCAGGCATGTCCCAAGGCATGGGAGGATCTGGAGGTGGTGTGCCCAGGCCGGTTTTACCTTCAAGAGATTCGAGTCTGGTAATCGCCGGTACGGAAACCACGCCCATCAATACGTATTCAAAGCCTTGAGGGAAGGTCTTTTCCGCCGGCATCCTCTGACGGATCCAGAAATAACGCCCGTCCGTGCCGCTGAATGGTGGATCTATGGGACCGTTGAAAGTCTTATCGACCTCGGCCGCGGGATTGGTGTAGGTCTTGCCGTCGGCCTCCATATAGGTCAAGTGCGAAGTGTCTTGATGCCGGTAAAGCCGAAGCCAGATTGGTGTATCGACTCCTGAAAAGCTGCCTCGAATGGCGTAGACATTACTCATCATGCCGAGCACATAATCCACATTTACATTGACATCGCCCTTGGCCGCGCGCAAATTCACCATACCATTGGCGCAACTCTGAGACACTCGCGGAGCAACTGCTCCGGCCAGCGAATCGATTCCGAGAATAATCTGACCAACTGGCTTCAGGCACGGGAACGCATATCTAATCGGCTCCCGGTATGGGTCGTGAGAGCCGCCTTCCTTCCATAACCATCCAAGGTCTCTCGGCCGCAGACATCTTTGTTGCCGGCCGACATAGTTTTCATTAATAGGAGCAAATGCGCCTTCGGTGATCTCCTGTATCGTCGGCGCTTTGAATTCATGGAGTCTTCGATCCCAGACATTGTTTTTGTTGATGCTGATGGTGATCCGCTCCGGCGGTCCCCATATTGCCGTCCGCATCTTCAAATTGTTGATCGGTGCAGCATAGCCTTCGCCACCCTGATCGAAGGCTCCTGCCTGGGGATGGGTCGGATTCAGCACGCCTTCGAGGGCTACCGATTTAACCGCTTCCCGCAGCGGCATCTCGCGCTGCCAGGGGAGGGTCTGAAGTTCGGTTTGTGCGCACGCAGCCAGTCCTGTTAATAGGTCGGGAACCGCCAAGGCAGCACTCGCCGCGAGCGAAGTCTTTATAAAACTGCGCCGTTTCATTTTCATCGGGTCTAATTCTCCCCCAACAATTTGGTATGAACAAAGTTAATTGCTCGAGAGCATTACTATTGTGCGGGCCTCGAAAGCCCCGGTGCAACAAGCGAGCAAGGGCCTTCTTTCGCCCGGTTTTCGTGGGGCCGCACGGGTTTCCAGCAGCCGGGGCCGCCGAGCCAAGTCGCGAGCCGAACCCCTAGGCGTTCACACTCTTTCCGGCGGCCGGCCGCATGCTCTTGCCGGTCAGGCTGCGCAGTTCGGCTGCCGAAGCCCCCGGATCAGAGGGCACGCCCGCGCTGCTGAGTGCCGTAACGGTGTACACGCGGTTGCTACCGCCTTTGGTCGCGGCGTCGAGATAGGCCATCCGCGGCAGGGGCGCGGTCGGCGTGTCGTGGAAGGAGAGCCCCTGGAAGAGCGGCCGTCCAAAGACCTCCTCCGGCGGCGTAAGCGGCAGACGCGCAATGCCCTGCCCGTCGCGCAGGACGATGAATCCGCCCAGGCCGCTGGCCAGGTCGGCCTGCGCGTCCCAGGTAATCTCCGTGCCCTGGTCACCCTTGTCGTTCACGCGGATGTTGAACGGAGCCGGAGGAATGCTCGCGTCGCTCACCGTTCCCGTCCCCACGTATGCCATCCACGCGCGGGCCACCGCCTCATCGGGCAGCCATACGGCCCGCTTGGCGTCGCCTTTGAACTGCGCGGCGGGCACGGCCGTTTGGCCGGGATACGCCGCCAGCCACTCTTGGCTGTGATCCACGGGCCGCAGCGTCTGGCTCGCCGAGCCTTTCTTCGGCAGGCGCATGGCCAAGCAGCTGTCAAAGAAAGGAATGGCCAGATAGCGCGAGTCGCCGCAGAAATGCGCGGTGCGTGGATCGGGTGCCCAGCCGATGGGCGCTCCGTGCGCGCGGTACTCCTCGAAAGGAGTGGTGAAGCGTCCCCAAGAGTCGGCTCTCTTTTCAAGAATGCCAGCGTTAGTCATGGTGGGAATCGCGTAGAGCGCCTCCGGCGCCTGCGGCTCGGGAAATTCGCTTCTGCCGCGGAATGACGCCGCCGAGCCGGAGCGTAGAAACGCCGCGACCACGCGTGTGGGATAGAGCATGCTAATAAGGTTTGACCAGATGCCTCCGCCCGAGTGGCCCCACAGGCACCAGGGCGCATTGGCCAGTTCCGGGTGACCCGACTTCTCGCCGATCTCGCTGAGCGCCTTCAGGAACGTCTTGTCCGAGCCGTGGCGCGGATCGAACCACAGCTCCGCGCCGCCTGGCGTCAGGTCCACCGCGTCGTTGGTCACGCGATACGACGGTCCCATCAGCGCGCATTCCCATTTGCGCGCCAGCGCCTGCCAGTGCAGATCGTAGGCGGCTAAAGAGCCGTAATGCGCAGCCTCCATCCCCGCTCCGTGCTGGTGTACAATCACGGCGCGAACCGTGCGAACGTCGTCGGGCATCCACACCGTGAAGTTGGCCGCAATGGCCAGTTCGCCCGGCGTATTCGACGCGGGATAGAATACGTGAAAATACTGGCCCGATCCGCTTGAAGGAACAATCGTGCCCACGTCCTCCCCGGGAGGAGCATACGAAGTGGTGGGTGGCGCCGGGCTCTGCGCGCGCGCCGTGCCCGGCAGCGGCGGCGTAACGGCCACCCCTGCACTCATCGCGACAAGGGTCGCGGACATGCCTTTCACAAAAGTGCGGCGCCCAGGAGATTCAGGCAGTGCTGCCTCGCGTCTCTCTCCCCATTCAGCGATTCCTTCGCTCACCGGATTTCTCCTTTCCCCGTTACCCTCCGCATCAATTCCGCGCGAGTGCGCTCCACCCCCGCGCCGCTCGTGCGCCACAAACTCATTGAAGGGGGCGCATCTTCGGGCGCGCTCCGTGCAGCGTATTGGGCCGGTCGCCCATCTCCAGCACCGAGGTCCCGCCATCGGCGATGTCGGCGTGCCGGATCCACTCCGGACGCTACCTTCCGTACATCACCTCGTTAAGTTTTTCGTAACACGAGGTACCTATGGCCGGCTAATGCGGAAAAACGGATGCATTCGCCGTTACTGTTATCGAGCCGAGCGGGAATAGCCTCTGCCCCTCCTTTCTCCTGGATCGTCACTGGGTGGCCGGGCCATGGATTCATCAAGTTGCATTGGGCATCGCGGCGCGCCTCAATTTCCAAGTGGTAAACGCTATCGCCATTCTTGCAGGCCGAGACCAAAAAGCCACCGCGCGCCTGAAAGTTACGAAACGCAACTTCATTCTTCTTCGACACGGCGTTCTCCGGCGGCGGATCCCATTCTCGAACCGGAAACAGATGAATCCGGCCGCTGCGGCTGTTGAGCAGCATCTCGACATCGTCGTCCACCCTCCGCCTCCGCTCCCCCGGCCTCGGCGCACCCGCGCCGGGAGGGTTTGGCTCCGGCGGCGGCACACCCAACACAATCAACGTCGGCACGGTGCTGCCGGAAGGCAGCAGTTGAACGCTGCGGATCATCATCTCCCTCACCTGATGGGGAGAATCGAGAATGATCTCGTCCGCCAGGAGGGCCGGATAGGAAGCGGCATCTCCAAAATGATCGCCGGGCAAACGGATTGGCTCCAAGTCCGGCATCTCGGCAAAGACCATACCTTGCGGCCTTCTCCACGTGGGGTAAGGAACAATTTTGGCCGCCACTTCGCTCCATTGCTCCCGCAAGTCAGCATCCATGCCGAGGATCTCGGCCGCTTCCGCGGCACGCGTCAGCCCCCACCGGAACATGCACAACGAGCTGATCACATCCTTATTGCGTGCAAACTTTGGATAGAAGCCCCAACACTCCTCTTGCATGCAGGGGATCACGTGATAAAATCCGTCATCGCCCTTCCTGAGGTAGGCCGCGTAAAACAAGGCCATCTGTTTCATCAATGGGTAACATTGCTCGCGAAGAAAATTAATGTCTCCGCCGTAGTCCCACTCGTCCCATGCGGGCCGAATAATCTGGGCCATCGTGCCCAAACAAAACTCCAATGTAATCGTAGTATGGACGTACTTATCCGGTTTCACCGGTGGCAAATAGCCGTGAACAATCAGCATGCCGGGCAGCCCAAACATATATTCCGCATTCTCTTTAGCTCCCGGCATCCAATGCCACACGATCTGCTTCCACATATCTTCGCTGTCGCCCAGTTATGCACAAACCGAGAGGTCGTGAAAATCTCGTTATAGCAGGGGGCGCTATCCCACTGTTGAATGTCTCTCTCCGGTTGGGCATACGACGCGCTGCATTCCAACTGACGCATATCCGTCTTGGTGCCGCCGCCATGGCTGTCCGCATAGCTACGGTAAATGGACCGAATGTCGTCGCTGCATTCCGTGCCAGAAGTTCCGTGGAACACGCGGCCGTTTTCGCGCCGATCATAAAACGCAACCCACCATTTTGCGTTCTCTTCCACCAGAGCATCGAAGCCCCCCGCTTCGGCCTGGCTTAGACGCTCTTTCGCCAAAGCTGGTATGTCGGAGCCGTCCATCGTCGTCACTATGGTGAAAAGCCCCTCCACATTGCCGTCGCTCCCCGGTTCCAGGATTGCCGTCGTTGCGGCGCCCGGAGCATCGGCAATCGACGGAACCGGCACGCCGTGCAAATCCCACTGCACTTCGGTTAGCGGCGGCGGCGTACCCAATCCGGTTTTCCCCTCCACCGATTCCAGTTTCGCTTGTCCCGGCGATGTCACTACGCCCATCAGCACATATTCGAAACCTTCCGGAAATGTCTTTTCGGCCGGCATCCGTTGCCGAATCCAAAAATAGCGGCCGTCGTTTCCGCTGGTGGGCGCGTCGATGGGACCATTGAAAGCCTTGTCCGCCTCGGCGGCGGGATTAATATAAGTCTTTCCGTCGGCGCTCATGTACGCCAGATGCGATGCGTCTCGATGACGATAAAGACGAAGCCAGAAAGGAGCAGCGACGCCTGTAAAGACGCCACGGAAGGCATAAACATTACTCGTCATCCCGAGCACGTACTCCAGTTGGGCCGACGCGGCGCCTTTGACGGGATGGAGCCTTACTAACCCGTTTGCGCAGTTGTGAAGCACTCTCGGCGGAGTGGCCCCCGCAAAGCTGTCCACGCCGAGAATGATCTGTCCGGCCGGCTTGAAGCTGGGAAACGCATATCGCATCGGCTGCCGATAAGGATCGTGAGAGCCGCCCCCTTTCCACAGCCATCCCAGGTCTTTCGGACGGATTGAGTTCCCCTCCACGCCGACATAATTCTCGTTCACTTCCGCGAATGCGCCTTCGGTGATCTCCTTCAATGTCGGCGGGCGGAAATCGTGCAGCCGGCGGTCCCATATATTGTTCTTATTAAGACTGATGGTGATGCGTTCCGGAGGTCCCCAGATCGTAGTTCGCATCTTCAGATTGTTGATAGCCATGGCAAAGCCGCTGACAGGTTCTCCGCCATAACTCGGCAGCGGATTTGTCGCATTGAGAATGCTCTCCAAGTTGACTGCCTTCGCGGCTTCCCGAAGAGCCATCTCGCGATACCACGGAAGCGTGGGCGCACCGCCTTGGGATGAAGACAACGCCATTTTGGCTCTAAGATGAGGAACAGCCATGGCTGCGCCGGCAGCCAACGAGGTCGTAATAAAGCTGCGTCGTCTCATCCTCATCAGATTTTCGCCTGCCTAGTTAGTCGGTCCTCCCCCAAAAGATTTGTGAAGTTGGCCATTGCAGTTGGGGCCCGTTCCCAGAGGTACGGGCCCTTGTGAGATTCTCATTTCGAGCAAGCCTTGCAGGATTTCACAGCTCACCATCCGCATCAGAATTGGATGACGGCGTGCGCCACAATCTGCCGCGGATCGTAGGTTGAATTCCCTATGGAACCAAAACTGCCATTGGTTCCAATTCCCGGAATGAGCCCCGAAGATGGATCGTTCAGGAGGTTCATGTTGCCGAGGTCGGCGCCGGGTGAGGCATTCAGCTCCGTGTGGTTGAATGCATTCGTCGCCTCGGCCCCAATCTCTAAGTTGAGGCGCTCGTAGATTGGGAAGGTTCTTCTGATACTGAGGTCGACGTTGGTCCGTCGCGGCAACCGGAGATAACCCTGGGTCTGCGGTTGGTTACCGATCCAATAAAGATTCGGGATAATGCTCCCATTCGCGCCGGTCAATGTTTCACCCTGAAAGGCGCAGAGATTGTATCGGAGATACGTATAGGCAGGGACGGAGATCGAGGCTCCGCATGAGGGCAATGTTACAGTCGTTGCTGAAGTATACCAGTGCTGGAGCGTTTTTGGCACTTCTAACGGCTGACCCACATTTCTATCCATGCGGGAGGTAATTGAGCCATCGCCTTCCATGGAGAGAAAGAACGGCTCCCCGCTTTGAGCGAGGACGACCGTGCTGAAGGACCAGTCGCCTAAGACAGCTCGCGCGACAGGATTGCTCAGCGCATACTTTCCTTTTGAGCCAAACTGGGTCATATAGACCACTGTTCCTGTGAAGCGGTTCGGCATATCGGCCGCTCCGTAGTTCTTGTTAAGCTGGTTATTGATCAGGTCCGGAGTGCCGATGGTTCCTCCTGCGTTGACTCCCTGACCATCTTCAATCGGCGTGATCACATAATCGAGCTCTTTCGACCATGTGTAATTGAGACCGAGATCAAGTCCGGAGGAGTATGCGTGCCTCAAACTCGCCTGGAACGAATTGTAATCGGCAAATCCCTTTGACCCGCTGAGCGTGGTGCCGGTCGATGAGAACGCCTCCGAAGCGCCAGAAGAAAGTGGATAGGGAAGATATAAGAGAAACTGAGGCACCACGCTTTCCCCCAAACTTCCCGCAAAGGGAAGGAGTGGGCCGGATGTTGGCTGCCATGGATTGGGAACGAGAAGGTCGGCGGGATCCGCCGTACCATTGTTTGCTATGTATTCATTCTTCCAATTCTGGAGGACCGCCGCTGGTACATTTTGAAGATCCTCAAAAGTTCGACCATTCGTTGTCAGGTGGCGGGAGATAGAATCTGTCCAGCCAACTGTAGCCAGCCATTGACTGCCTTTGCCGAAGGATTTTTGCAAGAAAACATTTGCCTGTCGGGAAAGCTGGTTTTGCAGATGCACGTCGAACAGCGCTTCACTCACCGCATAATTTTGTGGCGCTGCGTAATTGGCGCCGGTGGCCGGAAGAATTGGCGATGCATCCGTAAATTCCGTTACAGGAACACCGTCGGGGCTGGAGCCATACTCATACGGCTCATTTCCTGGCGCCCAGGCTGCTTCGCCATAATCGGTCGGGCTAGAGAAATACCCTGTATTCGTTGGCAAATACGTGATGCCAAAACCACCGCGGAGAACTAAGTTGGGCTTGATTTGAAACGCGGCGCCCACACGAGGTTGGAAATCATGCCATTCGGTGTACCACAGGTTGCGCGGATAGCCATTGGTTCCTGGGAACACGACTGTTCCCATGGTCCCGAAGGCATTGGGCTTGGTTAGATCGATCGCAGTCATACGGTTGTGGCGTTCCGTCAGGCCGGGTTGCACATCCCAGCGAAGACCAAGATTCAGCGTCAATCCCGGTCGAACCTTCCAGTCATTCTGCGAGTACACTGCGAAATACTTCGCCGCGTAAGACGGCCGCAAGTTGGCGCCGGGGCGGACGAACCACTGACTTTGTCCGAGGAAATTGGTTGCATTACCGACGCCATCCAGCAATCCCGAACTATCTTGTGGTGTTCTCGCACCGGCGGCGGTCGTATATTCAAAGTTGTAGTCGCCTCCGGGATCACCCGAGCAACATGAATTTAAACTAGCGGCTCCTTCCTCGAAGTCTTCGTAGCCTGCAAGTTGGACACGGTATTCCGATCCAGCCTTAAACGTCCAAGCGCCATGCAATTTTGTAATGCTGCCATTGACCGCATGAGCGAGCTGATGTTCGAACTTATTGGCAAACTGGCCTCCGGAGAGAGAATAATTCCAATTGCTTCCTCCTCCGATTCCATTGCCCGAATAAGGATTGCCGCTGGTGTCTACGACCGGCGCCGCGCCAGGTTGAGCGAAAATCGATTGGGTGGCCGTCGGGATGCCAAAGGCCCCGTATGCCGCCGCTCCGGTCTGGCCGTTCACGGAAAATCCCGACGAGAGCCCCCCAAAGTTGGTCGCAAGGATCCGGGTGATGCCGTACCGCACGTCGACGAAAAGGGTTGGGCTAAGAGCGACCGAATCTCCGATCTGGGCGTAGTAATTCTTATCTCCCGTGTGATTCCCATAGTTGTTAAAAGTCGTGCTGCCCCATCCAAATGGCTGGACAATGTTACCGACGTCGATGCCACCGCTTCCATAAATGGAATGCATGCCATGTTTGAAGTCGATGCGGTTTTGATTGGTTGACCGGCGCACCGTGTTCACCACGTTGTACTGGTAGTTGTTGGTGTTGTAGACGTCGGCCGGGGTGTGGTTCGGCATTGGCCAGTAGCTGTTCATAAGAACGGCAGCAGCATACGCCGTTGGGTCTGGAAGCAGATTAGCGGTGATTGTAGCGTTCGGGACGAGTGCCCGCTGGTACAGGTTGGCGCCGATTTGGGTAACTTGGTATGGATTGAAAACTTGGGCTGGCGCCGGTTGGCCACTTGCGTTTTCAGTCATGGTCTCACTGAAGTTTCCGACTCGTTCCAGCGCGGTAGGAACGGTGATGAGATTGGATGCAGCTTCGTTGTATTTCAAGTAGTGAAAGCTGGAGAAGAAAAACAGTTGTTTGCTCCTCCAAATCGGGCCCGCGAGAGCGCCGCCTAGATTGTGCATCAACAGCGGCTGCCTGAGGATACCCAACTGCTTGTTCGAGAAGGTATTGGCGTTCAAACCGCTGTTGCGCATTAGCCAGTTTGCCTGGCCATGGAAAGTGCTGGTCCCGGACCTCGTGGTCATCTCCATAACCGCCTGGCCGTGGCCGTAATCGGCGGTGAAATCATTGTTGATGACCCGGACTTCCTGCAGGCCCTCCTCATTGGGGATGATGGCCGCTTCGTTGAAGCCGTCTCCGGTGATGGGCAGTCCATCGAGTTGAATGTCGTTGGTGAATGCGCGGCCGCCGTTCACTCCGATCGCGGAAAACTCGGCGCGGCCCGCCACGCCGATGCCGAACGCATTGTTATACGTCCCCATCCCGACGCTGGTCGCCACCTCGTTCCGAGGCTGTACGTTGTTGTCGAGCCCGGTGTAGTACAGAGGATTTTCGGTAATGTTTGGGATCGCGTCGATGACCTCTGAGCTGATGCCCTCCGAAATCGTGGCAGATTCCGTCTGCAGTTGTTCGGCGGCAGCCTGCACCTCCACGCTCGTCGAAGTTGCGCCAACCCGGAGGGAGACGTCCGCCCTCGCAGTTTGCGCAGGGTTCACAGAAACGCCGTTTACGGTTTCCACCGCGAAACCGGCCTTACTGACCGAGACGTCATATACGCCTGTTTCCAGGTAAGGCAGCGTGTATATGCCCGCCTGCGTCGTCCTCGTGGTATAGGTTGCGTGGGTTCCGGTATTTGTGACCGTAACCTCCGCATCGACCACCACGGCTCCTTTCGGGTCCGTCACGAGTCCTGTAATCGTTCCTGATCGGATTTGGGCATTCAGGCGCGCACAGGGGAGCAAGAGGAAAAGAAGCGCAGACGCGATCAGCAGTCCCCACAATCCCGGGAAGTTCCGCATGGAAAAGCGCCTCGGAACTGTTGTGATGGCTGAAGAGAAAAGGTCGGGGAAATCTCTAGTCATGGCCAACTTGCCTCCTTCAAGGCTGCGTCACCGGCCAAAACGTTGTGCCGGCTAAGCATCCTGTTCTGATGAATGGGAGGATGGTAGCCCTCTGTTACGCTCTAGTCAACGTTAGCCAAGGCTCTTAACGTATCTGCATCTCATTGTAAATACAAGGATTAACTCGGCGGGGCGCCTGTAACGGTAGTTACGTGCCTGGCGAGGTTCATCCCGCCTTTCGGTTTTGGGTAGCTTGAGCCGAAGCGGAGTGAGCTGTGGTTTTCGAACCGGGCCGGCGCATCCCAGGAAGGCAACATCGAACTTCATTTCCGTGATTGGACCTCGAAACGTAGTCCACCGGCTCTTTCTGGGGTTGAGCAAAGGCGGTGAAAACACAGGCGCCGAATATCGCCACCCATGCGAATCTCGTTCGAAAGCGCCTTGGCGCCTCGATGTGTCCGACAATTCCTCGATTCATGAGGTTCCCTTCGAATTTCCTCGTGCGCCTGCGCTGCGCGGAAATGTCTCCCGACAGCTCAAGGCCCTTTCTCGACTTTCGGAACTCCGTTCGGCCAACAGAAGAGAAACTCATCTCTGCTACATTTTGGTTCTCAGCACCTGTGCCCTAGCCTCTGCCCGGCAAAGACTCCACGCTAACCTACCCGCAGCCGGATGAC
>JASHOC010000027.1 GCA_030041305.1 Acidobacteriaceae bacterium
ATCTGGACTCGTATCTCGATGAGTTCGCGTTCCGCTTCAATCGTAGAAAGTCGCGCCGCCGGGGAATGCTGTTCTACCGGCTGCTGGAGAACGCCCTGGTCACAAAACCATCCCGCTACCGGCCATCGCGAGCAAACGCGCCCACCGGAAAGCACAACCAGTAGTGGTTACTGTACTAAGGGAGCTACCCCACTAAATGAATATCGATCCCGCCTAAATTGGGAAGGTGAGCATTTCCATTTCAATTCAGTCGAGATCTTCCACCCGTTCCGGACACGTCCCGCGCCATCGTTTTCTCAATCGGAAGGGCGCCCTTTTCTCATATCATTTTCAACAGCCAACGCACAGCATTTTTCTGAATCTTCAGATACTCCGGCTGCCACATGGCGTGAACGGTGTGGCCGATAGCGGTAAATACTACGCGTCCCTTTCCGTACTCGTGGGCCCAGCCACTGACCGTCGTTGTTCCCAGGTTTTTCAGGGGTCCTGGGTTCGCGGGATCTTCTAAGTCAGGGGTAAAAGTCAACCCATCGACATTTTCTGAATGAAGGAGGACGTTCTTCATGTCTTTGTCATAGATGAGGTAATGTTGTTCGTCGGTCACCATAAAATCCTCGACTCCCTGCGTGACCGGGTGCTCTTTATTCACAATCCGCACCATGAATGGCCGTATAGGCGGGTGGCTTAAGGCGCAGCCGCCCTGAACCTCTCTGTAATTCTTCGAAGAGCGTGAAACAAAAGCATTGTTATGCAACGAATAAAAGCCGTTCCCTGCGGCCACAAAGTCCTGCACGGCTTTCCCTTGTTCCTCCGTAATCCAGTATTCCTCATTTTCGCGTGGGAACTCCCCCGGATTCTCCAGGCCCCTCACATTGTCTGCAGAATACCCGCCCGGCCATATCATGTTGTCGCGAAGGCTGACGAAGAGTTGATAGGGCTCGAGCAAACTTGGAGACAGATCGTAATAATTTGTTGTGTAGTCTATGGGACGGTTGAGATCTTTAAAAACCAAGTCCAGACTCACCCGGATGTAATCCGAATTATGATACCGGTCGCCAACGAGAGCAAGCGTGCGAGACCCCTTGCCTGGCCACCGCTGACGTGTAGCGGCGACCTGGGGCGCAGCCCAGGACCCTGAGTCGCCCAGCGCTCCCACTGAGGCAATCGCCGCCGCATTCTTTAGCAGATTTCTTCGTGATACCTTATTCACCTGGCTCATCATGTTCCTTCCTGCCACAGATTCGCATGTATTTGGCGTTCATCCTGCTCCCTGAGGACATCTCTTCCTGGCGCGCGCGACGCCTGCACGAGTGTCATTCCACCGGAATTTTCTTTGCTTCAACTCCCCTTTAGAACGTGAGGGTCAGTGATAGTTGACCATTACGCGAGGTGCCAGTGGTAGAACTTATTGCGCCAAAACTCGGGCTGTTGAAGTCGGTATTCGGAGGTCCGAAGTTGTGTAAATTCAATACATTAAAAAACTCGCCTTTGAAGCTCAGGCTGTAACGCTCCTTATATTTGAATGCTTTCATCAGCGCGACATCCCAATCTTGAATCCCAAACGCCCGCAGGTTGTCAAAATAGGCCGGCGCGTCTCCTAACGTAAAGGATGGCGGCATTGTAAACGCATTGGCGTTTATGTAACTGTCAGTGTATGGGTTGAATGACCCGCGAGATGCATCTGAGCCGTAGAGAGGAACTCCGGGAACAATGTCAGGGCGGAGACTTCCGCTCGTAGTGTAGACCGAGGTGCTCGCCATACCAGGCAAGCTATCCTCCGTGGTGATCTGTAACGGATTTCCTGCCTGCAAATTTACATACCCTGATGTCTCCCATCCGCCAATCAACTCGTTTGCTGCTTTGTTGTTGAAATTCAGCAACTTGCCGCTGCCCACTGGCAGCTGGTACGTGTAGCCAACGGTAAACGCCCGTGGAATGTCATAAGAGGCGGGCGCCAGCTCTGCCTGAAGGTTGTAATAATTTTGTGCTCCGTAGTTGGTATCCACGTTGGTGTAGTCCCTTGCGTATGTATAGGCCATCAGGAATGAAAGGCCTTGACTGAGCTCTTTTTGAGCGCGAATCTGCAGAGCGTTGTAGTGCTCTTTCCCCACGGGGTCGTTCAATATCAAAATCTCCTGGTATTGAGGATAGGGGCGCAAGGCCTGCGCCACCGTTCCGCTGAATCCAGAGTAGGGGGCGGTGATGCCTGCTCCGATCGCCTGGGCAGAACCGATCTGCGCATCCAAAGTGTCCCCGAGAGCTAAATACGCAGGATTGAGTTGATTCACGTCGAGGTAACCATCATATAACCGGTGACCCTGAGTTCCAACATAAGCCGCGTCGATGACGATGCCGTCCCAGATCTTCTGCTGGATCCCAATGTTATAGTTCTCGACCATGGGCTCAATCATTCCATTGGGAGGAAGATAGAATGTGGACGTGCCATTTGCGAACGTGGGAACTAAATCCGGGGTCGCCGGCACACCCGGAAAGCCAGTGTTCCAGTTGAAAGCTGGAGTTACGCCGCCATTCAGGGACGAAAGCACCGACACCGCGTAGTATCCCTGCTGATCAAGAAATATCGTCGGCTGGGTGTTGGTATCGTACATCACGCCAAATGCGGCGCGGATCACGGTGCCGTTTCGAGGCGCATAGGCCACGCCAAGCCGCGGTCCGAAACCGAAAAACCACTTATACGCAAACGAATTCGTGTCAGCTTCGCCGGGTTGATATCCGGCGTACTCCAGAGCTCCGTGGAGAAATCCTGCACCAGAGTTAAGAAGGTTCGGATCGAAATTCGATATGTTATTACCCCTTGCGGTAGACGGGGAGCTGTAATCCCATCTCACGCCGTAGTTAAGCGTTAGGTTGGGTCGAATCTTCCAGGAATCTTGGGCATATATAGCAGCGTAGGGCATCACCCAGGCTTGGGAAGGCTCCTGAGCATAAGTTCCGGAATCAACCTCGCCCAGCATAAAACTGGCGGCCGCAAAACCGCTATTCGAATTCCCCGAGAAAGTTGTCTCGGCATCGGAAAACGAAAAGTCTCCGTAAGGGTAGGATATGCCGAGCGGGCCCCCATACTGCTGAAGGCCGATGGTGTAATATCTGCTCACCTGTCCGCCGAATTTAAATTGGTGGCTACCGTGTGTCCAGCTGAAGTCGTCGCCCAACGTGACTCCCTGGTGGGTAATCTGGTTAATCCCATTGCCGTTGCCCAGAAAATAGGGGCTTACGCTAATTTGCGCCATGCCTGTCTCGTCGACGTTTGTAAGGCCGGCGTTCTCGTTGAAATTGTTGCCGGAGGTTAGGCTAGCTACGTTGCCTCCATGGGAGAAAAATGCATCCATTACATAGTTAAAGTACAAATGATTGAGGGTGTTCGCCGATATGAGTTTGTCCCAATCGGTAACTCCTCGAATTTCATGATTTGGAAACGTGCCACCACACAGCGCGGCGCCAAACGTACAGTTTGTGTAGCTATTTGCCGTTTGCCAGCTCGCGCTAATCATAAACTGTGACTTGGGATTGAAAGTATGGTTGACCTTGATTAGATACTCATTGCTTGGGCTATTTGTGCTGGACGTGCCTACGAAGTTATTCGTCAGGCCGGGCAGATTGGGATTCGGAAAGAGTGATGCAAAATAAGCAGAAACAGGGCTTATGCCGCTCGGGCAAATTTCGTTGAGCACGCCATTACACGAATATTGTTGGCCTGTCGAGGGGTTGTATATGGGTGGAATGCCCGCCGCCGTGAAATTCCCTGCCTTCTCGTCTGCCGTGAGCACGCTATAAATGGTCCCGGTGTTTGCTGCGGAGTATCGGAAACCGTCGTAATACCCGTAGAAGAAGGTCCTGTTGTGTTGAATCGGGCCGCCGAGCCCAAATCCAAACTCATTCTGATGGTCTGGGCCAACACTTGGTTCAAAAAATGATTTGGCGTCAAGGTTGGTGTTCCGAAGGTATTCAAAGACGATTCCGTGGAATTGATTCGTGCCCGACTTAATAATATATGAAACGGCTCCCGTGGCAGTGCGGCCATACTCGGCATCGGCATTGGCCCCAATGACCGTAAATTCCTGAACAGCGAAGGTGGGAACCACCTCTCCGTATGCCCCGCCTTGGCCGCCGCTCGAAAACGCTACGGCGCTGACCGCGGCGCCGTCAACTAGTGTCTCCTGATCGCCTGGGAAGCCGCCATTGAGCGACGCACCGCCGTTCACATTCTCTGCGGACGGTGATGTATTGTAGCCAGGCTCCAGTTCCAGGAAGCTGGTGGCGCTGCGCATTGCCCCGGCCATATTCACAGGCAGGGACTGGACAAGCTCGCTTTCGACTGTTGTTTGAACCGCAGAATTGGTGGGATTGATCAAGGGAGTAACCTCGGCATTTACCTCAACAACCGTCGACGCAGAGCCGACCTGAAGGCGAACATCGAGACCCACATCGCCACCTACGACAACCGTGACGTTTTGTTGTGTCGATGTCTCGAAGCCCGCGGCTGTTGCCGTGACCGTGTAGACGCCCACCGGCACTTGCACCACGTAATAACCGCTGCGATCGGTGTGGGTAGTGCTGACAACGTTGGTAGCGATGTTCTGTGCGGATATAAGGGCGCCGGGAATGACCGCCCCCGATGGATCTGTTATGCGTCCGCTAACTTTCCCGCCCAGGTTTTGTTGGGCGAAAACCACGGACGCGGCCACGAATACAAGCGATAGGGCTAAAGACGCAATAGGGATTATTCTGCTGAAGCGGCGCATGTCAGCGACCTCCTCTCCTAAAATCGTTGTTTCCATCGGCGCCTAAGCGGGAGCGCCCACGGCTACCACGTTCCCTCGGGTCCTGGACTGGGCTTCAATGGAAGCTGCTCGGTAAGCACGGCCCCCGAGTTTAATTTTGAAGATGGAACCCTTTTGATCATTCAAATCACGTTTCAGTGTTGAAGCTATCTTGCGCCTCTCGCAACCAGGGGGTATTTGGCGCCGCGTGATGTGCTCTCTTAGGTTCTCCGCATCCCTGGAACTTAACGAGGAGGATCATATTCCAATGCGAGCCTTCCGTGTCAAGGCAAAAAATTATGTGTCATATTGTGACTTTATTCGAACGCCTCCCAATTAGCGTCGGAGGGCTGGTTCGTAGGTTAACCTCTTGACATGATGGGACTTCCGGCTGCCTATTCAAAAGCCTCGTCGAGTCGGACACCGCCTGGATGGAGGCAGAATGAGCAGCGGGAATCTGGAGTATTCGGCGGATACCAAGAATGGATGGACGCTGCTCATGTTTGGGAGGGGTTGTTTCCGGGCGGGACACAATTCTCATTAGCGCCATCCCGACGGTACGGGGCCCTAAGCTCAAGTTGAGACGGCAGCAATGTAGAAGTAGAATGTACGCGTCCGATTGCTGGTTGACTCACATTGGAAGCCTGACTGCTCATTGCATTTGCGGCGATCAACTATGGCGCCGGTTGGCCACAAAGTCGAAAAATGAAAACCCGGCTCAAGGCGTTTTGTATGGCCATCAAATTGAGGCGGCAATGCAAGTAGCAGCCACCTGAGCCAGGAGAGATCTAAAGGCCACATCACCGACAGATTCGATTGGAGATGGAATGACACCTATCAACGAAAACGGGTTTCCTTACCGAGCTCAAGTCCTTGAGCGCACTTTTGCAATTCTGGACCTGCTTGGCGAAAGCACTGAAGATATGAGCCTAAGCGATATGCATAAGAAGTCGAATTTGAACAAGAGCACCTTTTATCGACTATTGAGAACATTAGAACGCTACCGCTATGCCGAAAAGGATCCTGGCACAAAGAAATACCGTTTAGGAGCCCGATTCTTAGAATTAGGAGCTCGAACCGTAGCACGTTACGAATTTGTAACAGTTGGACGTCCTTATCTCGAAAAGCTGAGTCGCGAGACAGGGGAAACGGCGCATTTGGGAATTCTGTCGGACGGTAAAGTAGTGTCTATTGCGGTTGTGGACGGCAGGCATGCATTGCGAATGTCAGTGACGGTCGGCGGCAGGTCTCCAGTTCATTGCTCCGCTCTAGGAAAGGTCATTCTGGCTCTCCGCCCCGAGCGAGAGGTCGACCTGATTCTGCGCAAAAATGGGCTCAAGGCGCGCACTCGGCACACCATCACGCGGCGCTCGGAACTGAAGTCAGAACTCGCACAGATTCGCACTCGTGGATTCGCGATTGACGAGGAGGAGCTGGAAGAAGGGCTCAAATGTGTCGCAGCTCCAGTCCAGAATTACTCAGGCAGGGTCGTGGCCGCGGTGAGCATCGCCGGACCTGCTTTCAGGCTTACAAAGAAGCGTGTTTCCACCCTCACGCCGTATGTAGCGCAAATTGCGGCGGATTTTTCGCGTAGTTTGGGATACCAGCCAGGAACCGCTTCAACAAACGGCCATGGCCTGTTGCGCCGTTAAACGATCCATTTTATCCGGATCAGGCTTAATCACCGTCAAGAAACGCGGATTTGCCGGACACGACCACATCCACATTTCGGTGTGTTTCCTCTTCGCCCCATTTGTCCGGCGAGCAACGCCCGCCGGACAAAGTGCTCGATGAGGCTCGCGGTTATTCACTGAAGGCGACTCCGCTAAACGAGGAGACCCCGATCGAAGGCGAGATCGCAACGGGGGCAAGATCGCCGTAGTCGTCGATGGAGAACACCGCGACATGAGCCTGGCCGACGGCGGAATAAATGACCGCGAGCCACTTCTTATCGGGAGATACGGTTATGTCGGTTGGGGCGCCAGGGAGGGGAACGGATTTGTAGAATGCTCCACCCTGACTGTCGCTGAAGAAGATGGAGATTGCCTGCCCCGGGGAGTTTCCGGTGTACCAGAGGCTCTTCGGTCCTTTTGCGACCCAGCATGGAGCATTCGTGGGATAGGAAGGAGAAGGCCCTAAGATCGGATTGACCTTGCCGTCGTCATCGACAAGGGCGAAGCTGTCAGGGCTGTGGGCGGGCGTGAAGCCAAGTACGTTGCCCCAGAAGGCTTCGCCGAGCGGGGTGTTGTTTGCGTCTTCGGGGAGCGCGACATCATTGAGGTTTCCATTGAGTGGGCCATTTTCTTCGGTGAGGGGCAACTGTAGAACAGAGCCCGAAGTCATCGTAACGGCCGCCCAGGTTCTGCCGACCGCAATTTGCGCGGCTGAGGCATCTGAAAGACTTACAACCGAACCATCGAGGAGACCGGAAGGCCAGACGTGACTTTCCGCGCAGGTGGCGCCGACAACGAAGAGATGGGTGGCAGTGAGCGCTAGAGAATCCGGCTTGACGCAATCTGGGGCCAGATTGATTGCGCCGCCGAGATCGATGGAATCACCGTAACGCACGAGCCGGGTGACGGTATTGGAGCCATAGTTGGCCACCGCTCCGAGATCGTTTCTGAATTGCAAAATACCGGCGTTCGAGGCGGCGCCGCCCTGGCCGCCGGTACGCAGGGTTTCCGCCAAAGAAAGAAAAGGCGTTTGGCCGACGCCGAGTCTGAAGACGACGACCGCATTGTTGTTTGCGTCGTTTGTGCTGGTGAGGATGAGCGGAACGCGTTGACCGGCTGCAGGCAGCACGGCGCCGATGAGGATGGCCGCCACCGTAAAGGCGGCGGGCCACACATGGGATATTCGGAGCTTCTGAAAATCCATAAACCTCTCCTTCTGGTTGTCGGTGTGAGAACGCGCTGCGGCCGGGGAGTGCGAGAGTCGATTTCCGGGCAGGACGTGCCTTTCACAGGAGAAAATTCGAGCGGAGGAGGAGAAAAGTTACAGCAGGCGGACGCGGCGATGCGCGGAGCAAGTTCCGCTGAAATTGCGTGGGTTCGATGTAACTTTTTGCCGAACTCGAGCGAATAGATTGTGGGATTGAAGCAAGATCGTGTCCCCGACGCAACGAAAGCGATTGGTTTGCGCGACCGCGTTGAGCATGATAAACACTACAGACAGACAAGCCATTCCGATGCCTGAGGAGCACAATCTGGAGATGCTGATGGTGCGCTATCAGCAGGGCGATTTTACAGCGGCAACCGCCCTCATCGAACGAACCAGCCCACGACTGTACCGGTTCTTCGCAGCGCAACAGGTCAGCCGCGCGCACGCAGACGATCTGCTGCAGGAAACGTGGCTGCGCATCCACAAAGTGAGGCATACTTATCGGCCCAGCGAGCCTGCGCTGCCCTGGTTCTACGCAATCGCGCGGCACGTTCGGGTCGATCATCATCGAAAGTCAATCCGCGTTACCGAGGGCGAGCGGGAATTGCAAGCAATGTCAAAGACGATCTCGCCGGGGGCGAGCAATGCGGGGTCCAGCGACGATCTTGAGGCCCTGCTGGCCCCGCTTTCGGCGAGCGAGCGCGAGGTAATCGAGATGCTGAAAGTGACAGGGATGTCGCTGGAAGAGGTTGCGCGGGCCACATCTTCCACGGTGGGATCGGTGAAACAGAAAGCGCACCGCGCCTACAAAAAGTTGCGGGTAATGCTGAGCAGAGAAGCGGCCGGAAGGGAGCGAAGCGAGAAAGCGACGTGAAACACGAAGATGTGGACGAGATCCTGAATCGTGCGCTGCGAGGGCCGCACGACGTGAAGTCCGAGGTGCTGCATCGTATCGCGGATTCGTTAAAGGTGTCGTTTGCGCCCGTTCGCCCGCTGCCATCCAGCATTGTGCTGACGGCAGTCGTGTTCTTCGTGTGTGTGGCTGTGGCTATTGCGGGCGCAGCACGCGCAGGATTCTTCGGCTTCGCGAAGATGCACTTGATGGAGCGGTGGATCATCTTCGGTTTGCTCGGTGCGCTCGCCTGGGCGGCGGCAAGGAGCTTCGTCCATGCAATGATTCCCGGAACCCGGCGGCACATAACCGCCGCTAGGCTATTGGGATGGAGCTGCGTGGCGCTGGTTGGTCTTTTCGGGCTTTTGTTCCGCGATTATGAGACGCACCAGTTCTTTCGACTCGGCATCGCGTGCCTCGCGACGGGTCTGCTGTATGCTGTTCCCGCCGCGCTGTTCAGTTGGTTGCTGCTGCGGCGCGGCTTCGCGGTGAATATGGTGACGGCAGGACTCTCGGCTGGACTCCTCGGCGGTCTGGCGGGGATAGGGATGCTCGAACTGCACTGCCCGAATTTTGAAGCTGCGCACGTGCTCGTGTGGCACATCGCCGTGGCGCCGATAAGTAGCGCGGTGGGAGCTGGGATGGGATGGCTGCTGCATTTGCGAAGGGCGTCCAGACAATAGGGCAATGGGAGCATGGGAGGAGCAGATTTCTCTGCATCCTGGCCCGGTGCGCAAGGTTGGAACCGGCTTTGCATCCCCCAATCGTGATCAACGATTGGTTTTCCGCGCTCGCTGCCTTCGAGCGCTTCTCCTTCACACGTATCCCTTACGGTTTCAATTGAAGGTGGCGATTCTTTGAGGGAATCGCCACTCGAGTTCCCGGTTTCGGTGTACCGCGGAAGGAGAAATGCTGTGAAGCGGGTCGCTTTCCGAGTGTATTTTCTGACGCACCAACAAACACAGCAGACCTATCCATGAGCACTGCTGATGGCGCTCACCGTGGCGGCTCCTCCGAGACTCGAAACTCCCAGTTTCGCCCACAGAGGAACGGAGTTGCGATGACTCGAGATTTGTAAGTCTTTTCAATTTGTCACATTCTTCTTGACACTCGTCCAGAAGCCGTGATACGGTGCGTCAAAATATCAGTCGCTGGGAATCCCCTTAGCTGCGCTGAGACGTCTGCTCCAAATCCTGAAATGAACCGGAGGCGTCCGCATGAAAAGCTGTCTGGGCTCTCGAATCTTTGTGCTCGTGGCCGGCTTGGCAGTGGCCGCAGTGGGTTGCCAGAATGAACCGCGTCCCGGGACCGTGCGCGACGAAGCTATGTTGGCGCAGCGCACCGTCGCGTCTTTTCCCGCCGCCGATGAGGACTATTTTCACGACATGGATGGCGGGTTGGCATTGAGCCCGGAAGAAATCAAAGGCCGCAACATGTGGATCGTTTGGTCCGGAGGAAACGATCGGTTATGGGATACTTTGGGAACCGCGAGTTTTGGCGCCCTGGACTTGCTCAAGATCCTGTCGTCCAGTCCCGGTCTCAAGTTTTCCCGCGACAACCGGTGGAGCTATCTCGGATTGGTCAACGAACCATGTTTCGTGAAGGCCACCGGCCCGGACCCACAGCGATTCGGTTTGTGGCTTGACAAGCGCGATCCAAACTGCCCTCCCGATCCTTTTGAGAACGAATCGAAATATCCAGGCGTAAAGATTGGCGCGCGAGGAAAGAACCTTCCCGTCGGCTCCTACTACGGATGGGCTTCCGGCATCGTGGGACTGAGGTTGTTTCCAAATCCAGCTTTCGACGACGCTGCTGCCAAAAAGTGGGACCCGGTCCGGTACTATAACGACCCGAGTTATTACAACAATAAGGATCTTATCCGGCCCTACCGGGTGGGCATGTCATGCGGGTTCTGCCATATTGGTCCGAATCCCGTGAAACCGCCAGCGGATCCCGAGAATCCCAAGTGGGAAAATCTCTCTTCCAACGTGGGCGCGCAGTACTTTTGGGTCGATCGCATCTTCGACTGGCAAGCCGATCCCAGCAATTATGTATTTCAGTTATTTCACAGCCAGCTTCCGGGCACGCTGGACACTTCGCTTGTATCCACGGATAACATCAATAATCCACGCACCATGAATGCGATCTACGCGGTGGGACCGCGCCTGGACCAGGCACTGCGGTTCGGCAAGGAAACCCTTGCGAATGGAAGCCTGAATAACAAACAACTGAACGATTTTGTACCCCCTTCGTCGCCTTTGGCAAAGTACTTTACAGCTCCCGATACCTCGTACTCGCCGAGAGTCCTGAAGGACGGGGCAGATTCCGTAGGCATTCTAGGCGCTCTAAATCGTGTTTATATGAATATCGGCCTGTTCAGTGAGGAATGGCTGTTGCACTTTAATCCGCTCGTGGGAGGAAAGGCGACAACCCCCATCGAAATTACCGTGGCGCGGAAAAACTCGGTGTATTGGCAGGTGACAGAAGCGCAGTCGCCGAACATGGCGCTGTTTTTCCTGGCCAGCACGGCGCCCCAAAAACTGAAGGACGCGCCGGGAGGCGAGAAGTATCTCACTGCGGATGGAGCTACGCTCAGCCTCGGAAAGACGGTCTTTGCGGATCGATGTGCGCGCTGCCACTCGAGCAAATCTCCCAAACCGGCGCCAGGAATGGATCCCGGGGGGTGCTCCGGACCGAATTACATGAATTGCTGGAATACTTACTGGGCTTGGACCAAGACTGCCGACTTCAAAAAGCAGATGGAAGCGATTGTCAAAGCTCCTGACTTCCTCGACGGGAATTTTCTCTCCGCCGAGTTTCGTGTGCCGGTGACGCTTCTGCAAACCAACGCCTGCAGCCCGCTGGCTACCAACGCCATTCGTGGCAACATCTGGGATAACTTCTCTTCGGAGACTTACAAGGATCTGCCGTCAGCTGGCTCCATTACTTATTATGACCCGTTCGACGGGACGCCCCACAGCTTCAAGTTGCCGGCCGGAGGCCGCGGGTATACACGACCACCTTCACTCATCAGCCTGTGGTCCACTGCACCTTTTCTGCTCAATAACAGTCTGGGCCGGCTGAATCCGAAGGCCGCGAATGACGATTACAATCCATCTCCCACGGTAGACAATCGCATGGTGGCGTTTCAGGACGCCATTACGAAAATGTTGTGGCCGGAACGGCGCGAAAAAGATCCGGTAATTGGCAATCTGGTGGGAAATCGGGTAGCGGGAACCGAGATTGCCCGCACGACGGCCCGGAGTTACATCCGGGTCGCCGCGGGTTATGTTCCCGATAATTTGAAGGGACTTACCGGCATAGGACAGCGCCTGTTGCCGAGCGTGTTCAGCAGCGGCGGCATCGAGATCGGGCCGATACCGGCTGGGACCCCTGTGGATCTACTGGCCAATCTGGATTTACTGGCCGACGATGCGGATCTTAACGGCAAGGCCGACCACGACGCCAAGCTGTTGCAACTGCTCCTGCGCCTGCAGCACGATTTGAAAGCTCTGGGCCCGAACCCGAGCGATGACGATGCTCGCAAGGTGTTCGCCAACTTGGTCCAGCCGCTGATGCAGCTCAGCAAATGCCCCGATTATATTGTCAATCGCGGTCATTATTTTGGGACGAGTTACGCGGACGGTGAACCGACCCTCAGCGACAAGGAAAAGTTGGCGCTCGTTGAATTTCTCAAGACTTTCTAATTTCAGCAGGTCACCAGTAGGCATGCTGAGCGAGCAAGGAGGAGCGGCATGGGCGATGGGCAGTATGACTATGTGATCGTCGGCTCCGGAGCGGGCGGCGGACCACTCGCCGCGAACTTGGCACGGGCCGGCTTCACGGTTTTGCTGTTGGAGGCTGGCCGAGATTCTTGCTCGACCGATGACGCCGGCAGGCTGATGTACGAAACGCCTATCTTTCATGGTCTTTCTACCGAATACCCTGGGTGCGCGTGGAATTACTTTGTACGGCACTACACGGACGACGCACAGCAAGCGAAAGACTCCAAGATTGTAAAGGTCGATGGGCAAGACCGCATCTGGTATCCGCGTGCGGGAACGCTGGGGGGATGCACCGCGCACAACGCCATGATTACTGTAGTGCCGCAGGATGACGATTGGAACGGAATCGCCGAGCTGACTGGCGACGCGAGCTGGCGGGCGGACAAGATGCGCGGTTATTTTGAGCGGCTGGAGGACTGCCATTACGTGCCGGCGCCGGGCACAGTCGGCGGCGATGTAGACGAGGTGGTTTCCACCATTGCGGGATTTTTGGAGAGAAAGGAAGATTGGCGCGCCCGGAGCGACGGGCACGGCTTCGATGGCTGGCTCGCCACATCCGAGGCCGATCCTGCGCTGGTTCTCAAAGATTCTGAGCTGGTGCGGCTGCTTCTTAATGGCGTGAGGGAAGTGCTTGTCGACCAGATCGGGCCGGTGGGAGTAGGCATCGAGACACGGCTGGATCCCAATGACACCCGCTACGGCGATTCCAGCCCGGAGGGCCTGGTGTTTACGCCTCTCGCGGTCGAAAACGGGAAACGGAATGGTCCGCGAGACTATTTGTTGCGCACCCAGAAGCAATTTCCCAGCAATCTGACAATTGTTGAGAATGCTTTGGCCACTCGGGTTCTATTTGAAGGAACAACGGCAGTGGGCGTGGAATTCGTAGAGCATGCCCACCTCTATAGGGCGGATCCGCAGGCGACGGATAATGCCGCTACCCCGCCGCGCAAGGAAGCCCGAGCCAAGCGCGAAGTGGTGTTGGCGGCAGGAGCGTTTAACACGCCGCAACTGCTCATGCTCTCTGGAGTGGGCCCGCGCGAGCAACTCGTGAAATTCGGCATTCCCGAGGTCGTGCATCTGCCTGGGGTGGGCAGGAATCTGCAGGACCGATATGAGGTCGGAGTCGTGTCGTGTTTTGAGCGCAACTTTGCGCTAATCGATCGAGCAACATTTTCGCCGCCGGATCCTGAGCCTGACACTTATATGCAGCAATGGTTGAAAAACGGTTCCGGGTTATACTCGTCCAACGGAAGTTTAATTGGCATTATTCGGCGCTCATCGAAAGGGCTGAGGGACCCAGATCTCTATATCTTCGGGATCCCGGGATGTTTCCACGGCTATTTTCCGGGATACACGAAGATATTCGAATATCACCATAACCGGTTTACCTGGGCGATACTGAAGGCGCGCACCAGCAACACCGGACGCGTGGAGCTAAAATCCGCGGACCCACGGGACACGCCGCTGATTAATTTCCAGTACTTTGGCGACGGCAGCCGCGCCAACGATCCCGACTTAGACGCAGTCGTGAACGGCGTGGAGTTTGTGCGCGCCATGAATGCACGGTTGGCCAAACGGGGCCTGATCAGCAGCGAAGAGACTCCGGGAAGCGCGTATTCGACTACAGACCAGTTGCGCGAGTTTGTCCGGAATGAGGCTTGGGGCCACCATGCCTCGTGCACGTGCCCAATCGGCCCCAACGGCGACGAAATGGCTGTTCTTGACAGCCGGTTCCGAGTGCGTGGAACCAAGGGCCTGCGGGTTGTGGATGCGTCTGTGTTTCCAAAGATCCCGGGATATTTCATTGTCACGGCGATCTACATGATCAGCGAAAAAGCCTCTGATGTAATCCAGCAAGACGCATGACCCCAGAAGGATTCTGCGTTGCTTCGCGATGCGGCCTTCTGCGGACGAGGTGCGCAGAGGCCGGGCCCCGTTTTGAAGAATTGAGTCGAGCGCGAGGTGCGTGATGGCGACGCTTACCGTCACTAACTGGTTTGGGGACCTTGTTTCTCATCCGAAAGTGCTCGTCGATGCAAATAGCGTTGACGACATTGTGGCGGTGATGAAAGATCCGGCGACATATCCTTCGCCGGTGCGCGCCGTAGGGTCGAATCATTCCACTGCCCCATGTGGAGTCGCCGATGGTGGGACGCTGATTCGGATGAAGATGAATAAGATCCTCGATATTGGGCAAAACACCTTGACCGTGGAGGCGGACGCCATTCATTTGGACATGGCCAAAGCGTTGGAGGCAAAAAATCTGCAATTCTATGTCAATACCGAGATCGGAAGCCTTTCCGCCGGTAGCGCCGCTTGCGCCGGAACCAAGGACGCGTCATTTCCTGGCGAATATGGACAGGTAGGTTCATACATCACGGCTGTGAAAATGGTGCTTCCGAGCGGCGACCTACTTGAAGTCAGCGACGCGGCGCAACCCGACCTGATGCAACTGGTGCGGTCGAGTTATGGGCTTTTCGGAATCATCTACGAAGTGACTTATGGCGTCCGGCCGATAACGCCTATGCACGTCCATCACAGGACATTCAACCTCGAGGAATTTCTCTCCGCGCTGCCGGATTTGAAGGCCCTCGATTATTCGATGATGTACTACATGTTTCCGTTTGAAGACAAGATCACGGTGGAATTTCGGAAGTACAATCCGGGCGCCAAGGGTGAACCCAACCGCGTTGCCTGGGCGGTGCGAAACCACACCTGGGGCACATCCGGTCCGAAGCTGGGGCACGATGTGGAACAGAACGTGGCGATTCCTTCGATCCGCTACGGCATCGTCGACGCGTTCAATGCCGCCTGGCGTCTCCAGCTGGAAAACATCGTGACCAGCGACTATACGATTCCATGCGATCAAATTATCCAATATCCGCCGGTTTCGAATGACAGCCGTTATACGTTCAGCTTCTTTGCATTTGCTGAAGAGCAGTTTCCCGCCGCCGTGACGGACTTTTTTCAGTTCTGCAAAGATTATTACTCGCAAAAGGGCTACCGCTCGAACTTACTATACGTTGGTTACCGCATTGCGCAGGACCAGAGAGCGCTGCTCTCCTACTCCTGGAACGGCAACGTGATGACCATCGATCCGGTTTCAACCGCTAACCCGGGATGGGAAGATTTTCTGGACGCTTATAACCAGTTTTGCAGCGCACGCAACGGCATTCCGATTTTGAATCAGACTCCGAAGTTGACTGCGGCGCTGATGAAGAAGCCGTACGGGGACAAGTTGACGCTGCTGGATGCGACGCGGAAGAAATACGATCCCGGCGACCGTCTGCTGAACGCATATTTTCGCCAGTTCTTGTCGTAGGTGGACTGAGGCCAAAGGATCACGCGCATCCGCTCACGCTGGTTGCGCCGCAGATCGCAGCAACCCTGGACGGGTCGAGGACGAACTACAGATGCGGCGCGGGAACGGAGAGGGTGCAGGCCACCTGGTCGAGTCAACGCGCGGCGGCGCTGTAATTTTGCGCATACGTATCGCGGGGCAGGCCAGACCTTCGCGACCTGCGAACCCAAGCAAGGGCTTCGCGTTTGTTCATCACACCTCCAACCGTCACCAGGTAAGGTGCGTGGCCGTTCGGGCTAAATACTTCAGGCCGGAGGCCGGGGTGCTTGCCATCGATCGCAGCGGACATCTTCTGCGCCTCGGCCCGATTGTTGTAGGTGTAAACGACCACGCGCCATTGTGCAGGGGTGGTGGCCAGAGTTTGCCCGGGACCCTGCCCCGGTATGACGCCTGCTACGGAAACGCCGGATGGAACCGGATCGGGGGCGCTCCGCTCCGCCGCTATCGCTTTGGTTGAAAGGGCGGATGGGGAGGTGGCGCCTCTGTGATGCCCACGCACATAAGCAAAGAGCCACCCGGCCGCCAGGGCGATTGTCATCGCCAGCGCAGCAACCCCAAACCATTTGGTTCTCAGGGGAAGCTCAGTTTTTCGACCGTCCTCTGCAAATTCCTGCCGAAATGCCCGGCCGGCGACGATCGTGGGCCGGGGTTCTGGCGGCTCAGGCCTCGATGGGGTCGAAGGCGCGGGGGCTGGAACCGATTGATGAACGGCTGAGCCGGCCGAAGACGAGCGACGCCCATTGGAGGAACGCGAAGATCCCTGCGATGCCTGCACTGCGGCCTTGATTTCGGCCAATCCCCAGGTTCCACTTAGTCCGTTCCTCACCATCTCATTGAACGGAGAAGATAGCTCTCCGGCCGCATCCGGATTCCCATTTTGCGCGAGGGCTTTCGCCAGCAGCACTGCCAAATTATGGACATCGCGCCGTTTTGCCGCGAAGCCGGCGTCTCCTTCGGGAGCCTCGCGGATGCAATCGCTGCGCAGTTTCACCACGTCCCCAACGGTGAAGACATTGTGCAGTTCGACGTGTTCATGGACGAAACCATGGGTGTGCAATGTCTCGAGGGCGGAAGCAAGGCTGGATGCGAGCTGCGCGGCTTCCGGACCGGTCAACCGGCTGCGAGCGACAAGTTCGGCCAAATTGGCGTCAACGCGTTCAAAGACGGCATAGACCACGGGGCGATCGTCCAAGGCAAGTTGCCCGTAGCGCTCGATCTTAAGGAAATTGGGGTGGCCCAAGGCGTCGACAGAGCGCCACCGGGTGAGGATCTCCTCCTCGTCGAAATGACATTCGACGAGCCGCATCACGGTGGGCTCTCCTTTTCCGTTGGCGGTGGAAAAGAAGGCACCGCGGCCTTCGGGGAGCAGAAGCTTTTTCAGGGGGAAGACACCGTCAATGGTTACGCCTTCATATTCGGTCCATAGTTGCATAGGTCGGTTCCTGCACGGAAGGATGGGGCCAAGGCAGAAAGTCGATGGGGCAAATGGAACAGGGCAGGCGAGCAAGACGCACGTGCTTGACTGC
>JASHOC010000028.1 GCA_030041305.1 Acidobacteriaceae bacterium
ATCTGGACTCGTATCTCGATGAGTTCGCGTTCCGCTTCAATCGTAGAAAGTCGCGCCGCCGGGGAATGCTGTTCTACCGGCTGCTGGAGAACGCCCTGGTCACAAAACCATCCCGCTACCGGCCATCGCGAGCAAACGCGCCCACCGGAAAGCACAACCAGTAGTGGTTACTGTACTAAGGGAGCTACCCCACTAAAGATAAAAACAGGAAAACAAAGCATTTATCGACAGATTCGGTGGAATCAACAGCTTACGGACACTTTTGCGGCGCCTTCGCCTCCAGAATCAGTAAAAACCCGGGCCTCGCGTTGTCCTGAATAGACCGCTGTCCCCATGCGTATTTCCGTAGTTCCCTGAAACCAGTGTAACGAAATCGAAGAAACTACCAGAAATTACCCGGAGCGAAATAAGTCATTGATTCAGAAATAACTTTGAACGACACATGGGCCTCGACGATTGACAAACGGAAACCTGTTGGCTCCCCGCAGCAACCTGCAGCAGTCTGCGGATGATCTCCACAGGCGAAACTGGCGCACGCCGCGCGAGACCCTGGGATTGCGACTGCCGATTCGCCAACTTGAGCGATGACGTCCAGTCGACGAACTCCAACACTGTTCAGGTACTCCAACAGCACCTAGGTAATGATGTTGAGGTGGACCAGGATATCCCACACGTAGTAAACGATCACCACAACCGTCATGACAGCGACGAGCCAATAGGAGACTTTCAAGGCAGGTTCGAGCCTGTTCACCTTGGCTACGATCGCGGCCTGCGCATTCCTTTCGTGGTCGAATGAATCATCCAGGAAAATCTGATCCTCTTCATCTTTGGTCAAACTCGAACGATAAATATACAATCCTGCCATCACAAGAACCAGCAGACTCCAAACCACCCACATGACCGGCATAAACGTCATGGTTCCACCTCCGATGGAGTTTCCGGTCCCAGACGCCGCAGGCAAGGGAAAGACGGAGTCCCGAAGCGGCCGGGCCCTTTTGGTTGACCATCATAGTCCCGAGTGAGGACACTAGGGAACCAAATTTTTCAAAAAGGTTGCCTGAACAGCAACGGGGGGCTGCGACCTTCGTGGCGGCTAACGCATCTTAAAAGAAGACTGCGAGTGGGCTTGTCGCACGCGCCCAAAGCGCTGTACAGTGAGAAAAGTCAGCAATTCACTCGCTAGACGGGAGATTAAATGGCCACAGTCACGAGCGTACCCGAACAGGAAACCCCCAAGAAGACGCCACCGCTCACCCTAACCCCTATGGCAATCGCCAAGGTGCGCGAGATTATGGCGACGCAGGACCCGATTCCCACCGGTCTACGCATCGGCGTAGTGGGTGGAGGATGCTCGGGGTTCCAATACTCGATGGCTTTCGAGAATCAGAGCGGAATGATGGATAAAATCTTCAGTTTCGATGATTTGAAGGTGTTCATCGACGCCACGTCGTTGATGTACCTGCAAGGGTGCACCGTCGATTACGTGGAGACGCTGGAAGCGGCCGGCTTCAAGTTCGAGAACCCCCAGGTGAAGTCGACCTGCGGTTGCGGGTCTTCGTTCAACGTGTAAAGCGCCGCCACCGAGAACCGCGAAAGGGCCCGTCCCCGGATTGGGGGCGGGCCTTTTTGCGCTTATGGGTGAATATTCAGGTTCCCGAAATTGCGATTTCGCGTTTTTATTCTTGCGATTTGCCGTGGTTTTCCAGAGATTTTTTCTAGAGGCGCGTTTCCGACCTGCTTTATCCACAAAAACCGGAGCCCGCCGAAGTTGACCCTCCGCGTCCGGCTCCGTAGAGTCTGTATCAAGCGGCAAGTTTTCGGTATGGCGAGCGCCCAGGACGGATTGCCGTGGCGTTGAGGCGAGAAACATTTCCAGGGCATGATTCCGGAGTGAAGATGCTGAAATTAAAGAAGATCCACATCCTCGGGTTCAAGAGCTTTTGCGACCGCACGGAACTGACCGTCGGGGGTACGGGAATTGCCGTGGTGGTGGGACCGAACGGATGCGGAAAATCGAACATCCTCGACGGGCTGAGCTGGGTGTTGGGCGAGCAGAGCGCTAAGAGCTTGCGCGGCGCGCACATGCAGGATGTGATTTTTGGGGGGACGCGAGAACGCAAGGCGCTGGGCATGGCGGAAGTAACGCTGACGATGGTCGATCCGGAGACCTACGAGGGGCCGGAGCCGGTTGAGCCGGAGGTGGTGGTCGATTCGGAGGGAGCGGAGGATTGGGATGAAGAAAATCTGCGTCGGAAGCGAGCGGCCGAGGCTGAAGAGATTATTGCGGCCGAGCAGCCGGGACATGCGATAGAGGAGGAAGTTGGCGAAAGGGTTCTTACCGGGGAATGTTTGGAAACTCTTTCTGACTCGGATACAGCCCAGCCGCAGGCGGCGCCAGGGCCGCAGGGGGTGGTGCTTAAGATCCGGCGGCGGAAGTTTCACTCGACCCCGCAAAAGGGCGAAATTGTCATCACCCGCCGCCTGTTTCGGACGGGCGAAAGCGAGTACCTGCTGAACGGCAAGCTGTGCCGGCTGCGCGACATTCAAGACATTTTCATGGGTACCGGACTGGGACCGGAAAGTTACGCAATCATCGGCCAGGAACGAATCGGGCAACTGCTTAGCTCGAAGCCTTACGAGCGGCGCGCGATTATCGAAGAAGCGGCGGGGGTGACGCGCTTTAAGACCAAGAAACGACTGGCGGAGCTGCGCCTGGAAAGCGCGAGACAGAATCTGGCTCGCGTGGACGACATTTTTGAAGAAGTTACACGGCAAATGAATAGTCTGAAGCGGCAGGCGGCTAAGGCGGAGCGATTTGCAGCGGTGCGGGAAGAGCTGCGCAGCCGGCTGCGCGTGGTGCTGGCCAGCCGCATGGCGGCGATGGACGCCGAACAGGCGCGTCTGGCGGCGGAAATTGCGGCACTGATGGAGCGGATCAACGCGTCGGCGGCGGAGAATGCGGCGAGCGAGGCGAACCAGCACGCGCTCACCGAACGTGGCTACGCCCTGGATGCTGAAGGTGGGACGGCGCGCAACCGGGCGAATGAAGCGGCTGTTGAGCTGGAGCGGGCGGCGACGCGGGAGCGGGGCAACACTGAGCGCGTGGCCGAATTGGAGGCGCGCATTGGCGCGGCGGGCGCAGAGCTGGAGCAGACAAAGAGGGATTTGGAGGGGATCACCGAGGAACGCACGCAGCAGCGCAGCTTTTTGGAGACGGCGGCCGGAGAGGCGCGCGAATTCCGGCAAAAGGTGGAGGGGACCCAACAGGAGGCGCGGGCGGCGGCGGACGAGGTTTTCCGCGCCGAGCGGGAGTTGGAATTGAATCGCCGGCACGCGATGCACCTACTCACACTAGGGGGTAATGCGCGCAACCACATGACGCAGGCGGAGGAAAGCCTGGCGGCGCTGGAACGCGAGGGGGAGCGGCTGCACGCGGAGATGGGCCAGGCGCGCAGCGAGCAGGAAAACCTCAACGTCGAAGCAGCGGGGGGGCGGGAACGATATGGGTTGGCGGCCGAAGCCCTCGAGCGGCTGGAGGTCGAGATCGCAAAGCTGCGCGAGAGCTTGCAGGCGCAACGGGGGGCGGAAGCAACACAGCGCGCGCTCGCTATTCAGCTGCGGGGCGAACAGGCCGCAGCCGAGGGAAGACGCGACTCACTGCAGGCCTTGATCCGCAACCATGGCTACTCGACCGACACGGTGCGGAAGCTGCTGAAGCCGGGAGCGCTGGGCCGCGGCATGTCGCCAGTAGGCGCACTGGCGGATTTTCTCGAGGTGAGCGGCGAGCACGAGAGAGTGGTGGACGAGTTTCTGCGCGAAGAGCTGAACTACGTGGTTGTCGAAAGCTGGGGAGCTGCCGAAGAAGGCGTTCGGCTGCTTAAAACCAGTGACGGGCGCGCCACGTTTTTGATTCACAATCATGCGCAAGGGGAGCTCTTCGATCTTAGGACGGAAACCATCGACGCGTCCGGCGCGCTACCGCTGCGGGATGCGGTCAAAGTGCTGAACGGGTTCGGGCGATCGCTCGAGGGGATTCTGCCCAAGCTGCGCCACGGCTATCTGGTCGACAGCGCCGAAATGGCGCAGCGCCTGGCGTTGCAGTATGCATACGGCTATTTTCTGACACCAGACGGAGAGTGTTTTCACAACGCCACTGTGACCGGCGGCAAGCCGGTGAGCGAGGGCCCGCTGGCGCTGAAACGCGATTTGCGCGAGACCGAAAGCCGGCTGGCTAAGCTCGAAGCAAGCGTGAACCAGGCGGAGACGGAGGCAGCGGCGCTAACGCGGATCATTGAAGAATTGACGGCGCAACTAGAAGCGCGCGGAGCGGAGCGGCGGCAGGCGGAAACGGAAGCCGCGAACCTGAGCGCAGCCATAAAGCAAATGGAAGGCGAGGCGCAGCGCATCGAGCGGCGCCTGCAGGAGTGGACGGCGCAAGCGGCGCGTAACAAAGATGCATGCGAAGCCAAGCGCCAGTGGATTGCGGCCAAACGCGAAGAAACAGCGCGTCTGGAAGCTGAGCACGCGCAGGCCGAAACGGGACTCGAAGCAATGCAATCGCGTTTAGACGAGTTGCGGCGGAAGCGGGAAGGGTTGCAGCAGGAGGCCGCGCAGGTAACGGCGGAGCTGGCAGGACTCGAGGAGCGGCGGCGCGGCGCGGAGGCTACGTTCCAACGCATTGAACGCCAGCTCGGTGACCTGGAACGGCGGGTGTTGTCCGTCGAAAGGCAGCGGGCCGATGCCGAGGCGGAACGCGCACAGCGCATCGCCGAGAACGTGGCGCTGGTGGAGCGGCAAAGGCAGTTGACGCAGGCGCGGACCGAAGCGCTGGCCGCGGCGCAGGCCATTGCGGCACACGGGCAGGCGCTGCGGCAAGAGTTGGCGGACCTCGAAACACAGTTGAAGAGCGCGCGGGCGGCGGTGGACCAATTGCGCGAGGACCGCGGCAGCCGCTCCAACGAATTGGCCAAACTGCACGCCGATCTCGAACACCTGGAGGCGAGCTGCCTGACAGAAGTGAACGTAGAGGCCAATGTATTACGCGGCGATGCAGAGCTTGCGCGCATGGTTGGTGACGAACTGGAAGCCGAAGAAAACACGTGCCGCGAGCTCCGCCAGCGCCTGGAGCAGTTGGGGCCGGTGAACATGATGGCCCTCGACGAATACAAGGAGACAGCCGAGCGGCATGGCTTCCTCGATACCCAACGCAAGGATCTGATTGAGTCGATCGAGAACACTCAGGAGACGATTAAGGGAATCGACCAGATTTCGCGGGCCAAATTCGACGAGGCGTTTGCGCAGATCAACGAGAACTTCGGGAGAGTCTTTGCGGGGCTTTTCCAGGGCGGCCAGGCGTTCCTACGCGTGACCGACGCGGAGAACCAGGCGGAAAGCGGATTGGAAATCGTGGTCTCGCCCCCGGGCAAGAAGCTGCAAAATGTGCTGCTGCTCTCGGGCGGCGAAAAGGCGCTCACCGCGTTGGCCCTCCTGGTGGCAATTTTTCAGTTCCGTCCCAGCCCCTTCTGCGCGTTGGATGAGGTGGATGCGGCCCTCGACGAGACGAACGTGGGCCGGTTTGCGGACCTTATGCGCTCGCTGGGCCGCGAGACGCAGTTCCTGGTCGTGACCCACTCCAAGCGCATGATGCAGGCCGCGGATTTGATTTATGGCGTCACCATGCAGGAGCCGGGGGTCTCGAAGATCGTGAGCGTGCGCTTGGGCCGCCGCGAGGCGCAGCGTGCTACAGCCTAGCGCCGCGCACGGCGCCTGCGCGCTCTCTCTCGTAGAAACAAGATGCCGAAACCAACTGATCGTCTGATTGATCTACACTCAGCCCCGAGTACGGAATTTCCCAATCTTGCGGAATCTATCCCGGAATTGCCGATTCTCTGTGTTGTGCCTGTTAACGCTCATCGGAAGACGTATTTTTTTGGACTTCTGCCGACGGCGTGGTGATCGCTTGGCGGAGCTTGAGGCGGAGGTAGTCGATATAGCCTTCCGGCGCTGGGTGCTCGCCGAGTTCGTCTATGACGGGTCGGAAGTAGGCCAGAGAACGGATGGGTGAGAGGCGCGGGGCATCGGCAGGACGGATGAGGC
>JASHOC010000290.1 GCA_030041305.1 Acidobacteriaceae bacterium
CCGCCCGTAGCGGCCCTCCGAAGGCGGCGGCCAAAACCGGCTGGGGCGACTTTATCGCTCCCGAAGGCCCGCAGGCGGGGGCCTTCGATCTGGACGCATTGAAACGCATGCGCGATCTTTGCGACAGCCTGGGCATGACCATCGAAGGTTTCCGCATGGATTCGGGGTACATTGTCATGAAGGCCGGCCCGGAGCGGGATCGCAAGCTGGATCAGGTCTGCGAGAATATTCGCAAAGCTCGCGCCGTGGGCGTGGGACTGATCAGCCAGCATTGGACGGCGATTCCCATCCGCCGCAACGGGACCGAACCGGGGCGCGGCGGCTCCGTCTACACCACCTTTCACCTCGAAACCGATTGGAAGAGCCTTCCCGCGAGTCCCTTCGGCCGCCTGAGCGATGACGAGTATTGGGAGCGCATCGAGACTTTTCTGCACCGCGTGATTCCCGTCTGCCGCGAGTACGACGTCAACATGGCCAACCACCCTTATGACCCGCCAGGATTGCCTTGGGGATACGAGGGCGTGGATAACTTCGATTCGCCTTCGATCTTCGATGCTTATAAGCGTTACGCCATGATCGTCGACGATCCGCACAACGGCTTTCAGATGGATGTGGCCGTGCTCGCGGAGGGATCGACGGACGCGAACAGGCAAATTCCGCCGCTGGTGCAGTGGTTAGCCGACCGCGGCCGCATCCACCAGGTTCACATGCGCGCCATTCACGGCGGCCTGAATCACTTCGCCGAGGTCTACCCAGACGACGGGGTTCTCGATTTCTTTCCGATCATTCGCATTTTGCGCGACTCAGGATTTTCGGGCGGAATCTTGCCCGATCACGTTCCGGCGAGCCAGGGCGACCCCGGAAAACTGCAGGGCTACGCGTTTGCCTACGGATATCTCCAGGCCCTCATTCACGCTGCGAACTCTGAAATAGCGCGATCTGAGGTCGCGTAAAACGAGCTGTCTTCTTACTTCGGTATGGCGCCCGGCTTACCCCAGAAGATGAATGTCCCCAGCTTCGTTCCGGTCACGACATCCATCGCGCCGTCGTTATTCAGGTCCAGGGCTAACACGGTCGAACCCACGCCGGAGTTATTGTCGATGAGTTGCGGCTCGAACCGCGCTCCTCCCGGAGCAGTTGGATCGCGGACGGTCTTGTACCAATAAAGAACCGGCGGACCAAAGGGATTGGGATCCAAATAATCGGCATTGTGCGACCAATATCGCTTTCCAATAATGATGTCCGGGATGCCGTCGCCGTTCATATCCGCAAAGTAGGCCGCGTGCGGCTCTGAGAAGGTCACCCCTCCCGCGTTCTCTTTCGGAGTCCCGAGATCATCCATGATCATGTGCCGCACGAAGGATATGTGCCCCTGGGCGTCGCGCTTCTGTTCGAACCAGGCCAAACCCCAACCATGAGCGTCCAGCGCCGTCACCACATCGTTCAGGCCGTCGCCGTTGACGTCGTAGACGCCCATCAGCGCTCCGCCGGCGATCCCGTGGCCGTAGCGGCCAAAGACTTCGGGATGGTACGTCCATGGCTGATTGCTGCCTGCCGGAGGTTGTTCCCACCAGCCGTACATATTCAGGATGTCCAATCGTCCGTCGCCGTTGATATCGCCCACGCCCAAACCGTGTGCCGTCCCATAACCTTGCTCCGACACATGGTGGACAATCCAGGGAGCGGTGGGATTGGCCGGGTCCGGCTCGGCGTAACTGACGTATCCATCGCCCATGAACACGATTGCGGGCTTGCCGGGGCCGTCGATGTCGGCTAAAACGGCAATCTCGCTCTGCACGTTGGACACCACTTTGTACATGTCCCAACGGCGGTTTTCGCCCTTCGGATTCACGTACAGATACACGCCGCTCTTTTCCCCCCCATACGTCACATTGATCACGTCGGGCCAGCCGTCGCCGGTAAAGTCGGCCGCATACTCCACCCACCACTCGTTAAAGGTAGTGGAAGGGCTGGTCGTTTCGGCAAGCGCGATCTCTCTTCTCTTCGTGTAGTCGGGTCCGTAGTAGATATAGGGTCCGGAAACGATATCCGGATAGCCGTCATGGTTAAAATCGGCCACGGCGGTGGTCATCGAATAGTAGAAATCGCTAATCTGCTGCTTGCGGAAGTCAGGCGACGTCTTGTCGGGAAGGCGCACCTTCAGCCCCAGATCCTTATAGGCAACATCCTTGAAACGCACTTCGCCGCTTCCGCCCACATACAGGGCGAAAGGGCCGTAGCCCTCGTCCGCAACGCCACCGTATTCGCGGCCATCGTTCATCACGGCGCGGACGATGTTGGCGTCGAACATGAATTCGATCTCGTTCCATTCATTGGCGCGAAGGCTGGTGTCGGGAGCCGTAAATGGTAACTTCACGTTGTAGTGGGGAAAGTTGAAGTGGATCGGCGGCGCATTGGGATTGGGCGGAGGCGCCACGCGGATCAGGCCGCCGCCGCGGCGCAGCTTGTCGCGCGTCAGGATCTTTCCCTGCGCATCCAGGGTCACACTGTAGGAGGGGGTGTCCGGCTCGGTGAGCGCCACGTAGATGCCCTTCCAGCCGTCGGCGGTTTTTTCTGCACGGAACAGCGCTCCGGTTTGGCAGCCGCCGGTGCAGCGGAATTCGGCATAGAGTCCCACATCCTGATAACCGTGATCCAGCATCAGCCAGCCCCCGCCCCCGGATTGAGGCGTGCCGATCAGCTCGCCATGGTCGGCGCGCCAACTCGCCTGGCCCACAGTTTGCCAGCCGTTAAGGCTTGAACCGCTGAAGGTAACATCGGGGTGAAAAGAAGGACCGGCAGCGAACATCGGCGCGGCGCCAAGCAGCGCGAAGGCTGCGGAAAGCAGAAAGCACTTATCAAACATAGGCTGTTCCTATTTGCGTGGCGTTCAGGTTCGGCCTGAAGCGAAGTTGACGGGTTTTGTCGGTGAACGGGGAATTCCGGCCGCTCTGGATTCTTGCGCCTGGCGCGTTTGAGAGCCCTGCGGCCGGGGGATTTCCTGCCCACCGCACAGAGGCCATACGAACGGCGCGACACTACTATCGTTGCATTGTACGCCCACATCTGTGCTCCATGCGCAACAAACCAAGCCGAGATAGAGCCCTTCGCCGTCGGTTTTCCTTGCCTTGCCAAAGGCTCTTCGATTGAATGCGGCTATGGACAACGTTCGCGAATCCTGCACCCCAGCCCCACCCCCGCGAATCTAGATGGACGTACGCACCGCATGAAATAGACGTCGGGGGCGCAGCGCTCATGCATTTTTTGAGAGACGAGGAAATCCGCGGGTCGGGCAAGCCAAGCCGGCGCGGTAAGCGGAAGCGATGGCCCTGTACGATGGTGGAAGGCTCGCGATGACTCAGAGAATGCCGCAGTCCAGACTGACCCGGCGCTAACGGCCCTACTTCCCCATTTCTGGGGGAAAAACAGGCGACCAACTGAGGAGTAGTTTTTGTCTGCGATCGACACGACGATGCCTGCCGCTGCCGACGGGCCAACCGCACCCGTGGTGAACCCCGCGGTGGAGGATCACGCGGTCTGGAAGCCGAGGGTCAATCCCTGGCTCATCGCCATGACCGTGGCGTTGGCGGCGTTCATGGAGGTGCTCGATACCACCATCGCCAACGTGGCCCTGCCCCACATTGCCGGCAGTTTGGGCGCCAGCGAAGATCAAAGCACCTGGGTGCTCACCAGCTACCTGGTTTCGAACGCGATTGTGCTGCCCCTGGGCGGATGGGCCTCAAACCTCATGGGCCGCCGGAACTTCTTTGTCTTCTGCATTCTGGTTTTCACCACCGCCAGTTTCCTCTGCGGCATTGCGCCTTCCCTGCCTCTGCTGCTGATCTTTCGCGTGATCCAGGGAGCCGGCGGCGGCGGATTGCAGCCGATGGCGCAGGCCATCATGGCTGATTCTTTTGAGCCCCATCAGCGCGGTCAGGCCTTTGCGCTCTATGGCTTGGTCGCCGTGTTGGCGCCGTCCATCGGCCCCACCCTCGGCGGCTGGATCACCGACAACTTCTCCTGGCGGTGGATCTTCTTCATGAATATCCCCGTCGGCATTCTGGCCTTCATTCTCGTCACCCGTTTGGTCGAAGATCCACCGTGGATCAAACCCGACCGGTCGCGCCTGCGCCAAATGGATTATCTGGGTCTGTCGTTCCTGGCCCTGAGCATGGGCGCCATGCAGATCATGCTCGATAAGGGTGAGGAAAACGACTGGTTTTCCTCGAACTTCATCCGCCTCTTCGGGTTCCTGTTTGTTGTCGGCCTGCTCGGGCTGGTGATCTGGGAATGGCGGCAAAAGAATCCGCTGATCAACCTGAAATTATTTCGCTTCAAAAACTTCGCCATCTGCTGCTTTCTCATGATGCTGGTGGGCGGGGTGCTCAACGCGAATACCGTGCTGCAGCCCCAGTTCACGCAAGAGTTGCTGGGCTACAACGCCACCACCGCCGGCCTGGCGCTCACCGCCGGCGGCATCGCGCTGGTGCTCGTGATGCCCCTGGCGGGATGGGCCACGAGCAAATTCTCCGCCCGCAACTTAACCGTCGGCGGCTTCATCCTGTTTGTGATTAGCTTCCGCTACGCCGCTCAGGTCACCAACCTGCAGATGAGCTTCGCTGAGGCCTCATGGCTGCGCGTGGTGCAGATGCTGCCTATCCCTTTCTGCTTTATTTCCATCACCAACGCGGCCTACGTGGGCATGCCCAAGGAGGAGAGCAACCAGGTGGCGGGCCTCATCAACTTTGTGCGCAACATCGGGGGCAGCATTCTCATCGCCGTCACCAACGCGCAGGTGACCACGCGCGCCATGTGGCACGAGCAGCACCTGCAACAGGCCATGCAGCCCGGCTCCCTCGGCTTCGAACAGCAACGGCAGGCGCTGTCGGCGTTCCTCGGCGGCAGCTTCGGCGCCGCCAACGCCGGCGGCTTGGCGCTGGCCTCGATCTACCGGCAGCTCATCCAGCAGGCCCAGACTCAGGGCTATCAGGACGTCTACATGGAGCTCGCCTGGATGTCGGTGGTGCTCATTGCGCTGGCATTCCTCCTTAGCAAAAACCGCCCCGGCGCTGGACCCGGCCCGGGAGCGATGCACTGAAAAATCCGGCATCAGCGACCGCCATCCTGCGGCTCAAACTAGGTTCCGTAACCCGCCCATAGAGTCTTTGCCCATCGATCGCTCGTCGCTGCTGTGCGAAAGAGCATAGCCCATCGCGTAATTTTCGGCCTATAATGCGTGGCAGAATTCTCAATCGACACGGAGATGCCTGTTCGTTGACATCTGTTGCCGAGGAGGCTGTCATGTTGAAGTCGATTTTGCTTCTTTTCGGGGGGGTTGTGTTTGCGGTTGCGCCTGGGGCGATGGCCGGCCCCGGACCGCAAGAGACCGGAAATGCACCCGAGACTCCCGCTCCGGCCCAGACCGCGCCCGCCCCAACGCCCGCGCCTGCTGCGGCGGCCGACGAAACCCCCAGCGCCACGCCGGCGCCGGCCGGGGGCGCCTTGCCGGTGCCAGTGGACGCGACCAATCCGATCAAACCGACCGCCGACTCCTTGGCCAAAGCAAAAAACATTTACGGCTTTGACTGCGCCCTGTGCCACGGCGACACCGGCAATGGAAAATCGGACTTGGCCACCAGTATGGGCCTCACGCTCGACGATTGGACCAATCCCAAGACCCTGGCCGACAAACGCGATGGAGAACTCTTCGACACCATCCGCGCCGGCAAAGATAAGATGCCACCCGAGGACAAATCCAGAGCCACCGATGTCGACGTGTGGAACCTGATCCTTTATATTCGCAGCTTATCCAAGTCAGGAGCCGCAGCTCCCGTAACCGCGGCCAAGTAAACCTCTGCGCGGCGAGCGGTTGTCATAGCATCGCCGCGCGATAGCGCGCAACGGAAACCTCGAAGCCGCGTCGCTTGCGCTCAATGCTCGGCGAGGAGCGCCGTCAAGCGCGTCTCCAATGCCTTCAAATCGGTTTCGCCTTCAAACTCCGCCCTCAGGACGCCATTCCTGCCGACCAGGAAAGTGATCGGCAGCCCGAGCACGCCTCCATACTGCTTGCCCAGTTCCGCATCGCCCATCGCCAGGGGATAGCCGAGCTTCATGCGGGCCGCCAGCCGGCTCACCGGCGCGACGTCGTCGTCCATCGAAATGCCGAGCACTTGCAAACCGCGCAGCCCGTAGCGCCGCTGCCACGCCGCAAACACCGGCATCTCCACTTGGCACGGCGCGCACCAGGTGGCCCAAAAATTAAGCAGCACCACCTTGCCTCGATAGCTGGCTAGATCCACACGTCCGCCGTCGAGGCCAGTGCGCACAAACTCCGGCGCTTTTTGGTTGAGGAGCGAAGGGGCAGCCAACTCGCCGGTCGAGGCGCCGCCGGCAAAAAGACAAACCAACGCGAGACAGACAGCAATCAAGCCGCGCAACGCGGCGCGAGCCATGGCCCGCGCTCCGCGCCAGCTACTGCCCGGTTGCAACGGGGAATCCCCCATTCGCCCAGTCGGCGCCGAAATTATTCTCGAGGTAAAGCGCTTTGACGTTCTTGAACCCCATTCGGAGCAGTTCGTGATACGCAGGGCCTATATTGGGGCAGTGGTCCCAGGGGCAGCAGCCGCAATAGATCACGATCAATGTTCTCCGCGGGACCCGCGCCACCCGGTCGTGCAGCATTTTGAGCCCCTGTTGGCTTGAGCCCGGCCCTGCGTAATCCGCTCCTGGAATATGAGCCTGCTGGTACATCACCCGCGAACCCACCTGCAGCACCAGCGGTTTTTCGGCTTCGGGCGTGCGCAGCAGACGATTCAGATCCACCGGCAGCATGCGTTGCACCGTGGGAATCGAAAGCGCGCTTGACTCCGGCGCGCCCTGCGCTCGGCTCGTCACCCACGCCGGGCCCGCGAACAACAGCGCCGCACAAGCCGTTGCGCCAACTCTTCCCGCCATCCTAAATCGCATTGTCAAATCTCCGCGACCAGCGTTACCGCCGCAAACACGATAAAGATAGGATGCGTCGCAAGCGCCCCCGGCCAGCAGAACCCCCCAACATACGAAAACGCCAGGGACCGAAGTCCCTGGCGCCCTCATATCGTGATCATTCCGCAGTACAATCTGACCTGCGTCACCCGCATCGGCTTCAATCAACTCCCAGCCTGCGCTGGGAATCCATCTCTCCCGTTGCCGGCGATCGAACTCCAGGCTTGCGCCTGTCCTTCGATCCTCCAGCCCAACCAGCGATCAGGTTCCAGCTTGCGCCGAATCCCTTTCCTCTGATCGCGCCGGCGACCGGCCCCCGACCCTCGCCAGTGGCTGTCCTTTCAGCTCGACCGGCGGCGGACCTCCGACTTGCGTCGGTTGTCATGCCCTCCAGCTCGACCGGCAGTGAGCGATACGGCTTGCGCCGCATCTTTCACCCTCCGGCTAGGCCTAGGAGCAACCTCCGGTTTCCGCCGGCCTTTGCGTCCTGGGGCGTGGCCCCAAGATGAGTTTCCGGTTTCCACCGAAGATTGCGTCCTCCGGTTCAGCCAGCAACCGAACTTCCGGCTTGCGCCGGTTGTTCGATCCTCCAGCCTTGCCGGCGACCAACCCCCAACTCCCTCGAAACCTGGCTCTTTAAGCTCGACCTCTGGCGAACCTCCGACTTTCATCGGCTGCTGCACCCTCAATCTCTCGCTGGCTTCGAAGCACCCGGCTTGCGCCGCATGCCCATCCACCTGCCGCGCTTGTGATGAACTTCCAGTTTCCACCGGACGTTGCATCGCCGGCAAAGCCGACGATGAGTATCCGACTTCCACTTTCCATTGCATCTCCGGATCGGCCAGCGACCAATCTTCGGCTTGCGCCGCTTTTCGTCTCTCTGGCTCTGCCCTCCATCGGTCACCGACTCTCATCGGCGTCCGATTTCCTGCCCGGCCTGATGTCGAACTCCCGGCTTGCACCGTTTGTTTTTCTTCCTGCCGTTCCGGCTGCCAACTTCCGATTCGCTACAGAATCATCAGTTGTTGTGAAGCTACGACTGTTCAATCTGTGAATGCAAGTGCAAATCGGCGCATACCCTGTGGATTTCACCAAGCTTGGTGCAACCGTTTTCGATATGCAGCTTTTCTGATGCATTCTTGTGAGTCAGGTCCGATTTTTCCGGCGAATAGGAGAGGAAAGGGCCGATTGCACACGAACGGTTCTTGCGCGGCCTGGCTTTGGCTTTGGACCTGCGCTTTTTCACCCATGCGCGCGCGTGTTTGGCGCATGTGCTTGAAGAAAGGCAAAGTGAGTTGCCGACAGGCTCTGAAGCGGCGCGGGTAAGCGTACGGGCGCTGGCAACCGTGGCCGTCCGGGTAGAATCGAAACCGGATTCGTCTGTGGCGGGAGGGTCATTGTGAGCTTCGACTTTAAGAACAAGGTTGCCGTCATTACCGGCGGCGCGACCGGCATCGGCGCGGCTACCGTGGAGACTCTATGCGCATTGGGCGCGCGCGTCGCCTTGCTTGACCGCAATCGCGAAAAGGGCCAGGGGTTGGCGGAAGAGTTGGCCGGCAAAGGACACGCCGTGTCGTTTCACTTCTGCGAAGTGGCCGACGAGGCCAGCGTTCAGGCGGCAACAGACGCCGCGGCCCAGCAACATGGCGGCATTCACGTGCTGGTGCACAGCGCTGGAATCCAGCGCTACGGTGATGTTCTAACCACCACCCTGGAAGTGTGGCGGGAGACCTTGGGCGTGCATCTCGATGGCTGTTTTTACGCCGTGCGCAGCGCACTGCCGCACATGCTGGCCGGGGGCGGCGGCTCCATCGTGATCGTCGGATCGGTCCAGACCTTGACCGCGGTTGCGGGTTCGGCAGCGTACGTTACCGCCAAACACGCGTTGGCCGGCCTCACGCGATCCATCGCTCTCGATTTCGCCAAGAAAAATGTGCGGGCCAATTGCGTGATGCCGGGCGCGATCGACACGCCCTTGCTGCACTGGGCGGCCGATCTGTCGCCCGATCCGGAAGCGGTGCTGCTCGGCTGCGCGCGGGCGCACGCCATGGGAAGGATCGGACGTCCCGAAGAAGTGGCTCGCGCCATCGCGTTTCTAGCCAGCGATTGGGCGTCGTTCATCACCGGAGCTTTGCTTACGGTGGATGGGGGCATGCTCGTGCCCACCGGAGGCATGGGTTTCCAGGAAAGCGGAACCGGCGCGGTGGCGAAGCGATGAAAGTCGCGCAATTCGCGCGTTTTCCTCTCCGGATGGTTCGAATAGGAAGACTTCTGAAGTCGACGCCGTGCTTATGAGGCGGGCGGTTCGGGATCAATGCGGCTTCTCCACCGTTCGCCACGGCCGGCATGGCGCCGCACGGCCGAATCCAGCGTCGCGCAAAGATAAAACATGCCAATGCAGGGCAGCGCGATTCCCCACAGCCAGGAGCGGCGATAGCGGCGCAGCGTTGGCTGAAAAGCAAACGCCATCGCGAACCAGGACAGAAGTCCCAGCATTCTGGGGAGCCCATGCGCCAAGACCGCCACGAGAGGCGGCGCGCCGTACACCAGTCCCATGGCCACGATGCAACCCAGCAGCTTGAGCGGCGAGTGGTCGAGCTGCGTGTAGGCGGTTCGCGCAATCATGTTCCAAATGTCTCGCCAGCCGGAGTAGACGCGTGTCGAAACCGCGCCTTCGGCATGGCCCAGCCAGATCCGGCCTCCGCTCGACTTGACCTCACCCGCGAGCGCGCAATCGTCGATCAGACGCCCACGGATGCGGGAAACACCTTCAACGCGGTCGAGCGTAGCCCGTCTCAACAGCGTCGTTCCCCCGGCGGCTCCCGCCAGGCGCTTGGCCGGGTCGGCGACCCAGGCGAAGGGATAGAGCATCTGGAAGTAGAAGACAAAGGCCGGAATCAGGGCGCGTTCGGCCATGGTCGTGCAATGGAGGCGAACCATTTCGGAAACGAGGTCCAGCCCTTTGGCCTCGGCCTGGGCAACTAGGTCGGATAAGTGATCCCTGCCGTGCACAATATCAGCGTCGGTTAGCAACATGTAGTCGGCGGCTTTGGCTTTCTCATGGGCCAACCCCTGGTGGATCGCCCAGAGCTTTCCCGTCCAACCACCGGGGAGAGGCTGGCCAGGGATGATGGTCAATCGCCCGTCCGCCTGGAGCGAGGCTGCGATTTGACCCGTCTCATCCGTGCTGTTGTCATCCACCACGATGATCGAAAGCTCTCCCGGATCATCTTGCGCCAGAAGCGACAGGAGACTCTCCCGGATGCTCTCCGCCTCATCGCGCGCCGGGACAATCGCGACGATCTTCGATTGGCCCGAGGGTGTCCGGGCAGTGAGCGCAGGCGTGGAGAGCCAGAACCGTCCGCGGAATCCGATCAGGTACACCCACGCGGCGAAGGACAGGAGGGAAACGAAAACCATCATTTCATGAAGCTATCCCGCGCTCCAGCGCTTCGCGGTCCCAGCGGCCGAGCGTGGCCGCGGCCTCGTAAGTGGAATTGCAGAAATCGAGCAGGGCAGCCGAAGGGGACGCCACATTGCGGACATCGTCGTACATCAGGATGAACTCGCGAAGTTGCGGATCATAGTGCGCCGCTGCCGGCCGGACCGTGGCCGCGGAGAATCCTTGCGGCTCCGGCGCGGCATAGGAATAAAACGCCGGATCGCCCAAGCCAGCTCCCGGCCAGAAGCCGACGCTGCTGACTTCGTGGGAATAGGCTTCGCGAGTGATGGCGTCGGCGCCCGGTCGCTCGGGCGCGTGTCGCCCGGAAAAGCGTGTGACCGCCAGGTCGAAGCTGCCCCAAAAGAAATGAACGGGACTGCACATGCCGACAAAGCACGACCGAAATTCGTGAAAGATACATTGCGCCGACAGGAGAATTCGCCAGAATCTCTGCACCGCGTCGCGATCGTAAGCGGCGTGGGTGAAGTCCTTGTCGAACGGAATCGGATTGGGAATCTCGACGGGCATTCTCCAGATTTTTACTTCAATGCTGGCCTCCCGCAGCATGTTCATGAACTCGCGATAAAAGTCGGCCACGGAGCGGGCGATCAGCGGGAGGAACTGCTCGCTCCCGTCTATCGTGCGCAGCACCAATTGGTGCTCCAGAAAATCGAATTGGAGCTCAAACGCGCCGCCGCGATACGGGATCGCCGAGGTCGTCAATCCACGCGCATTGACGTAGACCGGCACGTGCCACCAATGGTTGACCGCTGGCGTGAGCGCCAGCCGCACCTTGCCCACCATTTGCGCCCACATGTGCAGGGTTTCGCAGGTGTCTTGCCAGGAAGACAGCGGAAGCGCAGGCCAGCATTGTTCCCCGTCGATGTTCCCGGCAGCCAATTTCACGCGCCTGCTCCTCGAAAGCGGAATGTCCTTCCGGCCATCATAGCGCCGCTACGTAGCCCCCGCCGCGATGCGTGCTCCTGCGCGCTGGGCCAACGGTCCAACGGATTCAAAATACGAACGACGCAGCGGCAATACTGCGTTTCGTAAGACGCGCACAAGTCCGCGCGACGGCGGCGCCCGCTGTCGCTTGAACCCATTGCAACCTGGGACAAACTCAGCGGGAGATCCGCGCATTTCGGGCGGCGAAACCAGCGCATCCAAACCAATATGCGGCTCCCCGCGGCGGCGCCTGTCCTTTGAACGATATGCGGAAGCGTCCGGGTCAAACATGCGGCGAAGAGCCGGCGGAATTGAAATTGTGGCGCTCGGTCCGCGCGATGTGCGAACTTTCGATGAGCGCTGTGCGCGAACGTTCTAAGCGAGGCGGTTAATTGCCCGCTGCCGGGATAAGGCGAAAATGATCCTGAGATTTGCCAATGGCCCAGCCTCGAAGCCGTCCGAGCCGAGGGCGGCGATCGAGCTCTTCCTGCGGTCCCAGAAGCATGCGGCGGATCGCTGGGGCGTCGTTCCGCAACTCAGTCATTCGGCTCTTGCTGGCCAACTCGCGCAGCATTTGCTGACCGATGCGTTTGGCGAATTACCGGCCGAAGTGGTCGACGCCGCAGCCCGGCACGATCTAGGCTGGAAACCGAGCGACGATCGCCAGCTCGCGCAGTTGGCCACACGCGATCCACAACCATTCCCGGCGATGCCCGATGACGAACTGTCCTCGTGGAAATTGTCGATCGAGATCGCGGAAGCCGGTCCTCCTCTCACGCGTTGTTTGATCAGCCGGCACTTCTCGGCTTTGGCCCACCGGCCCGGTCCCGGCCACGACGCTTTCCTCGACGAGGAGATCCCGCGAAGAACCGCCATCGAAAACCGGCATGGATTCAAACCGGAGGAAATGAAGCGGTGGGCGGGCGCCGTTGGCTTTTGTGACCTGGTCAGTCTCTATCTGTCTTCCGGCCTTTGCGAACCGGCGTGGTTTCCACGCACCCATCCGGCTTACCGCGATGCTGACAAGGCCCCGCGCGTAACGCTCATAATGCGCAATGGGGAAGCGCAATTCTCGCCGGGAGTTTTTGCTCTGGGTACGCAGGTTCGAATCGACGCGCTGCGACTGCCGCGGGACCTGACTGATCCGGCGCCGGCGACCTTCACCGTGAAACTCGGTTAAGCCCGCGTCGTACGGTCTGCCTGCGCACAGTATTTCTCACCCGCGAGACTTCGGGAAGTTTCAACGTAAATGAGCAAATCGAGCAAGCAGCCAATCCTTCACCGCGCCGCCGTTGTCAACAGAATCTGCAACCACTGGACTCGGGATTCGGACATAAAGGCATGCTGAGCAGCCGGGGAGGGTCGCGGTCGATCTCGTAATTTTCTGAAATAACCTTCGATGCAGAAAGCGGAAAACGCCAAAATCGCCAGTATTAATGCACCTCTCAGAGAGGGAGGCGCACCTGGTAACTTGCCTGCAACTTAATTTGTCCCCGTGCCCCATCCCCGCTATGGCTGTTGACCCCTTGATCCTCCCGACCTGCGCGCCGCCTTCGTTGAGATGCTCTTTGCAAAAGAAGCGCCGGGAGGAGATAAGTTTGAAATGCAATCCGGAAGTCCGAACTTTCTTGCAGAGCCATACTCAAACTCTTCTATGGATGGCACGGTAGGCGTGCGTGGGGACTATCGAATCTGCAAGTATGTCATTTCCACGGATGAATTGGTTAGAGCCTGTTATTAACTTTGCGCCCGTAAATCCAATGGAATCAGCATGGAATTTTTGAAGGTACAACAAGACAAATGGAAATCGTAGGCGCAGCCGGAACCGAGCATCCCCAGAATCCGCGTTTTGCTGGGATCTTCGGCATTTTGCTCGCTTGCGGCGCCCTTCAAAGTTAATAACAGGCTCTAGGAAATGAAACCTGAATATCAAGAAGGTGCAGAAGAGCTATTAGATTCTTAGATCGAAAATCATAAACAAGAATACTTCAACAAACTACCGAGTAACATCAGGCGGCTTTTAACAGGTTAACGATATTCTCAATGGCCTTGTCGGCTTTGTGATATGCGGCTTCGAGTTTACTGTTGGGTTTGCTGGCCGGGTCGGGTTGGTGATGGAATCGGCTGTTGGCGAGCG